>JAHEKQ010000017.1 GCA_024638265.1 Flammeovirgaceae bacterium
AAAACATGGAATAGTTACCGGTTGTGTAGTGGATATTAGTAATTTCAGTAATATTCTTTAATTCCTCAATTACACTATCGTATAAAGCACTTTTTTCCAGGTAAATACCTATAAAGGCGGTGATATCAAATCCGAGTTTGCTGTGGTTAACCTTAAGTGTGGTCCCTTCAACAATGCCAGCCTCTTCCATCTTTCTCATTCTTACATGGACTGTACCGCCTGATACAAAAGCTTTTTTAGCTACTTCTGTGTATGGTTTTTTGGCGTCTTTCAGGAGAACCTCAAGTATCTTAATATCAACTTCGTCAAGTTTCATGGTCTATAATTATAATATAAGCAAGAATACGCCTCTTATTTACCAGTGATTAAGCGTGATCAAAGATACATTGAAAATTTGATAATAAGGGGGGTAAATAATAATTGTATATTATGAAAAAAGTAACAAAAGTGTTTAATATTAATTTAAAACGAAAAATAACGACTATATAGTTACAAAATTTGCAATGAAAAGTATGTACTATTACATTTGAAACAATGATTAACACTGTAGGGTGTTGGAATAGGAAGACAAGCCCTCCTGTCTCGGGGGTGGAGAAAACAGGAATAAACTCGGGAAACCGCAGCTAACCTCTCCGTGGAGGTTCGAGCCCTCCCTCTACAGCTCCTTTCTTTTGGCAAAAGTCCGATGAAGCGATTCATTGGGCTTTTCTTTTTTTAGGCCACTTAGTATATACTCCTTGTCCCGTTCAGTACGGATTGCTAAATTGATGCCCCTAGATAAAATTATTATGAGCAAATTTCCCTGGTTTAAAAGTTATCCCGAAGGAATTCCCGAGTCTATTGGTGACCTGAAGTATGGATCTATTATGGAGATGTTGGATTCTTCAATGATAGAAAATGGCGAAAGTGTGGCTTTTGTCAATTTCGGAAAGGAAATAACTTTCGCTGAAATTGATACCCAATCGCGTAATTTCGCCGCATACCTTCAGTCCATAGGACTCCAAAAAGGTGACCGGATTGCGATTCAGATGCCAAACCTAATACAATATCCGATTGCTTTGTTTGGAGCCATTCGTGCCGGATTGATCGTGGTCAATACCAATCCCCTCTACACACCCAGGGAGATGAAACACCAGTTCAACGATTCCGAGGTCAGGGCTGTGGTTGTGCTGGCCAATTTCGCCCATGCGCTTGAGCAGGTAGTGGAATCGACCAAGATCGAACATGTAATCATTACCCAGATAGGAGATATGGTGGGGGGATTAAAGGGGAGTATCATGAATTTCGTGGTGAAAAATATCAAGAAGATGGTGCCTTCATACCACCTTCCAATGGCAATCCCTTTTAAAAAGGTGCTCTCGATTGGTGCCGGCAAGGATTACAAAAAACCTGAATTAGATAGGGAAGATACTTTGTTTCTGCAGTACACGGGCGGAACGACAGGCGTATCAAAAGGAGCTGAATTGTCTCATAGAAATATCATCGCGCATTCTGAACAAATCCGATTATGGTTTCAACCTCTCCTTTCAACAGATAAACAGGAAACTATCGTAACTGCAATCCCGATGTACCACATTTTCGCCCTTGCGGTAAATGGAATTTTCGGTTTCATGATGGGTATGAGAAGCCTTATGATTACCAACCCGCGTGATATGAAGGGATTCATCAAGGAGCTGGGTAAATATGACTTTTCGTTAATAACAGGTGTAAACACACTTTTCAACGGGATGTTGAATAACCCGGATTTTCAAAAGTTGGATTTCTCCAACCTGGTAGTGTCAATGGGGGGTGGAATGGCTGTACAGGATTTTGTAGCACGCAAGTGGCAAGAGATCACCCAATCACCTCTTGTTGAAGGTTACGGATTGAGTGAGACATCCCCGGTACTAACCGTGAATCCCCTCGATGGAACCCACAGGATGGGGAGCATCGGGATACCTACTCCCGATACCGAGGTGGGCATATTCGATGAAGATGGAAATCAATTGCCGCAAGGTGAAGTAGGGGAGATCTGTGCGAGGGGACCCCAGGTGATGAAGGGATACTGGAAGCGTGACAATAGTGATGTGTTTTTCCCGGGAGACTGGTTTAGAACCGGTGATATGGGGATTATGGATCCAGAAGGTTTTTTTAAGATCGTAGACAGAAAGAAGGATATGATAAACGTTTCGGGATTCAATGTTTATCCCAATGAGATAGAGAATGTCTTGGCCGATCATCCAAAAGTCCTCGAAGCAGCAGCCATTGGAGTACCACATCCGAAATCAGTGGAAACTGTTAAGATCTTCATCGTAAAATCTGATCCATCGCTCACCGAGGAGGAACTTCGCAGCTATTGTGAAGAAAACCTGACGGGTTACAAGCAACCAAAGCATATCGAATTCAGAGAGGAACTTCCAAAAACTAATGTTGGAAAGATCCTAAGAAGGACTTTGAAGGAGGAGGAGTTGCAGAAGGAAGAATACCAGAAAATCGGGTCGGATAGTTGAACATACTCCTTATCACCTACCAGGGGAGCCTGACAGGTTCTACCAATAGTATTGCATTTCTGGCGAAAGGACTGGCCGACAGGGGTCACACATCGGTAGTAGGACTGAGGAAAGACAGTCTCCTGGATAAATTACTTGAAGGTAGTTCCGTAGTCAGGGAGTACATGGAATTCAAGGGTAGGTTGGACTTCAATAATATTGAGCAGATACGGGTGGTCGTTGAGAAGTACAATATTCAGATTATCAATGCCCAATCCAGCCTCGACCGCTATACCACCATCTTTTCGAAATGGAAGAACAGGCTGAATGTAAAGATTTACCACACCAGGAGACAGCCTCCAAAATCAATTGGCGGTCTGCAGAACTATTTCTATCGATGGGGTACGGATAAGTTCATAGTAATCAGCCACGAACTGAAAAGAATATTTATTGAAAAGGGTTTTCCCGAGAACCATTTACATGTAATTCACAACGGAATCCCTGCAGAACGCTACAATCAATGGAGTGAGGGGCGTGTAGCCGAGTTGCGACACAAATTCCAACTGGATCCATCTCAGTTTATAATCGGTTGTGTATCAAGGATGAAGAAACAGGATCAACTAATTGAAGCAGTGAAGGTACTCAACGACCCCGAGGCTGTTCTGATTTTCGCCGGTGCTGAAGAAGATCGCTTAAAACCACACTTGGATAGGTTCAAATTGACAAATAGAGTTATCTTCGCGGGCAAAGTACCACCTGAGGACATCCTAAACTATTACAGGTTATTTGATGTCCAGGTGCTGCCTTCAATTACTGATGGATTCGGACTGGTATTATTAGAAGCCATGGCAATGCAATGTCCGGTAATTGCCACGGATTTCGGAGGAATCAAGGATGTAGTAAGAGATGGCGTAAATGGGCTTCTGTTTGAAAATGAGAACATCAATCAACTGGTAGATCATCTCAAGAAAATACGGAACCCGGATTTAAGAGAAGTGTTAATAAAAAATGGAGTTAAAACGGCATATGAAGAATTCTCAATTGAAAAGACTGTGGATGGGTATGAACAGTTTTTTAAATCTGAGCTCGGTATTACTGATTAGTCTCGTAGCTTTTTACATGGCCTCCTGCAGTGGCAAGTCTACAAGTCAGGAAGAAGTTGAAATAATAGGGCAAATAGAAGATACCTTGAGCTATGACGGCGAAAAGCACCTGGCTAATTTCAGGCAACTTACCTTTGGGGGCGATAATGCTGAAGCCTACTGGAGTTTTGACAACACCCGCCTGACTTTGCAATCCAATTATAAAGAATGGGGGGTGGAATGTGATCAGATTTTCACCATTGATATCGATGAACCGGCACATGAACGACCAAGTATGATTAGTACAGGCCTTGGCAGGACCACCTGTTCATATTTTTTACCGGGCGATACGCTCATCGTTTATAGCTCAACCCACCTGGGTGGTGATCCATGTCCTGATCCACCTCCCTCGATAGAAGGAAAGTACCTATGGCCGGTCTATGATACCTATGATATTTTTGTGGCTGACCTTGACGGAAATATCGTTTCTCAACTGACAAATTCAGCGGGATACGATGCTGAACCTACCGTTTCTCCCCGGGGTGATCGAATAGTGTTTACTTCCACACGCTCAGGAGACCTTGAACTTTGGACAATGAACATTGATGGAACTGATAAGAAACAGATAACCGATCAGCTGGGGTATGACGGTGGGGCTTTCTTTTCACCGGATGGCAGTAAGATTATATTCAGGGCATCACGTCCGGAAAGTGTTGAGGCTGCTGAGGAATATAAATCATTCCTGAACCAGGGACTGGTAGCACCTACAGCAATGGAACTCTTCATTTGTAATGCCGATGGATCTGATCTCAGGCAAATTACAGACCTTGGAGGAGCGAATTGGGCACCGTTTTTCCATCCCTCGGGAGAAAAAGTAATATTTTCTTCCAATCATCATGGCAGCAGGGGTTTTCAGTTCAATCTATTCATGATTGACATTGATGGAAATAATCTGGAGCAGGTAACATTCGATCCTGTTTTTGATTCATTCCCCATGTTTTCACCGGATGGAACCAAGATTGTATTTAGTAGTAACCGAAATAATGGTGGAACCAGGGATACGAATGTTTTCGTTGCGGACTGGATTGATTAAAACAAATGCTTGCTGATTTTCTGGCTGAGTGATTTGCTCGCCTGATCCATAGGTAACCTGACATTATTCAGGCATAATCCCTTTTGGTGCATGAGCTCTTTTATTCCAGTGGGGCTACCTTCTGCATACATCAGTGTATTAAGTTCATCGAACTTTCTAAAGAGGCTGCGGGATTCGTTTTCATTTCCCTTTAAGAACAACTGGATAGCTTTATTAAATTCGGCGGGATATGCATTGGCCAATACAGATATTAGTCCATGCCCCCCTAAACCCAGGATCTCCGGCGTTAGCAGATCATCTCCACTGATTACCAGGAATTCGTCCGACTTCTCAGTTATCTCCCGAATTTGTTCCAGGTCACCGCTGGCTTCCTTGGTCCCAATGATGTTATGATGTTCTGATAATTTAAGTGTGGTGTCCGCGGTCAATTTCGATCCCGTCCGTCCGGGAACATTGTAAAGAATAAGGGGAATTGGGAGATGGTCTGCCAGCAGGCTATAATGTTTAATTATTCCAGTTTGTGAAGGCCTGTTATAATAAGGACTTACAGAAAGGACTGCACTTATTCCATCCCATGCGATGTGCTTGATTCCATCAATTAGTGCGGCGGTATGATTGCCACCATAACCCAGAACGATGGGCTTTTTCCAAAGAGCTTTAATAAACTGCAAGGCCTGGGCTTTTTCATCTGCAGATACGGTAACCGATTCTCCGGTTGTTCCAAATACTACCAGGTAATCGGCACCCGAATTCATATGCTGTAGAATTCTCTCAAGGGCTTCATAATCTATTCTGTCATCCCTGTCAAAGGGAGTTACCAGAGCTACTCCCAGTCCCTTCAGATTATCAGTTATCATCAATTCAATGAGAAAGTATATTGCTTTATCGTGTCGATCAGGTCTTGGATCGTCTTGGATTTCGATTTGACCATGAGCTCAAAGTAGTCTCCCGCCTCCTCTTCTAAATAGCCGATCCTGCATTTTGCATGACTGGCAGAAAGAATATATTTCATATACAGGTTGGTCTGAAAATCGAAACAGAGAACAAAGTCGAATTCTTTATTCACAAAATCTGTAATGTGTGAGTTTTCGACCCTTCCCCACATATTGAAGTCTTTTTTGGTGAAATATTTGAACAGGAATTCATGGTTATCTTTTCCCTTTCCAAGATAGGTCAGAACATCCACCTGTTTTCCAAGTCCTTCCAGTTCAGCAATGATCCTTTTCACAGCCTGGTGTTTTTCAAGAGTATCAGAGCAAAAGAGAATGCCGATATTCTTGGCCTCGATAAACCTAACGGAGTTCCTGAGAGATAATAGTTTCCGGTTAACTCTTGGTACCCTGTATTTAATTAGAGGTTTTCTAAACATCCGCAGCTTCAGCTAATAATTCCTTAAATTCTTGCTCACTGATAATATTGATATCCAGTTTTGTTGCCTTTTCCAGCTTTGCAGGCCCCATATTTTCTCCAGCTACAAGATAATCGAGTTTTGAGGATATGGAAGAAACTACTTTGCCCCCATGACTTTTGATAGTCTGTTTCAACTCGTCCCTGCTGAATTCCGTAAAGACGCCCGAAATTACAAAAGTTTTTCCATTGAGTACATCTGAACTGGGCTGGTCTGATTCTTCTAGTTCCAGTTGCAGGCCGGCCTTCTTGAGACGATCAATCTCCTTGATATTCAGATCCTGGCTAAAGTAGTCATTAACACTGGCGGCGATTTTTTCACCGATTTCGGGTACAGACAATAGTTCCTCAAAACCCGCTTTTGCAAGGTTATCGATGTTGCCGAAATGCGTCGCAAGTTTCTCTGCTACCGTTGCTCCAACGAATCGAATGCCCAAACCAAACAGGACACGGCTAAATGGGATATTTTTTCCGGCTTCAATCCCCTTAAGGACATTTTTAGTGGAAAGGTCCTTAAAACCCTCCAGTTCCATGATCTGTTCGTATGTCAAATCAAACAAATCTGCAGGAGAATGCAAGAGTCCTTTGTCAAACAAAAGGGATATGGTTTGTTCACCAAGGCTATCGATGTCCAGTGCTTTCCTTGATATGAAATGTTCTACTCTTCCTTTAATCTGGGGCGCACATCCCATTGTATTCGGGCAATAGTGGACAGCTTCACCTTCTGTTCTCACAAGTGCAGTGCCACATTCAGGACATTCAGCAGGATATATTACCGGGTCGGCATTTGCGTGCCTTGCTTCTAGTTTAACCCCGGTCACTTTGGGTATAATCTCACCTCCTTTTTCGACAAATACTACATCCTTGTGGTGAAGGTCTAGCCTGACAATTTCGTTGGCGTTATGAAGCGATGCTCTCTTAACGGTGGTTCCCGCAAGGAAAACAGGGTCCAACTCTGCGACAGGTGTAATGGCACCGGTTCTTCCCACCTGGTATGTTACATCGAGTAGGGCAGTCTCAGCACTTTCAGACTTGTATTTATAGGCTATTGCCCATCGGGGACTTTTCGCTGTGAATCCCAATTCATTTTGTTGATCCAGGCTGTTAACTTTTATTACGATACCGTCTGTTTCTACCGGTAATTGTTGTCTTTTTTCCTCCCATTCATGAATATATGCAAGCACTTCCTTTATGTCAGAGCACTTTTTGTAGGTGTCTGACACATTAAACCCAGCCTTTTCCATCCAATGAATGGAATCTTCATGTGTTTCTATCGATCGGTCTGTAAGCGTAAGTGAATAGAGGTAACAGTCGAGCTTTCTCCTGGCAACCTCCGCTGAATCTTGCATTTTGAGAGTACCCGATGCTGTATTCCTTGCATTTGCATATGTGTCTTCACCTGCCTGCACCTTTCTTTTGTTGAGGTTTACAAATTCTTCCTTGGGAATGAAGGCTTCCCCACGAACTTCAAACTCTCCCGTGTAATCTGAGTGTATCCGGAGAGGTATGGAACGAATCGTCTTTACGTTGGGGGTGATATCATCACCCTGTACTCCATCACCCCGGGTTACACCCCTTACAAGGATTCCGTCCCTATAAGTCAGGCTTAGAGCTACACCATCGAATTTTAACTCGCAGAAGTATTGGTAGTTATCAGTACCCAGTCCCCTTGAAACGCGGCCGTCAAAATCAATCAGGTCCTGCTCGGAATAGGTATTACCTAGCGATAGCATAGGGGATGAATGACGGACCGTTGGAAATTCCTTGCTTATAGTTCCCCCAACACGCTGAGTAGGGGAGTCTGGCAACATGAGATCGGGAAATTCCTTCTCAAGTTCTATAAGATCGTTCATCATCTGATCAAATTCAAAATCAGAGATTTCGATGCGGTCCTCCATGTAATACAACTGGTTGTGGTAATGGAGTTTTTCTGATAAATCGCTTATTTTCTTTTTAGCCTCCTCTGGGTTCATTGTGGTTAATTGGAAAGCAAAACTACTATTTAAAACTCATTTTCAGTTGGAGGACTGAAGAATTTCAGACTGTCCGCGCACTTCTCAAGGAATGCATCTCTTGCTGATGGATAACCGAATTTTTCAGCTTGCATAAAATCCATACAAGCATTAATTGAGTCCATCTCATAATGATAAGCATATCCCCTGTAAAAGTAAGCCAGGGAGTATTCAGGATCAATTTCCAGGCATTCTGTGTAAGCACTAATGGCTGCTTTGTAGTCCCAAAGGTTTTGGTGCCCCCATCCAATACCGAACCAGGATTGTTTCAATTCGAAATTCCTTCCGATTAAGTATTCATAATCTTGAATGCCTCGTTGATATTCCTTTGCACGAAAGATTCTAATTTCGGCTGTCAACAACCTTGCTGAATCTCCCAGGAAGCTATTGTTGTTTATTGAGTTAAGCTCCTCTAATGCATTCGTGTATTCGCCAATATTGCTATAGGCGATGGCCGTTTTGTAGTGTAACCAGGTCTCCACGCTATCTGAATTAGTATAATCATAACAAGAGAGAAAAAACGGGATGGATTCCCTTGAAGAACCACGGTTTAATTGAATCAATCCGGCGCGATAGCACGACTCAAGATTCCTGGCACCCCAGCGGCTCATGGATTTGATGTAGGAATTGTAGGCATCAACGTAATTTCCTGATGCTTCCAGTGCCAATCCTTCTTTATAATAGAATACACTTGAGTAGTAGTAGATCCCATATGGAATTAGAAGTGCAGACATGATAATCAGGATGATGACTATTCTCCCGTACATCCATGCCTTTGGTGTATATTCACGCTTACGAAAATCGTAGATACTACTTTCCTTTCCAGGGTGATATTCACTGCCTGAGGTACCTCTTTCCCAATTGATAGATTCCAGGGTATCCTGGAATTGATAGTATTCCCATTTCAGATTATACTCTGAGCGCTTTTCAGGATCTGAAAGTACTGTATAAGCTTCTGAGATTCTTTTGAAGATATCTCCTGCTGATCGATTTTTATCAGGGTGGTATTTCTTTGCAAGTTGACGGTATTTCTGCTTGATGGTCTCAGCATCCGCGTTCTTGTCAACACCGAGGATCTTATAGTAATCTTCAAACATGAATTCGTTTCCCCGTCAATTTAAACTTTTTGCCGGGTAAAGAATTAACGAATCCTTCAAATTCAAGTTTTAAAAGGGTGGATGCCAGTTTATTAACGGGAATAGTGGATAGCCAACTCAGTCGGTCGATGTGAATCTCTTTTTCATCCCTGATTAATCTGTAAATTTTGATTTCATTTTCCCCGAAAGATTCGGGGATCGAATATGATTCCTCTTTTTTATCTTCGATAATATCCCAGCCCATAGCATAGGCAATATCATCAGCACAGGTGATTATCCTGGCCTGGTGTGATTTTATCAGGTTATTTGTGCCACAACTATGCCGTTGATCTATATTGCCGGGAAGGGCAAATACTTCCCGGTTATAATCATTTGCCTGCCTGGCGGTTATAAGCGCACCACCCGAATCAGCCGCCTCCACTACAACAATAGCATCTGATAACCCGGCTATAATTCTATTTCTTGCAGGGAACCTACGGGGATCCGGTGCATCATCGGGTGGATACTCGGATAACACAGCCCCCCTTTTCAACATTTTGTTAGCGATATTCCTATGCCTATTGGGATAGATGATGTTTGGCCCGGAGGCCAATACTGCTATGGTTGACATATTATTTTTCAATGCCCTTGTATGAGCTGCTATGTCAATTCCGTAGGCAAGACCACTCACGATCAAAGGTTGGTATTTGTACAACTCATCCACAAGTTGATCAACAAATTCAAGGCCATAAGGAGTAGCTCTGCGGGTGCCTACAATGGATATAACTTTTTGCTCATTCAAATTTGGGTGACCCTTCATAAAAAGTATGAGGGGTGAATCAAAAGCATGTGAAAGCCTGGCCGGAAATTCCGGATTTGAATAGTCAATGATTTTTATATCAAGTTCATTGCATCGCTGAATGACCTTGTCAACTTGTTTAAGAGTGCCGGATTCACGAAGCAGGTTTGTAAGCGTTTTACCTATGCCATTGACCTTTATTAGCCGTGATTCAGGTGCTTCAATTATGGAAAGTGCTGATCCAAAATGAGAAAGGAGGGATTTAATGGTGGCTCCTCCGATTCCCTGAATCAGGTGAAGAGCCAGCAAGGCCCTGGATTCTTCTGTCATAAGGTTACTATATCTTCTCTCTTAATTCCGTTAACAGGCTTCGGACTTTTTTCAGAGAATGCAGTAACTCCATTTGTTGTTGAATGGTATCGTCTTCAGAGGCTAGGACTATTTTAGCTCCTTTGAGTGTATAGCCCTTTTCTTTGACCAGGTGATATACCAGTCGCAACTTCTCAATATCCTCCTCGGTATACTGGCGATTTCCCTTTTCATCTTTTCCTGGTTGAAGAATATCGAATTCACTTTCCCAATAGCGTATAAGTGAGGTAGCCACTTTGAACATTTTGGCAGCTTCTCCTATGTTGTAATATTTGGGTTGTGAACCTTCCATTGATAGGGACGACAAATCAGCCTCAATATAATTAATTTCCGCTTTATGACTACCTAATCCCCGAAGCAGTACAAGTACCCGTTTCGGGAGGCGATATAGATATTCCCATCGATAGCAATAGGAGTGGCCTCGAACCCCCCTCCGGTAAACTGGTCAAGGAGAATAAATTCTCCTGCCTGATTATACTTAAATAGGTAAATTCCATTATATCCAGCCGCGACCAATTTGTCTTTCACAAATATGGGAGTACTGATTGAAGCGCCAATTTCATACCTAAAGATCTCTTCCGGCACGGGGTAAAGGGTTTTGCCATCGAACCCTGTCTCTTTTTTTAAGTTGCCTTTGGGAGTCCTGGATCTTTCCCTGGCATCCACCACATATAGATTTCCATCCAATGCAAGGAAAGCCGCCAATGAAGGAAATCCATCAGGTTTTGTGGCGTCGTTTATTCCAATACTCCCGATAATCCCACCCTTCCAGGAGACAAACACGGTATCTTCAACCGGTTTAAACCATTCGACTGCATTTTCAATAGTCGCCCTGGGGTTTAACTTTAAAGCTCCTCCGCTTCCTTCAATGTATTGTTTCTCTACAGAAATGAGTAGACAACTGTCCTCGGTGACTATAGCGGATCCGTCAATATCTGATCCGATGAAGAAATCCCAATCAATACTGTCTTTGTCGAGATTATAGCCATAGATATGGCCTGAGCCTGAGGCAACATAGACCCTATTTCCTATGCGAGAGGGTGAGGATTCCGTTACGAGGTTTCCTCCATGCTGATTAATATCCTTTCGGTCAAACAATAACTCCTGGTCAATAATAAGTGGTTGAAATATATTATCAACTGAATCTGCATATCTCTTGTCAGGTTGCAGTACCATGAATATCCCATTTTCCAGCCCGATGTAAAGCGTATCATTATAAATAAGGGCCGAAGCATCAACATCGCGGCTATAACTGTTAGTTCGTTTACTGTTTAATCGCCAGTGCTCTTTGCCCGTGAAGTACGAAATTGCCCTATAAGATGGAATCACCTTTTGTGTGAAATCATTTTCCACGCCATACCGGCTACCCTGAAATATTACCAATTTGTCTGCAGAGGCCTTTTCCTTTCTGTTGTACCAAAGACTTCCCGTTCCTTTGATCACATCGTCAAATTCGTAGGACCATACTTCCTCACCGGATTCAGCATCAATTTTTCGCAAGCGATGATCATAAGAGCCTTGTACCAGGTAGGGATGGCCATTCTCCTCAACGAAAAGTGGCTGCCCCGTCCATCCTGCACCCGACCATGTTCTTGTACTTGAGCCAACTTTAGTGATCCCTGATCCAAGGTCAAATTTCCACTTGACCTTGAGTTTGCCCGGAGCCTCGTTTCCGTAATAATTTCTTTTTTCGCTACCGAGAAAGGTGGAGATTCTGATATTGACATCAACTGAATCATGGATCCGATGTACACCGACCATAATTGTATCAGGGATGTAGATTTTGGATTCACGCAAAATCCGAAATTCGTTTTCTATGTCCGAGGTATCAACGGTTACCGGAATCTTCGCACAGGAACCCAGCACTATGAGTACAAGCAGTACATTGAACTGCCTGGTCATTTTACAGGATAGATGAAAGGAAGTTCAAACTTCAGTTCCGCCTCTGGAATATCCTCCTCTGTGAGTGTTTGCATGTACTTAAATGCCGTATGATCAGCATCGAGTTTGGGTCCGCCCGGAGGTACTTGTCGTATCGAAAATACTTCAGCCTTCAAAAAATTGCCTTCACTGTCAAGGTATGTCTTAATAATAGGAGCATATCCGTTGGGCCCGGCAAGATTGAATCTACGGTAAGTGCAAAAATTACCCAGGCTATATGCTATGAACTTGCCCTTGTATAAATCAACTGCGCGGGTAACATGAGGCCCATGTCCAAAAACCAGGTCAGCCCCGCTATCGATCATTTTACGTGAAAAATCATAAATATTGCCCCGATTGTGCCCGAGGAAGTATTCATTTTCCCTCGTAACATGTTGATACTCTTTTCCTTCCGCGCCCCCGTGGATGGATACAAGGACTATATCCGCAATTGTATCGAGGTGACTGACGACTTTCATAGCCCTGACTGAATCATAAAGGCTTGCGGTGCCCTGATTGGGTGCAAAGGCTGCAAAACCAATCTTCTTTCCATCATACTCCAAGATTGTGTAGGGTTTTGAGTAGAAACCTGCAAAATGAAAACCATATTCATCGAGATACCGCGCAGTCTCCTGCCTACCCACCAGTCCAAAATCGTTTACATGATTATTTGCATTGCTCAACAAATCGAATCCTGCTTTCTTAAGGTGGTCCAAATAGTAGGAGGGGCTTCTGAATAGGTAACACGTTTTAGGATTCTTACATTTTTTAGCAACTCCTCCCGTGTCCAGAATGACTCCTTCCAGGTTGCCGAACGTGATATCAGCATTATCAAGAATAGGGGACACATCCCTGAGTAGATAATCCCCATTACCCCTGGGCATGTAGGAATTATCTGGGAAATTAGTACCCATCATAATATCTCCAACCCCAATAATGGTTAAAGTATCATTTGCCTGGCTGTACATTGCACACAAGAGTGTCCCTTGCAGTACTAAAGCCAGAATGTATTTCATGGGATTTTAATAGTCGAGTACGAGATCACTGGTTTGCGAGATCTCTATAATCTTTTCAAATTCCTCCTTACTGAGGTTTTTACTAAGATAGGGGACAGGGTCAACGTGTTGGCCGTTGAGCGTAACCTCATAGTGTAAGTGGGGAGCAGTGGACCATCCGGTACTACCAATAAATCCGATAATATCCCCTCGTTTCACCTTCTGACCCTCTTCCACGTTGAATTTTACCATATGGGCATAACGTGTCTCATAGCCAAAACCATGGTCGATAAAGACAACGTTTCCATAGGATTTCGAATAATATTTTTTCTTGACCCATCCATCTCCAGTTGCATATATCGGTTTGCCCCGGTCTGCACTGATATCTACTCCCCAATGAAAACGACGTACTTTCCACAAGGGATGTGTTCTCCACCTGAATCCAGAGCCGAATCTTTTAACATCATTCATGGCGAGAGGTGTGATCGCGGGCTTTGAAGCCCACATTTTCTGTTTCTGGAACAAGTTGTCCTCGATATCATCGTATGACCTGGTCTGGATGTACATCTGTTGTTTCACCTTGTCAAGGTCCTTATAGGTATCGAGAATTAGATCAGAACTTTCCAGTCCAGCCTCCTCAAGGGATACATAAAGATTGCTACCACCGACACCCGCCTGGCGCATGGTAGGAGCAATAGGTTCCATATCCAGGATGGTACGGTACACATGGTCATCTCTGTGAGCCAATGCCTCAACCTCAGCTTTGGCTGCTTCGATTTTGCTATTTAAAAGCTTATAATCATATACCAACTCCTGGTTCTCACTTAGAAGCATGGATTCCTTAACGGGAGTGAAATACGTGTGATAACCCCAAATCAGGCCACCGGCCAGAAGAAGTGAGAGACCGATGAACCCCAAAATATTCCACACAATTTTCGAAGCACCGGGAATTATCGGTTCGTATTTGCAAGTCTCTTCGTTATAGTAAAATTTTACCTTGGTCATAAAAAAATAATACTAATCAAGCGATTGGTTTTCTCTCAGGGCCAGTTCAAGCAGCTTAACATATTCTGCCTCTGTTAAACCCTCTATAAAAAAGTTTATCGGGTTGAGATGCTCACCATTTTGAATAATCTCATAATGGATACAAGGAGCGATGGTGCCGCCACTTATGCCAACGGTGCCAATGGTTTCCCCTTTTTTAACTTCTTGTCCCTTTTTCACAAAAATATCGTCAAAGTGAGCATATCTTGTGATAAAGCCATTACCATGGTCTATTTCGACACGGTTGCCATAGCCAGTTTTGACATCCGATTCCTTAATGAAAACCACTTTTCCGCTGCCTGTACTAAATACAGGAGTACCCCGTGGTGCTGAAAAATCTATTCCTTCATGGTCGACTAATCCGTGGTGGTAAGGATTGATGCGTTTGCCAAATCCCGTCACCAGAGCATTCAATTCAGGATTATCAATGGGTTGAATTGTAGGGATATATTCGAATGAATTGATATTGGTAACTGCGTTATCCATTGATTCGGTCAACAAAGGAAGGTCTGACCTTACGTTATTAGTGATCAAACTTATATTCCTGCCAAAGCTGTTCAATGCCTTTTGATCGGAGAAACCGTTGTCGGCAAGGCGGGCAGGGTATTGGGGAAGAACTCCGTCGTCGATGAGCTTACCTTCCATGGCTTCACCATTGTAAAGTTCACCATAGATATTCTGATCGCGTTGTATCAACACTTCACGCATTGCCTCAATCTCGTTTAAAGAGGAGAGCATTGTAGCATGATGAGTTTTAAGTTCTTTATTGTCTTTTTTGAGTTGTGCCTCCCTTGGTGTATCAAAATAGTTATTAAAGATCACCATGATCACTACGGCAAATGCCAAAGCAGCAGTGCACAATCCGAGAAAGTTGAAGACCACGTCACTCGTAGTGATCCTTACTCGCTCGTATTGACAGGTTTCGGGGTTGTAGTAATATTTGGTTCGGGCCATTTAATATTGACTCCTAATCTCTAACTTTACGCGAATTTTAAAAACCTAGCTAAGCCGACATAAAAAAATGGCTCTAAAAGCCTTAATTCGCCGCCAATATAAGAATTTTCTTATTAAATAAGGGCTAAAGTAAAATTTGAAAGCGTAATTTATCGATGAATTCCAGCATAATCCGACAGAAGTTTCTAGAGTTTTTTGAAAGTAAGGGCCATGAAGTGGTTGCTTCTGCACCAATAGTGGTAAAAGATGACCCAACTTTGATGTTCACGAATGCCGGGATGAATCAGTTCAAGGACTACTTCCTTGGAACCAAACCCTCACCTTACAAAAGAGTAGTCGACACGCAAAAATGCCTCAGGGTTTCTGGTAAACACAATGACCTGGAAGAGGTGGGCCATGATACCTATCATCATACCATGTTTGAGATGCTAGGCAACTGGTCATTTGGCGATTATTTCAAAAAAGAGGCTATTGAATGGGCCTGGGAATTATTAACCGAGGTTTACTCGCTTCCGGTTGATCGCATGTATGTGTCCGTTTTTGGTGGAGATGAAAGCGATGGTTTGAAGCGTGATGATGAGGCATTGGGCCATTGGCAAAAGATTGTTGACGAGGAGCGAATCATATTCGGATCGAGGAAAGATAATTTCTGGGAAATGGGGGAAACGGGACCCTGTGGCCCTTGTTCAGAGATCCACATTGACCTGAGGTCAGAAGAAGAGATAAAGAAGGTTCCGGGAAAAGATCTAGTAAATATGGATCATCCCCAGGTGGTAGAGATATGGAACCTGGTATTTATGGAATTTAACAGGAAGGAATCCGGTCAACTGGAGAAGCTGCCTTCACAACATATTGATACAGGAATGGGTCTTGAACGATTATCAATGGCAATACAGGCCCGAGAATCCAACTACGATACGGATGTATTTACACCTTTGATGGAGCTTGTCTGCAAGCTTGCAGGGATCAGTTATGGGAAGGATGAAAAAAAAGACATTGCTGTTCGTGTGATTTCAGATCATATCCGGGCTGTTTGCTTTGCAATTGCAGATGGACAATTACCCGCCAATACGGGAGCGGGTTATGTGATAAGACGAATTTTGAGAAGGGCAGTCCGATACGGATTTACTTTTCTTTTCCTGACCGAGCCATTTTTTCACAAACTGGTTCCCATTCTGTCAAAGCAATTCAAGGACGTATTTCCCGAATTGAGTAAGCAGGAAGAATTCGTTACCAGGGTGATCCTGGAAGAAGAGATCAGTTTTCTGCATACTCTTGAAAATGGATTGAAAAGGATCGATCAGGTGGTACTTGATCTCGCAAAGAAAAATGAAAAGGTAATTCCGGGTCACACGGCGTTCGAACTCTATGATACCTTTGGGTTTCCATTTGATTTAACCAGTTTAATTGCAAGGGAAAGGGGATTTTCAGTTGATATGGACGGATTTCAAACTGAAATGGCAAAGCAGAAATCCCGTAGTAAAACTGACGCTGCTAAGGAGACTGGAGATTGGCAAATTCTCATCGAAGATATCGATCCCGAATTTATTGGGTACGAAAACCTGTCTTCGGAAGCACAAGTAGCCAGGTACAGGAAGATAACGCAAAAGGGTAAAGACCTTTTCCAGGTGGTGCTGGATAAGACTCCGTTTTATGCTGAAAGTGGAGGACAAGTAGGGGATACCGGTTTTTTGGAGAAAGATGGGAAGAAATATCAAGTGATTGACACCCAAAAAGAACATGATTTGATCATCCATCTAATGCCAGAACTACCTTCTGATCTTACGGGTACATTCGATGCTGTTGTGGATCGGGAAAAGAGGGGAAATACCATGAATAACCATAGCGCCACCCACCTGATGCACGCTGCACTCAGGGAAGTATTGGGCGAACATGTTGAACAACGCGGGTCTCTCGTTAACCATAAAATACTGCGATTCGACTTTTCACATTTCAGTAAGTTGACTGATAAGGAGATCAAGAAGGTTGAGGAGATTGTAAATTCGAGAATACGTCAGAATATTCCATTATCAGAACAGAGAAACATTCCAATCGATAAAGCACTTGAAATGGGTGCAATGGCCCTGTTTGGTGAAAAATATGGGGAAAATGTGAGGGTAATTATGTTTGACAAGGACTTCAGTGTAGAACTCTGCGGAGGCACCCATGTGCCGACAACAGGTCGAATCGGGACTTTCAAAATCATTAATGAGTCGAGTATTTCTTCCGGGGTCAGAAGAATTGAAGCGGTAACAGCCGATGAGGCCGAAAAAGTATTTCAATCCAGTTACAATACAGTTCATGAACTTTCAGGTCTATTAAAGACAAAAGATGTACTTCAATCTGTGAAAGGTCTTGTAGAGACTAAAAGTCAGCTGGAAAAAGAGATCGATCGACTTCGACTTAAGGAGGCAGGTTCAGTAAAAGATGAACTTTTAAAGCGAATAATTAATCGCAACGGGGAGAATTTATTAATTCAAAAAATAAAATTGCCCGATGCCGGATCCTTGAAAAAGCTCACATTTGATCTCAAAAACCAGGTTGACCACCTTTACCTTGTTCTTGCAGCGGATATTGAAGGAAAGCCCCAGATTTCTGTAGCTTTTTCCGATGATATTGTCGAAAAGGGACTTGACGCCGGCAAATTAATTAGAGAGCTTGCATCTGAGATCAAAGGTGGGGGAGGTGGACAACCATTTTTTGCTACAGCTGGAGGAAAAGATATCAACGGGCTCGATAAAGTTGTCCGGAAAGCAAAAAAACTGCTTGAACTTGATGATTGAACCGGGATATAAGGTAGCAATTGGCCTGGAAGTTCATGTTCAATTGTCCACAGACACTAAATTGTTCTGTGACGATTCAAATGAATTTGGCCTGAAGGAAAATACCCAGGTGGGACTGGTGAGCCTCGCATACCCCGGCACACTTCCGGTATTGAATGAGAATGCATTGGAAATGGCCATCAGACTCGCTATAGCATGTAATTCCGAAATACCACCGATCACATTATTTGATCGCAAGAATTATTTTTATCCTGACCTTCCCAAGGGTTACCAAATTACCCAGGATCGCGCCCCGGTTGCAGTGGGCGGTTATATACCGGTCGGGGATAAGAAGGTTCAATTGACAAAAATGCACCTCGAGGAGGATGCCGGCAAGAGTATTCATACGGATGGTGCTAATTATTCTCTCATAGACTATAACCGGGCTGGAACACCCCTGGTTGAAATTGTGACGGAACCTGTAATTGTTTCGGCAGCACAAGCGGGAAAGGTGTTCAGTACGGTGCGAAAGCTGGTTCGATATCTTGAGGTAAGTGATGGCAACATGGAGCATGGCTCCCTGCGATGCGATGTGAATATTAGCCTTTCAAAGACAGAAACCCTGGGGAGTAAAGTTGAAATCAAGAACCTTAACAGTATCCGGTTTGTCCAGAAGGCTATCGAATTTGAAATCAAAAGGCAAACTGATTTGCTGGATTCCGGGAAGGAAGTTATTTCTGAGACAAGACTATTCGATTCAGTCAATAATTCGACCTCTTCCATGAGGGAAAAGGAAACACTGAATGATTATCGGTACTTCCCTGATCCAGACCTGCCCGGTATAGAGTTGAGAAAGGAGTTTATTGACCGGGTTCGGAATTCAATGTCACTGACCCCCTGGGAAGCACAGCACATACTAAAGACTAAATATTTGTTGCCGGATTACGATGCTGCGGTTATTTCAGAGGAGAAAGAGCTTTTCAAATACTATTGCACAGCGGCTGAATCTTGCGCTAACTACAAGCTCCTGGCCAACTGGATTATGGGCCCGGTAAAGAATTACATTAACGATACAGGCGATTCTGATGTGAAATTTCCCTTTAATCCTGAAAAAATGGCAGAACTTATTGAGGCCATTGATCGTGGAAAGGTGACTAAAAATGCAGCACAAAAGGTACTGTTCCCGGAGATGATTGGAACTTTAAGATCTGTAGGAGAACTAATTACCGATCTTGGATTAGCTGAGAACAAAGAGGACGAGCTTACGTTGATTATTGACGAACTATCAAACGAATTTCCTAAGGAGTGGTCTTTAATGAAAAGTGGCCAGAAGAAACTTATTGGTATGTTTATGGGACAGGTCATGAAGCGAACGGGTGGAAAGGCAGACCCGGCAAAAGCTAAAGAATTATTGATGAACAAAATTGGTTAGTATTACATTTGCTGAACTAAAAAGAGATGAAGAGGATATTTTATATAGGATTTGTGATGTTGGTTGCCTGCGGGGGCTCTGTACAGGAGTCAGCCAGTAGTGATGGTATATGGATTAGTGGTACTGTAGGATTCCCCCAGGAAGGAGTGATAAAACTGGAGAAACTTTCCAATGGAAACACTACCGTTCCCGTGGCCGTTATTGAGCTTGATGAAAATTATCAGTATAAGCATTTTATAGAACTCGATGGTCCGGGCTACTACCGAATGAATTTTTATAACAAGCAGATTCAGACTTTGATCCTGGATGAAGATGATATTACACTAAATGTCGATGGGAATTCCAGGACGGGATTTACGGAAATTTTGGGTTCGAGGGATCACGATCTGATTGTTAGGGTGCAAAAAATGAGGCAGGAATTGCAGAGTAGCCAGGCGCTGCGTGACATCAATTCAAGGTTTGCGGCTGCCAGTCAAAGGGGAGATAATGAAGAAATGGAAAACCTCAGGGCGGAATACCTCGTGCTTGAGGGGAAGACCACTGATGCAATCGCGAATGAAATCAAAGCGAATAGCGGATCACTTGCAGCCCTGGAATTATTGAGAGGTAACGTGATCGATAAGGATAAGTATTTTGAAGTGTATCAACTGGTGTCAGAAAATCTTAATAATGACCATCCTGAAATTTCAGTTGTAAAAGAATTTAATCAGTTAGTGTCCAATATGGCTAAGCTGGCAATAGGACAAATAGCCCCTGAGATCGCACTTCCAAACCCGGATGGAAATATAACTAAGCTGAGTTCTCTAAGAGGGAATTATGTCTTGGTGGATTTTTGGGCAAAGTGGTGTAAACCTTGTAGGGTGGAAAACCCAAATATTGTAAAGATGTACAATAAGTATAATGACAAGGGGTTTGAAGTTTTTGGGGTTTCATTGGACAGGAATAAGAGTGATTGGTTGCAGGCTATCGAAGAAGATAAGCTGCATTGGACGCAAGTCAGTGATTTGAAATACTGGAATTCGGATGCAGCCAAACTGTACAATGTAACGGCCATCCCGTTTGGAATACTCCTGGATCCGGATGGAAAGATAGTAGCAAAAAACCTTCGCGGAATGGCCCTCCAGAAGAAGCTTAGTGAGATATTCGATTAGTCCGTGACCAGGAGATTCATTATTTTCCTTTTACTCAATTCCGCCGCCCTGGCCCTGGGTAGTTTGTATACGCGGGAGGGACTAAGCTCGGTCTGGTACCTGGATTTGGAAAAGGCCCCATGGAGTCCTCCCGGTTGGGTATTTGCCTTGGCCTGGGTGGTTGTAATGATCTGTTTTTCTGCCTTTCTGGCCTATGTGTGGCACAGGGCCGGTTCCAGGTTTACCGTGATGACTGCTTTCCTGGTACAGTGGATTCTGAATGTCTCCTGGAATCCTGTTTTCTTCAAGTATCACATGTTGATTTTTGCATTGATTATTATAAGCCTTTTGACAATCATCGTATTGATTTTTCAATTCGGGTTTATCAGGAGGGCAGGGACCAGGGCCTGGTTGGTCACACCGTATTTGATCTGGATAGTACTGGCCACTTCACTCAATGTGTATATTGTAATATATAACTGATTCCAGGCTTTGCAAGATTACAAATTACCGGATGAAGTACGCATAGGGCATATCCATTTGAAGGTATCTGATATCGAACGTTCTCTGGCCTTTTACCAGGGCATCCTTGGCTTTGAGCTTATTGCGAAATATGGTGATAGTGCAGCGTTCATTTCCGCTGGAGGATACCATCACCATATTGCCCTTAATACCTGGAATAGTAAAGGGATGCCCAAAGCATCAAAGCGTGGTGTCGGGTTATTTCACACGGCTATCCTATATCCAAACAGGAAGGAGCTGGCAAGGGCATACAAGAGGCTAATTGAAAATTCATGGCCCCTGACGGGAGTAGCTGATCACGGTGTGTCAGAGGCGTTATATCTTGATGATCCGGATGGAAACGGGGTGGAGTTATACTGCGACCGACCCAGGGCTGAATGGCCCAGAAAGGAGGATGGCAGCCCCCAATTATTTATGGCAGAACCCCTGGATATTGATGATCTGCTGGCCGAACTTGAGCGTTAGCGATAATAGGGGATTTCCAGAATCGTTTGGCAATCTTTAATTTCCTTAAGGTGCCCAATCTCTTATGTTGATGTTTGCTCATCCTGTTAAGGATATTCATTAGAGTTTTCAGGGACTTATCAAGGTAGGGGCCCTTATTTAACATCACACATTCAGCCCTGATGGAATGTGCGGCATCGGTAATCTCGGCACGTGTGGGAATTCCTTTTTTTGTTAAAGATTCAAGCACCTGGGTAGCCCAGATATTGGGAATCAAGGCTGCCTCACAAATCCACATAATCTCCTCCTGTACCTCAGAAAGCCTTTCTGCGCCTAACTCAACAGCTAAATCCCCCCTTGCCGTCATAACCCCTATTGACGGACTTTTCATGGCTTGTAAAATCAGTCCCGGAAGGTTTTCAAAGGCCTCTTTATTCTCAATTTTTATGATAATTCCCATATCCGGCCTACCGCGTTTTTCAAGCTCTTTCTGTAGCAATTCGACATCGGAAGTGGTACGTACAAATGAATATCCTACCAGGTCCGCATAAGAGGTAATGAAATCAAGGGATTTCAGATCATTATTGGTTAAAGAGGGTAACTTGAGGTGGGTGTCTGGCATATTAAGTCCTTTCTCTTTCCTTAATTTACCTCCTTTTGGCGATGTCTTAATGATCCTGCATTTCAGGAATTCATCGTGTTTTTCCTCAACAAGACATGAGATTTTACCATCATTAATCAGTATTCTTTCACCCTGTTTAGCGTCACTTATTATGGTAGTAGGGGAGGGTATAGCTATAAGATCGTTTTCTTCTTCTAAATTCATCTCATCGGTGCCAAATAATATCTGATCCCCGATATTTACGGATACATTTCCCTTTTTATCCCTTTTTTCCTTAGTCAGGATGTCTTGAATTCTCAATTTAGGGCCTGATAAATCTGCATAAATGGAACAGGCAATACCCGTATCTTTTTCTTTGTCCCGGATGTTTTGGACAAATGTGGTCCATGTCGTAAGATCGTCATGTGCACAATTAATGCGGGCGATATTCATACCTGATCGGAGAAGCTTCTCGATATATGCAGGATCAGTTGCCTCGGGAGACAATGTGACCATAACACCGGTTTTTTTAACATGGTTGCCAAACAGTCTGCGAGTGTTGCGTCTAAGTTTTTTGGCACTCAGGATAAAATTCACAGGATGTTCACCGAATGGATAGCGCCCTTCAAAGGGGATATCTATAAGTGAGGTAAGCAGGTAAAGAATATTTTCCAGGTTTGCCAGGACATGCCTTTCAGCGTGACTGAGCGAGCTTATTCCAAGGGCAGTCAATTTACCTTGGATTTTCTTCAGGTTATGGGTTCTTAGTTTGAGGTAACGAAGCAGATTCAGAGCATTATACTGATAGTTGGGATGTACTCCTTTAATGATTTTAGCATGATCTTCTTCGACAACAAGGACCTCTTCCCTTACTCTGTTGAGTTGATCAACGAGTTTGGCAAGGTCGATGGGTCCTTTTGACCTCATGGCGGGCTGTTTTATATAAATTTACCGCTCAAGAAACTCTCCTTCAAGCTTCTGAAAGTAAATTTATTCGCGTGTCCAGCGGTTATCTCCAGGGGAGATATCGGCCATTCTCCCGGTTGGATCGATGGTGATCGACTTAATCTCTTCCATTGATAAATCTGAATACAGGTTGTAGACAGGATTCGTCCAAATCCAATCCTCCTCCACTTGATAGTTAGCTTCGAGGTACTCGTTTTCTTTTTCACCTCTCATGATCCTGAGAGGAATATAGTGGACATTTGCCGATCCATCCTCCCCTTCAATAAACAAGTCAACGGGCATCATCATCTGTCCATTTTTCCGCAGCGAGATTACAGTTTTACCTTCACTTTCATAAACGGTATCAATCGCGTAGTCAATGGTATTGGTTGAATTTACAAAGTGTTCGTTGTACCAGTCCAGTTCCATATCAGATACCCTTTCCATAATTCTGAGGAAATCCTCGGGTTCGGGATGCTTGAATTTCCACTCATTGAAGTATCGGCGCATTCCGATGAGCAGATTTTGTTGGCCAATCACATAGCTCAGTTGATGTAGGTAGACACAACCCTTTGAATAAGCATTGCGGCTGTATGCTGTATTATTCTGGTAGTGATCCGCATGGAGTGTCATTGGTTGTTCATTTTCTGCAAGTACGTTACGGTAATACCCACGGTAATTACCTGAATGAGGATTATTACTCTTACCTCCATTGAAAAGCTGATCAATGATAATGTTTCCGGCATATTCTGTAAATCCTTCATCCATCCAGGAATGAAGGCTTTCATTTGTGCCGAGCACTCCCTGGTACCAGGAATGGATAAATTCATGCACCGTAACTCCTACGAGGCTCCCCAACCTTCGCTCGCCTGTTATAAGTGTACTCATAGGGTATTCCATTCCACCGTCACCCCCCTGAACAACGGAGAACTGCTCATATGGATATTTTCCAAATAACTGATTCATCAGGGCAAAAGCTTTGGCAGTTTGCTCCGGTAAAAGCGCCCAGTCCCTTGTATTATCACCTTCCTGGTAGAAAAAATGTAGTTCGGGACCATTATCCATCTGGTATCTCACATGCTTGTAATCAGGATCTGCAGCCCACATGAAGTCATGGACTTCCGGAGCTTTGAAATGCCATGTGAGCTTACCCTTCTTAGCTTTAGGCTTTACATCCTCATTCGTATAACCATGTCCAATTTCCTCCGGGTTTTGCAGGTATCCGGATCCTCCAATGGTATAGTCTTTATCAATCATTATTTTCACGTCAAAATCACCCCAAACACCATAAAATTCCCTTCCTATGTAAGGGTTGGGATGCCATCCATCTTCGTCATACTCTGCAAGTTTAGGATACCATTGGGCCATACTATATGCAATACCTTCGGTATTATTGCGACCGGAACGCCTGATTTGAACAGGGACCTGTGCATTCCACTCCATGGTAAAACGAGTAGAGTTGCCCGGTAAAATGGGCTCTGCCAGTTTGACGATAAGAATTGTTCCCTCCTCTGCATAATTCAGGGGTTTATCGTCCTGGCTCAATGAATTTACTTTTATATAACCAATCTCGTCCTCCTGAAGATTGAATATCCTGTCGCGTACACGCCTGTCAGGGTCAGATATATTCCTAGATCTGGAATCCATCATAGACCCGGGTTGAAACGCATTGAAATAAAGGTGATAGTATGCCTTTCTAATAGTGTCAGGTGAGTTGTTGGTATAAGTAATCACTTGCTTTCCGTCGTACTGGTGGGTACTTACATCAAAGTCTATTTCCATTCGGTAGTCTACCCTTTGTTGCCAGTAATCTTGACCGATTGCCAGTGCGGAACTGCAAAGCAGGAAAATTAGTCCATTTATATACTTCATATCTACTCGCGTGTTATTTTAGTCATTGCCCGAATCAAATGTTTCTCCGAGTTCCCCTTCAATATTTCTCAATTTCTTTCGACAGGATTCTATCAAAAATGAAGCCCGTTTTACCATAACTGAAATCTGGTCAATCCCGATTTCTCCCGACTCAAGTTGCTGAAGAATATTCTCCAGCTCTTTCAGCCCTTCTTCATATCCCGGAAATTCATCCTCCATTTCTTTTTTGCGTCTTTGAGATTCTACTGTAAATAACCTTTTTCTGACCCAAAGTAACTAATTCTTTTCCTTCAAGCGGGCCTTCAATTTTATCGACGGGAGAACCATCAACGGTTGAATAGGTATATCCTTTTTTGAAGATCAGTTCGGGATTGTGTTTGTCAATATTGGATTCGATAAGATTCAGATGGTGAATGGCCTTGTTGAATTGCTCCTTAAATGAGTATTTTAACCTATTCTCTATTTGACCAACGATAGATTGCTGCCTTTCCACAATGCGGGTGGAAAGCAACTCAAGCCGGCCAAATAGTTTATCGGTACGAATCTGTGCAATGTTTATGTTACTCCTGGCGAGGCTTTCAATCCTGTCGTACCCCCTAACTATGTTCTCCTCAAAAGTTAAAATAGTCTTTATGAGGAATTCTGCTGCTGCAGTAGGAGTTTTCATCCTAGTGTGGGCTACTATATCGGCTATGGTCTCGTCTCTTTGATGACCAATACCTGTAATAACAGGTAGTTCGGACCTGGCGATGATGGATCCCAGTTCATACGAATCAAAAGTATCGAGGTCTAACTGGGAACCACCCCCTCGAATCCATACAATGACATCAAAATTTGATGAGAACTGTTGTATCTCCCGCATGGCTTCAGATATTGATGATATGGCCCGGTCACCCTGTAATACTGCCTGAAAAAGCTGAACCTGGAAATGATACCCGTAGCGATTGCCATGAAGTTGGTTCATGAAATCCTCAAAACCGGCAGCTTGAGAACTACTGATAACGGCTACTCTTGAAGGAACTAGCGCTATTTGTAATTCACGATTTCTGTTCAACAAATTTTCTGCAGTGAGTCGTTCGAGGACTTCCTTTCTCTTCTTTGCCCTTTCTCCCAGGGTAAATGAAGGGTCAATTTTTGTGACATTTAGACTCATGCCATATACCTCATGAAAATTCACCCTTACAGCAACCAGGATCTTTAACCCATTCCTGAGCTCTTCCCCGGTTTCATTTTTGAACCAGGGGGCAAGATTCTGATAAGTAGACGACCAGATGGTAGCCCTGATCTTGGAAGTTATATGCTGTTCCCTTTTTTCGAGAAGTTCCATGTAGCAGTGACCGCTACCATGCAATTTCAAATCACCGATTTCGGCAATTACCCAGTATTCATCACCAATTTCACGATTGAGTACATTTTTGATATGCCTCGTAAATTCAAGCAGTGTATAGGGCCTTTGCTGCATTCGGTAAAAGTACTATTCCTGATTGAAATGTTCCGCAAAAAAAAAGCCGACATTACTGCCGGCTTCTTATTTCATTGAAATATCTTATTGTTCATCATCAATAATAATCTCCGTGGCAGGCCCCCTGTATCGTATTGAGGAGACAATATCCCTGTCCAGGGTGATCTCATCTCTAACATACAATTCACTTGAGGAAGCTCCTCGCGCAACAACTTTAGCCTTGTCTGTGCGCAATCGATACCCTTCGAATTCAGAGCTTCCATTTACTTCGAGGAATAACTGCTCTGCTTCTCCTCGTATTTCAAGCTTGGAACTACCGTTAAGGATAATATTAAGAATGGAGCTGTTGAGCTCAGCAAAAGCAGAAGACGCTCCGTTCAACCTGATTTCAATGGCTTCTTCACTGAAATCCCTAATCTCAGCTTTGGATGATTGATTCAATTCAATGACTGAAAGAGAAGGTGTCTGGATAACCACCTTAACTGCATCCCTGCTTCGTGTGAAATTACTTCGAATATTAGTGTCCCCGAACTCAATATTGAGTTTGTAATCGGTAACATTCGCTTCGATGTCCTCCACGTATTCTTCCTTACCAAGTATCTCTACACGTTGCTCATCCCCTTTTCTTATTACTATTGACACTGGGCTGTTGATCTCAATTTCTGCAAATTGAGGTACATCTACCAGGCGAGAAAATATGGTGCCACGGTTTTCACGTTCGAACCCCTCATCATAGCGTTCACAAGAGAGGCATTCCAAACCGCTTTCCGTAAAGAGCCATGTGTTGCTATCCTGGATCTGAGATCGTCGGTATCCCCATCGTTCGAGGGCACGGTAGCTCAGTATATTCCTCATATTCCTTTCCATAACAAATGGACGATCATAAGGCACATAGAGCGTTATGTCCAATTCCTGGAATTTAAACTCCGCATCTTCCCTGAACATTATATTTTCATCAAATGTGATAACAGAATCCTCCTGGCTTATTCCGTAGGAAACCATTTTAGCATTCTCAATGGCATCTGTTCGGGAATATCCCAGTGCACTATACTCAAGTACGGCTTTGTACTCATCGGAATCATGTCCACGGAGGAACAGGGTGGTCACATCGTAGTCCTCAAGACCTTTCTGGCGGTCCACGTTGAGTACTGCTGTCTTCTCGCCAATATTGAAATTCCTGGTTTCCTCGTAGTGAGCATTCTCGTGATAGCTGTATGCGATTCCCGGTATATTAACACTCAGGAAAATGATACCGGCAATCAACAACCCGAAAAGCGTCCAACCAACCGTTGCGTTGAATACAATTTTCTTCGCAATAACGCTGACCCCAAGGAGTATCAAAAAGATCGCCGGTACTATGGAAACAATGATTGCCACCAGTACCGTAAACGTTGGTACGCTATCTAGCAACATCAGGAATGGTTCACCGATTCCGTTAATATTGCCCGAGGAGTATTCATAGAATGCTCCACCTGTGATGATGCCGAATAAAACGCCACCCGTTACCAGTAGACTGAAAATCAATACAACACCCAGCAAGGTCATAATCACCCCCGTCAGAACCCTGACGAATTCAACGAGGAATAGCAATAGCGGACCCAGCGCTTTGCCAATTCCAGTAATGATTGCAGCGATCAGCCTGAATGGAAATAGGAGAATCTTAACAAGTGTACTCTCTTTTTCACCCTCTCCAACATTCAGACTTTGCTTTACGTTGGACTCTATATTAGAGAGGGTAACGGGCTCCCCCTGCATTTGCACTTTTTCTGTAATCGTATTTGCCTCAGGTAGTATGATCCATAGGATGATATAGGCAATAATACCCGGACCAAAGATTCCCAATAGCACGAATAATACCCTGGAGGTCGTAGCATCGATACCGAAATAGGAGGCTACCCCGCTTGCCACACCACCGATTACCTTGTCATCCGGGTTCCGAAACATCTTTTTCATGCTTTTCGGCTCCTTAATATCATCGGTAGATGGTATGACGATCCATAGTATGATATATACAATCAACAGTCCACCATAACTGCCGAGGAAGAGGATAAGTGTAAGTAGTCTTATCCAGATTGGATCGATATTGAAGTAATAAGCGATCCCTGCACAAACACCACCCAATACCTTTCGCCTATTATCCCTGCGCAATTGCCTTGGTGGCTCGAATTCAGTTTCAGTGTCAGCGCTACTTTTTTGTTCCTCACTCTGTTGTCCGCTTTGAGCTTCTGTCCCATCTTCGATGGCCTGGAAATCCTCCACACTACCCATGGTAGCAATCAATGATTCCACATCCTCAGCGGTGATGACTTGCTTATCCTCTGTTAGTTTTGAAAGAAATATTTCTGCAATCCTGCTTTCAATATCAGAGGTGATTTCTGAAGAGTCCTCGAATGAAGCAAAATACCTGGTAATGCCGTCGAGGTAATTTTTAAGTTGATCGTATCCATCCTCCTCGATGTGGAAGATGATGCCGCTTATGTTTATACTTATATTCTTTTTCATCGTGTTCAATAATTTGGGTTATTCAGTCGATGTGGTCTTTGTTGATTTTGAAGACTTACGTTTCCTGGTGGTCTTTTTTGTAGTCCCTTTCGCCGTAATGGCCTTGGTGGATTCCAGTAACTGGTTCCATGTATTTTCCAGACTTGTCAAAAAAGCAGTTCCCTCACCCGTAAGTGTATAATATTTACGGGGAGGACCCGATTTGGATTCAACCCATTTGTATTCGACCAATCCTGCATTCTTCAATCGGGTCAGCAGGGGGTAGAGTGTTCCCTCCACGACCATGATCTTTGCAGATGTTAACTCTTCCAGCATATCAGAGGCGTAAACCTCCCCACGTGATATGATGTGCAGTATGCAGTACTCCAAAATTCCCTTCCGCATCTGCACCTGCGTATTTTCAAGATTCATATTCCATCCTTATTTATTTAACGTTCACTAAGTTATACGGAAAAGTACTATGTATGGCCAAGTACTAAGTAAAAAAAATAACCTTGTATTGTATTTTATTGGATAAATTATATGGGAAATTGGTAAAGTTAAATTTTGGCAGGAGGCAGGAGGCAGGAGGTGGTAGGTGAATAGGTGGTAAGTCTTCACTCCCCATGTTACCTTACCGGGATAATTCCTATCAATTAGGTGTTACTTAATTATATTTGATTTCAAGATGAGGATTGGAGTCGTAATTGTAATATTAATCAGCTCCTTTGGTGCCGCGGGACAGATCTCTACACCAAAATACAGCAATGAATTTTTAAGTCTGCCGATAGGAGCGAGGGCAATGGGTATGGGTGGTGTCCAAACTTCCAATGCTTCAGGTCCGGAGTCAATCTTTTGGAATCCCTCTTTGATCAGTACCCTTCCGGGTAATTATGAGTTGTCTCTTATGCACATTGAGTTATATGGAGGCGTTGCCAATCACGACTTTATAGGATTTACTGCCGGCCTTGATTCCATTAGCAACATTGGATTGGCCATCATTCGATTGGGGATAGACAACATACCCGATACGAGATTCTTATATGACGCTTCTGGAATTATCGATTATAACAACATACAATTCTTTTCCGCAGTGGACTATGCGGGCATTATCTCCTATAAAAGAGAAATGACAAAATGGAATGGGTTGACATTTGGGGCAAACTTCAAAATCGTCCACAGGAAAGCAGGTAGTTTTGCCAAAGCCTGGGGTTTTGGGCTTGATTTGGGTGTCAACTACGAAATAGGGAAATGGAAACTTGGTGCAATGGGAAGGGATATAACAGGAACCTTTAATGCCTGGTCCCATTCGGCCGATTTGGTAGAGGATGTATTTCAAAGCACCGGGAATACCCTTCCTTCAAATTCCGTGGAGCTAACGGTACCTAAATTTTTTGTAGGGGGTAGTAGAATGGTTTTGCAAAGGGAGAACTGGAACTTGCTTTTTGCTACTGACTTACTTTTGTCTCTGGACGGAAGAAGAAATACTCTCATTCCTACCCGGGTTTTTTCAGTTGACCCAAGCTTGGGACTTGAGTTTAGTCTAAAGGAAAAAATCTTTATCCGATCGGGTGCCAGTACCTTCCAGAGAACGGAACAGGGCGGTACGGTTACTCCACATTTTGGCCTGGGCTTGTTGCTTGAAAAATTCAGGGTCGATTATGCGATCACTAGGTTGGATGGTCTCAACAGTGGGCTATTCTCTCATACTTTTTCACTGAATATCCTGTTGGAGGATGAGAGGTAGCGCAATTACCATAGTGTTGCTTGTCACTATGCTCGCTGATGCATGGGCACAATACCGTAATGATTGGATTGATTACGATCAGGAATATTTGAAAGTCAAAGTCGGCATAACCGGTATATACAGGGTCGAATACAATGATATTTTGACAGCTGGCTACGATCCGGCCATTATTAATACGGAAAGTATACAATTGTACAAGCGGGGTGAAGAAATTGCTATCAGGTTTTCTGATACTATAAATAATACCTGGGAGTCGGGAGAATTTCTTGAATTTTATGGGGTCCGAAATGACGGAACACTAGATCGAGAACTCTATGTTGCCGATGAAGCTCAGGTAAATCCTTATGTAAACCTTTATTCTGACACGTCCATATATTTTCTAACCTGGAATAATTCGGGAGTCCCGGGTAAACGTATTTCCGAGTATCTAATTGGAAATCCCTCGTTAAGCCCTGAAACTATAAGCGAAGTAAGCATCATAGCTTCGAAGGGAGATCGATATGCCCGCGGCGATAATATCAATTTTAACTCATTCCTCTCGGCATTCGACTATGGGGAGGGCTATTCATCAGGACGAGTGAGAGAAGGAAATTCCCTGAATTTCAGTATCTCCGGTATTACGGAACCTTCAACAGGTGTGGGAGATCCGACCTTCAGACTTTCCCTATTGGGAGAAAGTGAAAATGATCATCAGAACGATATTTACGCAGGTCCCGATCCTTCCAATCTCAGGCTTTTGGGTACAGATACATTTTCTGATTTTCAAACCAATGAGTTTACAGCCACGCTCAACTGGTCCGATATATCCCCTGTTGGTGATTTGCATTTTCGTATTGATGTGCTGGGATCAGGAGGGCTGTTTGACCAGATTAGCACACCATGGCAGGAAATCACATACCCCTGGAACTTTAATATAGATGGAGCTGAGAAAACATTTTCAATCATTGCAAATCCCGGTGGACTATCTTACCTGGAGATCACAAATGCAGATGATACTTACAGGCTTTGGGACATTACCGATGAAATCGATGTCCGACAAGTAGGTTATACCCTTAACGGTAATGTCATAGAAGCGATTGTACAGGATACGGAAACGGAGAGGGAATTATATTTATTCAACCAGACATATCAGCCGGGAATTGAACCAGTGGATATGAATGCAATTCCCGTTAATTCAACCGAATTCTTAATAATTACCCATAAGAGTCTCAGGAACCCATCAGGACTTTATTCAGATCCGATTAGTGAATATGCCACTTATCGTAATTCTACCCTGGGTGGAGGCTATGATACCCTAACTATAAATATTGAAGACCTTTACAATCAGTTCAGCTACGGTGAGATAAGTCCTGCCGCCGTTTATTCTTTTATTGACTATTTGTCCCAGTCCTCACTCCCAGCATACCTGCTTATTATTGGAAAGGGACTTCGGACTGAGTTCAACTATCACCGGAATCCCGGAGCATTTACCTTTGACGACCTGGTGCCCCCGGCGGGAAATCCCGGTTCTGACCTTTTGTACGCCGTAGCACCTCGATCAGGCGATGAAAAACCGCGCTTCCCGGTTGGTCGAGTTCCTGCCTCCACACCCCAAGAGGTTGAAAACTACCTCGAGAAAGTAAAAACTATGGAGTCACTCCCCTACGATGATTTATGGAGGAAGGATATACTGCACCTGAGTGGAGGTATTACCGCTTCTGAGCAAGCTAATTTTTTCCTTTACATGGAAAGGTGGCGAGGGGATGCAGAAGATGTTTACCTGGGCGCTGATGTCAAGACTATTAGAAAAAATACTGTTGAGAATGTGACATTTATCAATATTTCCGAAGAAATAAATAAGGGAACTAACCTGGTGACTTTCTTCGGTCATTCTAATCCCAATGTGACAGATATTGATGTAGGAGCGGTATCCGATCCGGTTAACGGTTATGACAATGATGGAAGGTACCCCATTTTCCTGGTCAACGGATGTGAGGCCGGCCTGATCTACAACAACAAGAACATCTGGGGTGAAGACTGGATACTGGATGAAACCGGGGCCGTTGCTTTCATAGCTCACTCATCATATGCCCTCAGTGGTATATTAAGGGCCTATTCCGGCATTTTTTACGAAACTTATGCGAATGATTCAAGTTTCATCAATCAGGGAATTGGTGATATCCAGCTTCATACCATTCACGAGTTTATCGACTTATTTGGTCAAGATACTTACTGGAATGTAGGGATGGCCCACCAAATGTTACTCATGGGTGATCCCGCATACCGACCTTTCGCAGCCGACCAACCTGATTATGCTGTGGGGAATATCAGTATTAACAGTTTTGACAATCTACAAGTATCAGCCCAATCTGATTCATTTGCACTTGAGATCGTTATTGATAATTATGGTTTGGCGATCAGGGACTCCTTGTTGATAAGAGTTGAGCAGCAAACTCAAAATGGGGATATCATTGTATATGATTCTTTGTTCCCTCCAGTGCTTTACCGTGATACGCTGTCTTTCAAAATTACGAGGAAGGGAAAGGATTTCTCCGGTAACAACAGGTTTCTGATTGATGTTGACCCGGATTTTGCCCTTGATGAACTCAATGAGATCAACAACCAGGCAGAATTCGAGTTCTTTATTCCGTTGAACGGAACCTTTAATATTATTCCGGCAGAATTTTCCATTGCTTCAATTCGCGATTTATCTCTCTATTTTCAATCCACCAATATCCTCGAACCATCGGAGAGTATTGATATAGAGGTCGATACTTCCGCTTTTTTTGACAGTCCGTATAAAATGGATTTCAGCTATACCGGTGAAGTATTGGGTAAGGTAGATATAACTTTACTTCCTGATCAACCGGAAAATGACAGCACGGTTTATTATTGGAGAACAAGACTCAGTGATCCTTTTCCCGGTGAAAGTGAGGATTGGAGATTATCGTCCTTTACCTATATGAAGGATAGTCCTGAGGGCTGGTCTCAGTCGGATTTCTATCAATTAGTTGAAAACCAACTCATCGGCTTGGTCCCGGATTCCTTGAACAAAATATTTCGTTTTACACAATCAAGCATTGAGTTGAACCTGACTACATACGGTGCTACTTCAGGCACTGCCAACTCAGACGTTTCTGTGCGAATTGATGACCTGGAGTATATTATCAATAATTCAAAATTGTGCCGGTGGCAAACCACTAATCTGATCGCTTTTGATCGCAAAACTGCCTTGCCTTATGCCGCTCTTCCATTTCCTTTCCAGAATTCAAAGACTTGTGGCAGGCAGCCCCAGGTAATAAACAGTTTTTCAATCCAGGAACTCGATGGGCCCAATGGGAACCTGATCGATTATATTGATGCAGTTAACACCGGTGATACGGTGGTGGTTTTCAATGTCGGAAGACCTCTCTTCAGCCTGTTTCCGGACGCTGTTAGGAACAAGTTTGCCGAATTGGGCGTTGATCCGGATTTGTTCTTAGGGTTGGGAAATAATGACCCCTTTGTAATTGTCGGAGTAAAAGGAGGACCGGTGGGGTCTGCTGAGGTCTACCTTTCAGATTCAAATCCACCCAGTGATGGTAGCGTAAATCTGATCAGGCGAATATACGGTTCAGGGGATTCTGGAAGATTGACTACACCCAGGATTGGGCCGGGAAATGTCTGGGGCTCATTCAGTCAAGATGTTTTAAGCCTTGAATCGCCCAGCGACGATCAATTCAGCTTCGATATTTTTGGAGTAGACGCAAATTCAGTTCCACAGGAATTATTTATCGACATTACAAATCAAAACACTGACCTTTCAACCGTGGACCCTGATACATATGGAAACTTAGTCCTGGAGGCTGAATTGAGCGACGAATCCGATCAGACCCCTCCTCAAATTGATGTGTGGACTGTGCTGTTTGATTATCCCCCTGAGGGAGTTTTATTGACGGATTTGGGAACCGATCCAATACAGGCAACTGAGGGAGAGACCGTTACGATAAATTTCGCATTTATAAATATCAGTGATAAAATATTCCCTGATTCTCTCCTTGTTCAATACCGGATTACCTCAAGGGTATCGAATCAATCAGAGGAGTTTTCATTTCGAATACAAGCTCCGGCAATATTTGACACGACAAATTTCAAAGTCGACATAAACACTTTGAGCAGGGGAGGGGCAAATGATATTTTCCTGGAAGTGAATCCCGCTGAATTCAGGGAACAGGAATACTCAAACAATAGTCTAACAGCTCTAAACGCCTTTGAAGTTAAAGTTGATGAGATCAGACCGAGGGTTGAGATAGTAGTAGACGGCCGAAGAATTCTCGATGGGGAAATTGTAAGTCCAAGTCCGCTAGTACGTGTCAGTCTTGCAGATGAAAACAAAGTTCGTGTGTTATCCGACACCTCCTTTCTCGATGTGTTTTATAAAGTAGACTGCCCGGGTTGCGAGTTTGAGAAGCTTCCATATTCTTCCAGCCAGACTCAATTTGAAGCCCCGGATTCTGAAGGTGAGTTGGTATTCGAACATCAGTTTACTGACTTGCAGGATGGCGTTTATTTCTTAAGGGTGGAAGCAAGGGATGCGTCAGGTAATTCGCAAGATGAACCATTTGAATTGAGTTTTGAAGTAATAAACGAAAGTGCTGTTTCTAATTTCTACCCATATCCAAATCCTTTCAGTGATCAGATGCGATTTATTTTTACTATTACGGGCGAGGATGTGCCTGATGATATTTCCGTGAGGATAATGACATTGACAGGCAAAGTGGTAAGGGAAATTGACGGCGATGAGCTTGGGCCTTTGAATATTGGAAATAACATTTCCGATTTCCGTTGGGATGGAACCGATGAGTATGGCGAAAGACTTGCCAATGGTGTGTACTTATACCAGGTCAGGGTAGAAAAGGATGGCCAATCTGTTCCCTTGCGTGAAACGGCAGGAGATCGTGGTTTCAAGAATGGCCTGGGGAAGATCTATCTTCTCAGGTAAAACTAATTTTTCAAGCTCTTTCGCAAGTATTTACTGCATATCGGACAATTTTCCTCGATATGCCCCCTCGCAGGACAGTACGTCCTTCCGTAGTAAATCATCTGCAAGTGTACTTTGCCCCACAATTCCCTTGGAATTAACCGTTTCAGATCCCTTTCGGTTTGTATTACACTCTTCCCGGTAGAAAGGCCCCATCGATAAGCCAGCCTGTGGATGTGTGTATCGACGGGGAATGCGGGTGTATCAAAAGCCTGAACCATAACTACTGAGGCTGTTTTATGGCCAACGGCAGGCATCTCTTCCAACGCTTCCATGGATTTTGGTACTTCACCCTGGTATTTCTCTATGAGTATTTGGCTGAGGCCGAATATCCCCTTTGATTTCTGTTGGGGCAGGCCGCAAGGACGGATGATTTCCATGATCCGGTCCTGACCGAGCTGGACCATATCCCATGGATTATCCGCCAGGGCAAATAGCTTTGGCGTAATCTTATTGACTCGTTCATCCGTGCATTGCGCTGAAAGCAGTACAGCGATAAGTAAGGTATATGGATCCTTGTGGTTAAGCGGAATATCCGTTTCCGGAAAATATTCCTCCAACATATTTATAATGTCAATTACTTTCTCCGCTTTTTTCACTGTATATCAGGTATTTCTTTCTCTTCTCTTTGTACTCAGATAATTCCGGTTCCCAGGACTTTCGGATCTCATCCTCAGAGAGACCATTCTTAATCTGTTCCTTCAGGACAGTATTCCCTGCAAGTCTGTCGAAACCCTTTCTGAAGAAGTTGCCCTTGTCAGGGTACATATTGTAGAACTCTATTAGATACTTAAGGGTAAATTCCCTTTCATTGTTCAGCTTGAGAAATGAAATACCGTAGCATTTTTTGTCCTGGTGCTTGGGATAGGTGGACATTCCGGGAATAGACACAGGTGTGAATGAGTATTCATAGTAAGGTTCAAATGATGGGTGACCAATCTGGCTGAAGGCTTCATAGGTTCCTCTTCCAACTGATATTTCCGTGCCTTCAAACAGGCACAGTGAAGGATAAAGTATGATAGATTCCTGTGTGGGAAGGTTAGGAGAGGGTTTGACTGGAGGTGTGTACTCTGACTGATGATTGTAATTCAACATTTCCACTACCGTCAAATCGCAGCGTAATCCATTTTCCAGCCAACCTTCACCATTGACCATTTTCGCCAATTCTCCCACTGTCAGACCATGAACAATCGGAATTGGGTGCATTCCTACAAAAGATTGTAAACCTTCTTCTCTAACCGGCCCGTCCACATAGTTACCATTTGGATTTGGCCTGTCCAACACAATGAAGGATATGCCTTTTTCAGCTGCTGCTTCCATACCATAATGCATGGTACTTATAAAGGTGTAAAACCTGGCGCCTACATCCTGGATATCAAAGATCATAATATCGATGTCAGACATCATCTCTTCTGATGGTTTTCGGTTTTTTCCATAAAGTGACCTGATCTCTATCCCAGTCTTTTCATCCGTACCATCCTCTATTACTGAACCGTCATCAGCTTCTCCCCGGAATCCGTGTTCTGGTGCGAAAACAGCTTGCACTTTTATTCCGAGTGACAAAAGAGTATCGACAAGATGGGTATTTCCTACCTGGGCGGTGTGATTCGCAATTATTCCAACATTTTTATTTTTAACCAGATTGAGATAAGCATCAAATCTGTACGACCCGGGGATAATATTTTTAATCTCTTGCTTTTCCTCCGGGGGTAGTTCTGATCTTGAATTAGACAGGCCACAGCTCAGAACAAGGATGGGGAGTAACAGTTGTAGAATTTTGTATTTCATGGATGCTAAGTTGTATTATCTTGCACGCAGAGCAAAATTATGATCTTAAGTTGAACCTGCCCTATTTCATATCAAAAAGAATCAGTGGAGCGAGGAGAAAGAGTTTTTCTTCCACTATCCACAAGATTGCCATTTTCTCAATTGGGATAGGTTTGGGAGTTCTTATAATCTCTTTCCTGATCCTGAAGGGCTATGAGAATACTGTTACTGAGAAAATATTCTCCTTCAGCGGTCATTTCCAGGTAACCAAGTTTTCGTATGGGTCCTCTTACGAAGAGCCTCCAATGAACACTGATACAGAGTTCTACAGGGACTATTCCAATCTTGGATACATATCGCATGTGCAGGAGTATGCTCACAAAGCGGGACTGATAAAGACAGAGGAAGAAGTATTGGGTGTGGTGATTAAAGGAGTTGGCAGGTCATTTGATACGGCAAAGCTTGCCGAATTTATTGTTGAGGGCGAGTTCCTTGATTTTCCTGAGACGGGTTATGCGAATGAAATAATCCTCAGTAGGAGGATTGCCGACAAACTCAATCTTTCCACAGGTGATGAAACCATTGTACATTTTTTCATGGATCCCCCGAGGTCCAGAAAGCTCCTGGTAAAAGGTATTTATGAAACCAATCTCACAGAATATTTTGACGACAAAGTAATAATCGGCGATATAAATCTGATACGGCGTTTGAATGATTGGGGGGAGAATATAGCTGGAGGACTTGAAGTTTTTGTTTCGGATTTGGAACAGTTGGATGAAGCGGGAGAATTGATCAGGGCCTCCGTAGAATATGATCAGGGAGTAGAGAATGTAAGGGACAAGTATATCCAGGTATTTGAATGGCTTGACTTGATCAGTAGGCAGGTAAATATTTTACTGACTATAATTCTGATCGTCGTGTGTGTTAACATGGTCTCAATAGTGATCATATTGATTATGGAGCGGACTACGATGATTGGAACTCTGAAGGCGCTTGGTTCTGCTGATAGACTGATCAGAAGGATATTTACATATTCCGGGATCAGGTTGGTTGGATTCGGACTAATTATTGGCAATATGCTGGGAATAGGTTTGTGCGTTTTGCAATACTACTTTCGCTGGATCCAGCTGAATCCCCAGGATTATTACATCAGTTATGTTCCCATTGGCTGGAATTGGGATATAATCCTGTTGCTCAATCTCCTTACATTCCTGGTAGTTAGCCTTGTGCTTATATTACCAACTATGATCATTTCCGGAATTAAGCCTATACAAGCGATTCGCTTTGATTAGATTCCCTTCTTGGTAGGCGGTTAAACAATGCCGCTATTCTTAGTGAAATAACCCCAAAAAAGGCTTCTTTGAATATGGAAATAGACATTTTTGATTCACCTCTAACCCTGTCCTTGAAGATGATTGGTACTTCTTTTATTTTGAAACCAAACATCTTGGCCAGGTATTTCATTTCAATTTGAAAAGCGTATCCGATAAACCTGATTTCATCAAGTTCAATACTTTCGAGAACCTCCCTTCTATAGCACACGAAACCTGCCGTTGAGTCACGTACTCTCATTCCCGTTATGATTCGGACATAGAGGCTTGCTCCCATCGAGATGATTACCCTGCTAAGGGGCCAGTTAACAACATTAACGCCTGAAATATAACGGGACCCTACCGCAAGATCGTAGCCATCTTTCTTGCAGGTATGATACAGTCTTATTAAATCTTCCGGATCGTGTGAAAAATCGGCATCCATTTCAAAGATGTAAGTGTATCCTTGATCAAGCGCGAATTTAAAGCCTTCGATATAAGCGGTGCCAAGACCTAGTTTACCCTCTCGTTTGATCAGCTGGATTTTTCTGTCATTAGGTGAAGAAGCTACTTTATTCTCAACGATTTCCGCGGTGCCATCTGGGCTGTTATCATCCACAATCAAAAGATCTATCTTCTCGGGTAGTGCACATACAGCTTCAATGATAAGAGAAATGTTTTCTCTTTCATTGTACGTAGGTATTATGACAAGCGCGTCATTCATTTGGAGGCCAAAGATCAGAAATTACTTATTATTTCCCTACCACCTGAGTAATTTGAACACGCATGGAAAAAGCAGTTTTTCTCGACAGGGACGGTGTGCTCAATTACGACTCACCGGACTATGTATTTGAGGCTTCAAAGTATAAGATATATGACGATATGCCAGGATCCCTTGAGCAACTGAAACGCAGTGGATTCAAGTTAATAGTAATTACCAACCAGGCGGGTATATCGAGGGGCATTTACACAAGATCTCAGATGAAAGAATGCCATGCGAAGCTGGTGAGATTATCAAATAATCTGATTGATGAGATATTATATTCACCCTATCATCCAACGGTATCAAAGTCGCTATCGAGAAAACCCGGGACACTGTTGTTTGAGCGAGCTGTTTCAAAATTCAATATAGATCCAATGACAAGCTGGATGATAGGGGATAAGCAAAGTGATCTTGATCCGGCAATTAAATTGAATATGAAAACTATTGGAATGCAGAGGCGGAGAGAATTGAAATCTGATTTTATTGTTAGAAGCCTATCAGAGGCCGTTAAGCTTATTACCGAAAATACTGACCGATAGGATCAGGTAATAATGGATCCTGTTGAAGGAGGTGGGTTGATAGCGCATACAGAGCTGGGTTATAGCTCTTGAACTCCGAAGGTCTTTCAAAAAAATTTTCTACCATCACCGCAAAAAACTCATGAATATTGGTAGCTGCATAATCACGGAAAAAGACACCGTCTCCTTTCTTTATCCTTTCCATTTCAGCATATGCCATCTCATGAAATGCGGACAGTTTTTTTTCGTTCAGAAAATTGTACTCATTATTCGTAATTGCATTTTCAATATGAAGCGCATGGGCAAGTTCATGAAGGCCGAGATTGATCCCGGAATCATGGTCAGCCATCCCTTCGATAAAACTCTTCCAGGAAAGTATAATGAAGCCACCGGCATTTACTTCTCCCTTATGATATTGCCGAGATATTTGAGAGTAGTACGAGTCCTGATAGACTAATATTCGCCAGAAATGCTCAAAATAAACACTCGGATGACCAAAAGTTATCTGAATAGCCTTCGAGCCTATCAGCACCTTCATCTCATCGGTGATCTTTTCTAGTCCTCCACGGGGTATAAATTCTTTCATGGCTAAAAACTTGGCAAGCCGCCGTTCAAATACCCTTTTATTTTTTGGTGTCAACTTCCGATAATAGATGCTATAAGTTCCCAATATCTTCTTATACCGGGGCTTCAATCGGTAAAAGATCAGATGCCTGTTTAGAGTATCCCGGTAAAAATGGTTTATGAGGTCTCGTACAATCCGGATAGGCTGAATTACAAATGTAAAAACGATGAGAATCGAGAGCAGGATTATCGTAATGTAGCTGAATGCGTCCATTAATATCATCGAATATATTGAAATGAAATTCAATTGTTAAATTCCTACATTTGAAGCATGCGTATTGTGGCGGTTATTTTGTTTACCCTGGTAAATTCTTCACTATTCAGTGGTGAATTGGTACTTCAGGGTGTATACCGCGGGAAGGATATATATGTTAAAAATCCCTATAATCCCCAGGACAATAACTTCTGCACGTTGAAGGTTTACGTCAATGATCGAATAGCGGTAGAAACTCCGAGAGCGTCAGCTTTCAAAATAGACCTTTCAGATCTCAGCCCGGGATCTTTGGTTGTGATAAGAATTGAATTCCGGGATGGTTGCCAGCCTTCTGTAATAAATCCCCAGGTTCTTCAGCAGGATAAAGGTTTCAGGTTTTTATCCACAAGAGCCACCAATAACTCTGTCGATTGGTCGGCAGAGGGAGAGGACCCGGGAGCGAAGTACATTGTAGAACAGGAAGGGTTTGACAGGGATTCTTCAAAAATCTGGAAGGTATACAGGGAGGTGATTGCCAAAGGTGAATTGGATCTCAATATATACGCGATTCCTTCAAACAACTACCCGGGAGAGAATAAATACCGTATAAAGTATGCACCAACTTCGGGGGAATCTGTTTATTCGGTAAATATTCTTTATACCTCAACCGACGACCCCGTTACCTTTTATCCGTCTACAGTGACCACGAGGATTAATCTTTCGAGATCTGTCTATTATGAAATCTCCGATCGCAATGGAAAGCTGCTCCGAAGTGGCAATAGCAGCGTGATTCAACTCCAGGATCTAAGGCCTGGCGAGTATTATTTGTTGATTGAAAATCGTATTGAACGGTTTGTCAAGAAGTAGGAGAAAGGAAATTCGGCCGGTCTAGTTTGTGAGCAATCTTGTATGCAGCATTTACAAGTCCCACATGACTATAAGCCTGTGGGAAATTACCCCATTGGCTGCCGTCTTTTCCGTCCACATCTTCGCTCAGTAACCCGAGGTGATTGCCGAATCCTGCCAGGCGCTCAAAAACCTCAATGGCTTCATCCATTCGGTTAACACAAACGAGCGCTTCAACATACCAGAAAGCACAGATAAGGAAAGTGGTTTCAGGCGCACCGAAATCGTCAGAATGCTTATAACGGAAAAAGAGTCCTTCTTCAGTCCTAAGTTCAGTCTCCAATGCTTTGAGGTGCGACTGAGCTTTTTTACTATCAGGGTGCAGATATTTAAGGGTGATCAACTGCAAATTACTGGCATCCAGGTGTGGTGAACCAATGGCCTGGGTATAGGCTCCCTTGCTATGATCAAAACATTGCTCAATTTTCTCAATGGCTTGTTCCATGATCTTTTGAGATAGTTTGATCATTTTTTTATTTCCAAAGATGTGCCCGATTTTCAAAGCGGCACTTGCTCCAGCCCAATGGAATAGGTAGGTATAACTGTGATGTTGCGCGAGATTCCTGAATTCCCATAGTCCTGCATCTGGCTCATCAATGATTTTACTGATCTTCTTCAAGAGGTCGAATATGAGTTTGACGGAGTCAACTCGCTCACTGTAGATGAAACGGTGATCTGAGTATAGTGGCAACAAGCTGAGCAACATTTGTCCGTACACATCATTCTGAATATGTGTGTAGGCCTGGTTACCAATCCTTACAGGCTTATTCCCTTTGTAGCCTTTTAGATCTGTTATGACCTCCTCAATTTCACTTTCCCCGGTAATCTTGTAGAGTGGCTGAAATCGTCCATTCTTATCCGGACTTAGATTCAGGAAATAATTGAAATACTTCTCAAGCTCTTCAAAGTGTCCAATGTTGTTAAAAGCCGTAAGCGTGTAGTATGTGTCCCTGGGCCAGCAGAACCGATAGTCCCAGCACCTCCCACTACCCGGTGATTCTGGCAGGGAGGTGGTACCGGCAGCAATGATTGCGCCGGTGTCCTCAAACTGGTGAATCTTGAGTGCCAAAGCCGATCTAATGATCATTTTCTGGTGAAAGGGATTGATACTCATACTTTTTACCCAGCCTCTCCAATAATCCACAGTCTTTTTCAGAAAATTCTCACACGTATCAATAAGTGGTGCCTCCAGGGGAGCTCCATAGGTAAGCACCAGGTATTTCGGCTCATGTATAACGACCTGGTTGCCATTCATAATAGGTGTTATGGGAATATTCGTGGTCAGTCTCAGATCATATTCAAGCCCTTCGTATTCGATATGATTGCTGGAATTATAATGCTTAGGTTTAATATTTCCATAATCACCCCTCGGATCACAATGAATAATCGCTTTCGGAGTGCCCGAGAGCGGTTCAATTTTCCGAATGAGCATAAGGGGCTTATAATATCGATCATACTGAAGGAACCGTGGGGCAAAATCAGTGATGCGCATCCTGCCATCCGGGGATTCGATCTCAGTACGCAGAACATTGGTATTCTCAATGTAATATTGTTTGCTTTCGGTAATGCCCCCCGTAGGGATTATCGAAAATTCACCTCCTTTTTCATCATCGAGCATTTTCCCAAAAATGAAAGAACTGTCAAACCGGGGCCAGCACATCCAGGAGATCGTACCCTCCTTATGAATATGTGCCTGGTATGCACAATTACCAATGAGACCGTAATCGTAGGTATGTTTAGCCATTAATTGTTTCGATAATTCCAAATAAGGCTACTGGCCCCAAGTATTGGAGCATTTTCGTCCGGTAGCTTTGATGGAATGAGTTTAACGTTGCCCTTGTAAAAAGGGTAAAGGTTCTCTTCCATGTATATTTTTGTCGGTTCCATTATAAGGTCCCCCGCCTTTGCCAAGCCTCCAAAAACAAAAATTGCCTCCGGACTCGTGTGGGCACAGGTGTTAGCAAGTGATTGCCCAAGAATTCTGGCTGTATAATCAAAAGATTCCAATGCTACAGGATCTCCTTCAAGAGCCGCCTCACTGATCGTTTCGGTACTTAATTCATTGAATGAGATACCACGCAAGGTACTCGGTTCTGTTGAATCCGCTAATAATTTGTAGACAGTTCTCCTTATACCGGTTGCACTTACATAGGTTTCCAGGCAGCCCTTTCTTCCACAACCGCATTGTCTTCCTGCATATTTTACCGTTACATGACCCAATTCCGCAGCATACCCATCGTGTCCATTAATAATCTTTCCATTGGCAACTATACCACTTCCCAAACCTGTTCCAAGCGTAATGACTATGAAGTCATTCATCCCAACCGCTCCGCCATATACCATTTCTCCAATTGCCGCTGCGTTTGCATCGTTAGTGATTATACATTTCGCATTGAACTCTTTTTCCAGTAAATCGGCAATGGGTATAGTTTGCTTCCATGGGAGGTTTGCCGCATTTGAGATCGTTCCGGTAAAGAGATTTGCGTTCGGAGCACCCACGCCAATACCCACGATTTCGGTATCCTTCTCGTGCTCGTCGATCGTCTTATTGAGCTCCCCGGTTAACTCCTTGAAATATGCCTCAAAATCTTTATGTCCCGTTGTCTGAATCCGGTTGTTGTAGAAGACATTACCTTGCCTGTCGGCAAATCCAAATTTTGTATTGGTGCCTCCAATATCAATTCCGATTGCAAGCCGTCTCATATTGAGATTATTTTCGAGATCCTTAATGATTCGTGATCGATATCCGGTGACATCTTTTTCATGTCCTCAAACGAGTTGAAAACCATTGTGCTGCCCTTCATACCAAGCATTGCGTTTTTCTCCCCTCGCAGGATACCTTCGACGGCGGCGACGCCAAATTTACTTGCCAGTACCCGGTCGAAATAACTGGGAGACCCGCCCCTTTGCAGGTGACCAAGGATGGTGACTTTCGTTTCGAAATAGTTGAACTTCTCTTTAACCTGCCTGGCTATTTCCAGAGCACTTCCACTTTTACCACCTTCAGCAACAACTACAAGACTGGATTTTTTATCATTTTTTGATGTTTGATCTAGCTTGGCTATGATTTCATCTATAGTTGTATGCTCCTCAGGAACAAGAATTTGTACCGCGCCCCCTGCAAGACCTGAATTGATAGCGATTTGCCCTGAATCCCTACCCATCACTTCAATAAAAAAAAGTCGATTATGGGAAAGTGCAGTATCCCTGATCTTGTCTATTGCCTCAACGGCCGTATTGGTGGCAGTATCATAACCCACTGTATAATCAGTACCGGGAAGGTCGTTGTCAATAGTTCCCGGGATACAAATACTTGGCATTTTAAATTCGTTGTAAAAAACATTCAGGCCTGCAAAAGTACCGTCTCCACCGATAGCCACCAACGCATCGATCCCATGACTTTTCAGATTTTCAAAGGCTTTTTTCCTTCCTTCCTGAGTTCTGAACTCGTCACTTCTCGAAGACTTGAGAATAGTTCCTCCCCGCTGAATTATATGGCTTACAGACCTGGCACCCAACTCTTCGATATCATTTTGAATCATACCGTCGTATCCCCTGTAGATTCCGAATACCCTTTTACCGTAATATATGCAGGACCTGACCACTGCTCTAACGGCTGCATTCATTCCGGGAGCATCTCCACCTGATGTAAAAACTCCTATTCGCTTGATTTTTGACATAAAAGGCATTTAAAGCGTCCAAAAATACTCTAAAGATATTTGTGCGCAAAATGAGAGACACGCAAACGATTACTACTTTGTAATACAGCCCTTTAATTCAGAATAAGGGGTGTTCGGGTTTGTTATCTAGAATATCATCGATTTTATCCATTACGTCCCCCGTTATTTTATCCATGAAATCCAGCACTGTGAGATTCTCACTTAACTGAGAGACCTTGGATGCCCCTAAAATAACTGTACTTACATCGGGGTTCTTTAAACACCAACCTAAAGCAAGTAATGGCATAGTCATTCCCAAATCCTTAGCTAATGGAGTTAATTTTCTCACCTTTTCCAATGCTTCATTGGCAAGGCTCCGGTCTTTTAACCATTCCAGTCCTTCAATATTGAGTCGTGTATCTTCCGGCCATCCGTCATTGTATTTTCCTGTTAAAACACCTGAAGCCAGTGGAGACCAGATGGTGGTTCCCAGCCCGACTGTCTTGTAGATCTGCGAATACTCCACCTCAACTTTGTCTCGAACAAGCATGTTGTACTGCGGCTGTTCTACTACCGGACCTATGAGATTATATTGCTTTGCCACCATATGGGCTTCCATTATTTCCTGGGCACTCCATTCGGAGGTCCCCCAATATAGTACCTTGCCCTGCTGGACTAGATTGTGCATGGTCCAAACGGTCTCTTCAATAGGGGTTTCTTTGTCCGGACGATGACAGAAATACAGATCGAGATAATCGAGTTGAAAGCGTTCAAGGGATTGATGGCAGGCCTCAACCAGGTGTTTACGGCTAAGTCCTTTCTGTGTAGGACCAAGATCTCCTCCCAATCCAAAATAGGCCTTGCTCGATACAATATATGAATCCCTTCTCCAACCCGTTTTTTTAAGGATCGAGCCCATAATTTCTTCAGACTGCCCACGTGAGTATATTTCTGCGTTGTCAAAAAAGTTGATACCTCCATCATAGGCAGCAGTCATCAACTCTTCAGCAGTGCTATTTCCAATTTGCTTACCGAATGTAAGCCATGAACCAAATGAAAGCCGGCTTACCTGCAAACCGGTTTTTCCAAGTCTTTTATATTCCATACGTTGACTGTAAGGGGGGAAGATAGTAAAAACGGTGATTACAGGAATATGTGCGTCTGAAGTACCAAACCTCTTGTCGGGGAAGGTTTATTATCGTTTTGATTATAGTTTGGTAACATATTACTGTATTCGAGGGTCAGTTTGGCATTATGTCCGTTGATAAACCAATTGGCACCAATCCTCCAATCTTCCCCGGCGTAATTAAATGCTTCGAAATTGTTCCTGGAATAAGAGATATATGGCATCAGTCGCCCCTGGGGAGGAGTAAACGGTAAGAGATATCCGGCCTGTAAATAATAGCTCTGACCCGTTCCATACGTATTACCCAAATAGTACCCCGGTCCATACCTGAGATTC
>JAHEKQ010000018.1 GCA_024638265.1 Flammeovirgaceae bacterium
ATGCCGGCGGGCGCCTGGGTCAGGGGCAGGGCTTTTTCGGCGGCGCTGTGGGGGGCGTGGTCGGTGGTCAGTAGTCAGTAGTCAGTAGTCAGTAGTCAGTAGTCAGTAGTCAGTAGTCAGTAGTCGGTGGTCGGTGGAAACGCTTTCGATTATAAATAATATTATTCTCTATTCTCTATTCTCTATCATCTAATCTGTTTTTTCCTGCAGCTCAGCACATCCCTAACTGTTAGTTGTTAGCTATTAGTTATCCAAACAAATCCCCCTGGTTCTCGGCATCTAACTCTGCATAATGATGAAATTCCCTGGCGATGGGCTGATTACCACTGGCAAATTTGCCCCTTAGGGGTCTAACGGTGTGATCTTTTAACTCGTTTGCGGGATAGGGCTTAATTAAGTCAAGCACCTCGTTCTCCGGTAGACTCGTATCCAACCAGGTCTTTTCTAGGTCATAGGGCACTACAAAAGGCATTCTGGGCCCTCCTCTTTCCAATACCTTCGGATTGTTGTGCAGGACGGACATCCTCTCATTGGCATCGGTGGTGATCAGGGAGAAAGTGTATCGGACTACCCCGTTTTCCTTGTCGTTCCACTGATCCCACAAACCCCCTATGGTAAACGGTTGCTCATCGGTTCTGCTTATGTAGTACGGATAAGCCTTTCCTTTATAATGATGATACTCATAGAATCCATCAACGAGAATGAGGCACCTCTTCTCAGTTGCAGAACTCTTAAATGCCGGCTTCTGAAAGATGGTTTCTCCACGGGCATTAATGGTCCTGTTGCTTATCTGAACTGCATCCGTCGCACTTTTCGTCCACCAGGGTATAAGGCCCCATTCAAATAATTTGATCTTGGGTTCATCCTCCATTACCACTATTGGTGCCTCTGTATGGTCAAATCCACTTGTATGATACACCGGCGGGAGCCTTTTACGGATTTCCTCCACATCTTCTTCCCTTCCATATCGTTTGGCATAATCAATTTGCCGCCTTGTGAGGTATGATATATCGTAACACATTATCTAACGGTAATTCCCAGATTATCACCAAGTGAGTTGAACTCAGCGACCCACACATTTTCGGGTGGAAGATCCTGGACCTTTTTCGCCGTCAGAAAATATAAATTCTGGCTTTTACTGATCTCAGGTTTAATCCCGAATTTGACCAGGTATCCAAAAAAATCATTTAGTGTCTTCACGAGTGTAATGTCTTTCTGGTTCTTGTGAACTTTCTTCATAGTCCTGTAAATCCTGTCTCCTGCAGTTTGCGCCATTTTCAATGGATCATCCACCGTTAGACTCCATTTTTCAAATTCTGCAGAAATCCTTTCCAGCTCATTAAAGTCCAGGTCTGAATCGTTAAAGCACTTCCTGAGATCGTCGTTAACGATATACTCAATAGTGGTGATATAGGGTTTCGGAACCGGGATATCCGAGCTGTTCATCATGTTGACAAGAGCGTAATCCCGGTTGTAGATCTTCCTCATTGAATTATACACCTGCCGCAAGCTCTCATCGAGGATCTGGTTGATTACTTTGATTTTCTGATCCTTGAACAAATGCCACAAAGTATATTTATGGGGACCGAAGTATTCCTGCATCATTCCGATCATCTCTCCAAGGTTGCTTTCAGAAAAGCATTTGGTTAGGTTATTCTTCATCTCCTCGTATTTTTCTTCCGACATATCGAGGCTGATGTTTCCAATGATATTATGCTGGCCGAGATACAAAACGGCAAAAGAGAATTTCTTTTCAGAGAAGGTTACATCTGACCTGGTATTAATCATTCCGCAGGCAAATTTTTGCAAACCTGCTTCAAGCCTTTCAAGTTTGGTACTGGTTGCTGAGTAATTGAAGATATTGAGGCTATTGGGATCTTTTTCAAACAGGGCACTAATGGCAAAGTGCATACCCACCCGTTCAAGGTCAAGGCGGGTAGGGAGTACTACCTTTGTATATACCTCGGCGGCATTCGCAAACTCCGTTAAATTACTCGGTGCAGCCTCTAACCTCATGATAAATTCATCTTCCAGTTGACGACCAGTAAGTTGTTCCAGAAGTTGCAGACACCTGCCGGCATACTGAAGGATCTGTGTGGTTTCTATACCCGATACTTCATCGAAAAACCAACCACAACTCGTATACATAAGCATTGCATGTCGTTGTAATTCAAGCCATCTCGTGCCTTTAGTGATGATTTCTGACTGGCTTGGATTCTCATTCAGATACTCATGAATCGTTCCACTTTCACGGTCGATAATGACATCGATATACCTGTTCCTGGCCTCCCAGGGATCGATCAGGATCTCTTTTCCATGTACTTCAATTTCCTTATTGATCTCATCCCTTAACCAATCCAGCGATTGCCTCAATGGTTTACGCCATTCCTGGGTCCAGTCTTTATGACCGCCGGTATGACATCCACAATCACTTCTCCATCTTTCTACACCATGTACACAACTCCATGATGAATTCTCTATGACCTTACATTCCCCCTTTTCCTGGCATATTTCCATATACTGACCGTAATTGGTCAGGTCGGCAATTTTTCCCTTTTCGATGTAGTTAAGACAAAATGCAAGAGCCATATCCCCATGCCGGTGATGATGCCCGTAACTCTCACCATCTGTCGCAATATGTACAAGCTCCATCCCTGATTGTTTGTGGAAAGTGGTAAGAAGCTTCTTGGCAAAATCAAGGCCGTTATTGAGCAGGTGATTAAAAGCTACCGCTTGCGAGACATCACCATTATAAAAAAAGAGGGTTATTTCACGGCCTGAAGGCAGTTGGTAAATATAAGGTTGCGTGGTATCTACACCTGTTCCATTGGTTTGATGCCATGAATTGGAGCCCCATAATTTGAATGCTTGTGCCTGGCCGGGAGCCAATACCGTAAACTTTATACCATTGTCTGCTAACACTTCAAGGGTTTCGGTATCAGCGGCTGTTTCGGCGAGCCACATTCCTTCAGGATCCCGTTTGAACCTGTGCTCAAAATCCTTCATCCCCCAGATCACCTGTGTCTCCTTATCCCGTCGATTTGCCAGGGGCATGATCATATGGTTATAGACCTGGGCCATGGCATTTCCGTGTCCACCAAAACGCTTTTTACTGATACGATCGGCCTGGAGTATCTTATGATAGGTCTCGGGATCCTTGTCCTCCATCCAGGAAAGCAATGTAGGCCCAAAGTTGAAGCTTATCCGCGAATAGTTGTTGCTAATATCGGTAATGACTCCTTTTTCATTGAGCATTCGGGAGGCGGTATTGGGTGCATAGCACTCAAAGTTTATCCTTTCGTTCCAGTCGTGAAACGGGTGGGCAGATTCCTGGACTTCCACTTCCTCGAGCCAGGCATTTTCCCTGGGTGGTTGATAGAAATGGCCATGAATACAAATGTATTTACTCATGTATTAGGACGCGTATTTACGAAGCGGTAAACCTAAACTTTAAATATTTAATCTTATTATCATTTGTATGAAATTTCTCTTCATACCGTGTGATGATATCAAAACATTCAGTTCTCAGATCTGAAGCGTAAAGATCCCCGGTAAATTCAAGATCTTCAATATCATTCCTCGTATTCAGTACTTCAATGGTATATTCAAAAAATCCTGTATTATCCGTCTTCAACCTGATCCAGGAACCAGGGGCAACCAACTTCTTGTAAATTTCAAGGAAGCGGGGATTAGTTATCCTGCGTCTCTCATCTCGATCTTTGGGCCTGGGATCCGGGAAGACAATCCAAATTTCATTGATCTCACCCGGGGCAAAATGCTCTTCCAACAATTGAATCTGTGTGCGCAGGAAGGCAGCATTATCCAGGTTTTCCAATTCAGCGATTCCACTACCCTTCCATATCCGGTCACCCTTAATATCCACACCGATGAAGTTCTTTTTTGGGAATAACCTAGCCTGTCCGACCGTGTATTCCCCCCGGCCACAGGCAAGCTCTATGGAAATTGGATTTTTATTGCCGAAATACTCCGATCGCCATTTGCCGCTGGTATTACCAAATAGCTCTTTTCCTGGTTGTATGACATTGCGCCGAATGGCATTCTGCGCAAATTTTTTGGTCTTCCCCCTGCTCATCAGATGTTTTTCAATTCCGCTACAACGAAAGTGCTTCCCCCTATGAAAACCAGGTCAGAGGGCTTCGCGATCTCCAATGCGGACGCCAAGGCTTCATTGACATCGCCAATTACATGTCCTTTCAACCCCAATCCCGAAGCGACTTCCATGAGTTCATCAGCCGGCATAGCCCGTGGAATACCCGGTTCACAAAAATAATAGTTTGCCTCTTTGGGTAACAGTTCCAGGATGGGTTCGAGGGATTTGTCATTGACCGTACCCCAAATAATATGCAATACATCATAATCGATACCGGATAGCTGATTGATGATCTCCCTTACTCCTTCCACATTATGCCCGACATCACAAATCACCAATGGTGATTGCCGAAGAATTTGCCACCTCCCCTTTATACCTGTATTGGACATAGTATTGGCGATTCCACTTTGGATGGAAGCATCGGTTATTCCAGGATACTTTATTGATAGTTGATATGAAGTCTCTAAAACTCCGGGTATATTTTTCAGTATGTAATTACCCTTTAGATCAGGAGTCAGGAACAGGGTTTTATGGTCATTCTGGAACCTATATGAATTGTGTTCCTTGGCCCAGGTCCAATCTGAACAGTAGGTTACTGGTGCAGCCTCCTTTTCGGCTTTCTGATCAAATACTTTACGTAGTTCAATATGGTCGTCTCCAATGACAATGGGCCTGTCTTTTTTAATAATTCCGGCCTTTTCCCCGGCTATTTCCTCCAGCGAATCACCCAGGAATTGCATATGGTCAAAGCCTATTTGAGTGATAAGAGATAATTCGGGAGTAACCACATTGGTGCTATCCAACCTCCCTCCCATTCCCACTTCAATCACGGCAATATCGACCTTCTCCTTTGCAAAGTAGTCAAATGCCATGGCCACCGTGGTTTCGAAGAAGGAGGGTTTAATCGAGTCAATTTCATCCTTGTACCGGTTAACAAAGTCTATCACAAACTCCTTCGACACCTCCGAACCATCAATTCTGATCCGTTCTGTAAATTCCTTCAAATGAGGAGAGGTGTATAATCCGGTCCGGTAACCAGATTCCATCAGGATTGAGGTGATCATATGCGCCGAACTGCCTTTCCCATTGGTTCCAGCAATGTGAACGGATGCAAACTTTTCATGCGGGTTTCCCAAAACAGCCAATAATTCCCTGGTTTTGCATAAATCCTTGTTGAAGGCCGTTCCTCCCATGCGCTGATACATAGGTAGCGACTGGTATAGCCAGCTGAGGACTTCGGGGTAGGTTTGGAAGGGTTTCAATTGGGGGATTGGGGGTAAGGTGATAGGTGATAGGTTATAAGTTATAGGTGATAGGTGGTAGGTTATAGGTGGTAGGGTGGTAGGCTCCTTTCTATTTAACCTTAAGATTCAATGTCACTGTTCCAGTCGAGGATTCAGGGATGTTTCCAGCATCACGGGGTTGGAATCGCATCTCACGGAGTATATAATCGCGATAAAATTTTTCAACATCAGTATTTCCAATTTTTTTCAGAAAGATAATTTTGTCAATGGTTCCGCGACTGTTAATCGTTATTCTGAACTGCAATACACCTTCTCCTGCTGGTTTGTTATCGGGTAATTTAAAATCGGTATTCCAGCCTGCCATATCAACGTATCCTAATCCACCCTTTCCAGGTCCTCCAAACTGGGTCCTTGAGTCCAACTGACCCTCCTCAGAACCCTGGTCACCTGTGGTACCCTCTTTTTCCCCCTGGTTGGTTTCAGTATTTGTTTTATCGGAGGTAGGGCCGGTATAAACCGCCTCAAGCTTGCGCTCCTCTTTCTTTTCCTCTACGACTTCTTCCACCTTTTCCTCCACGGGTTTGGTCTCTTCTTTGGGCTTAACTTCTTCTTCTTTGGCCTCCTCCTGGGTTGCTTCCTTCTTTTCCTCGACCGCTACCGGACCTTTATCCTGGACGGTTTCTATAACCTCTTCCTGCGGAGTGTCTGTTGACTCTTCTACGACTTCTTCCACAGGATCCTGAACTTCTTCGACTTGTTCTGTAGGGGTTTCTTCTTCTACGGGTTCAGCTTCTTCCCGGGTTTCCGGCTGCACTTCTCCAAAACCCTGGTCAGAGGTTCCAAAATTGATGGACATGCCGATGGGCTCAGGGGGTGGGATTTGCTGCCTCCATGCCGCTATGAAGATAAAAAGGACAATGAGGATGGCATGAATGCCTATGGAGGCAAACATTCCAATTCGTTTATTCCTTTTTTCCTCTTGTGTCTGCATACTAGTCTGGTCGTGCTACCACTGAAACAGATGCTTCCATGGCGTTGGCAATGCCCGCCACGAAAACCAGGTGCTCAGTGGGAACCGATTTATCAATATGAATGGCAACCACTCCTTTTCCTTCCTTCAGGGCACTCCTTAGCTCTGTTCGAAGGCTTGTTCTCGATACCTCCTTATTATTAACGTAAAATGAAAGGTCTTCAGTTATCGTTACCGAAACTTTTTGCATTTCCACCACTGTTGACTCACTGGCCGGTAAGTTCACTTTCAGCCCCGAAGGCGTTATGAAATTGGCCGTAAGCATAAAGAATATCAAAAGCAGGAAGACAATGTCTGTCATTGATGACATACTGAACATTGGTTCCACTTTGTGTTTGGAAGAAAGACCCATTATTTCTGAGGTTCCTGTAATAAATCAACAAAACCAATGGAAGTGTATTCCATCTGGTGTATCACTTTTTGTACCCTGCTTACCAGGTAATTGTAGCCTAAATAGGCCAAAATGCCCACAAATAATCCCGCCGCGGTCGTAATCATAGCTGTGTAAATACCTTCGGACAGTAATTTAGGACTCACCGTACCTTCTTCTTGTGCTATGGCAATAAACGCTTGTATCATCCCAATAACCGTGCCGAGGAAACCCAACATAGGCGCAGCACCCGAGATGGTAGCCAGTAGGGTCAGGTTTTTTTCGAGTTTGAAAATCTCAATCTTACCGACATTCTCTATCGAAACCTCGATATTCTTAAGGGGGCTTCCTATCCGGCTGATTCCCTTATCGATCATCCGTCCAATGGGAGTATTGCTTTGTGATGCCATAGAACGAGCGCCGGGTATATCCCCTTTCAGGACCGACATTTTGATATTTTCCATGAATCCATCCGGAACAACCAGTGACCTCCTTATGGTCAGCACGCGCTCAATAAATATATATATGGCCGCAACCGAGAGGATGGCTATCGGTATCATCATAAATCCCCCTTCGAGGATCAGGTCCATTATAGACACAGAGTTCCCAGTCTCCAAAGCTGAAAGTGAATCAACTGAGGAGTCCACGATTTGAAATAAAAGCATATACATCTAGTATTTTACCACCCAGGCATTGCGATAATCTGCCTTCAGTTTGTCGGCTTCTGCCTGCGCATCATTATAAGTCTCTTTGCTCAGGATGGTGACCCTGTGATAGGGAGTTTTTCCTATCGGGCTCAATACCTGGACCCCTACCCCGTTTTTGCTCAATCGATTAGCAAAATCCATCGCTAGATCGCCATCTACTGAACTGGAAACTACTACATAGTATCGTCCAGTCCTTTCGGTAAGTCTTTCAACCGTACCCGGTTCAGGATTTGCCGCCTTTTCTGCTTCCGCAGCTAATCTGGCTTCTTCCTCCGCCCTGGCAGCAGCCTCTGCCTCAGCTTTTTGACGTTCCAATGCTGCATTTATTGCCTGTTGCGCATTTTTTATTTGCTCGTTAGGATACGATTCGGCAGGCCTCAGTGTTTTGGCTTCTTCATAAGAAGTTATTGCTTCCTGGTATTTACGCTCACCCATCGCTGTATCACCAGCTTCAATCGCAGCATCGTATTTCTTTTGTTCCTGCATTGGGGCATACCAGAAGATATAGCCCAATACGCCTCCTATTACAACCACGAGTATAATCAGGGTGAGTATAACAGGCCCCATGGACTTGGATTCTGTCTTTTTATCATCACCTCCTTCAGGTGGTTCATTTACATCCGCATATTCCAGATCGAAGTCTTCCGGACTGGAACTCTCCTCGGCAACATCAGAAGTGGTATCAAAGACGAAGTCGGGTTCATCCTTTTTCTTTTTAGTAGTCTTCTTGCTTGGTTTCTTAGTTCCCTTATCCTCTTTCTTCTCTTCTTTTTCCCCTTCTTCCTTATCTCGGTCAAGTGGTTGATACTCTACTTCAGGCAAACCAAAATTCTCATCGTCATCTCCAAATTCATTCCCCGAATTTTCATTGAATTCCTCCTGGTTCTCATCGAGATCTTTTTTCTTTTTAGCCATGGATGGTCGATTATGTTAGTGTCATTACAAATTTAGATTAAATTTTAAGGTACACAAACCTCAAAATACTGTCAGAATTTATAGCTCATCCCGCCCAGAACCTGGATTCCGCGTACAGGATAATTGTTCAATAATTGATAGTTACTTCCGGTCAGATTTTTACCCTGCAGAAAAACGCTCATCCTGCTTCCGGTGAAGTACTCTATTCCTAAATTAAGATCGGTAATTGCGTCTAATTCAACAGTTTGCACGCCTTCCTGTGCCTTAATACCCCCCATCAGATAGGCATCAAGAGTAATCCGGAATTTTTCCACAATATTAATGTTTGAATTGCTTCCCAGCACATAAGCTGGCTTGTGCCACGCTTCCGGAAGTACATCCATAGAATAGTTGAAGAGGTCCAGGGACAGGCTTGTCCTATATTTTTCATCCTTATTGAAAAGAAGTGTCACGGTTGGATTCACAAGCCTCACGACACCAGTATCATATAATACTTCAAACCTCGACTGATCGAGGGGATCATTATTGAAGTAAAATGAATTTTTGTAACTGGATATCTCGATTCCTCCGGACAGGTTGAAGTAATTACCCAAGGAGATCCTCGCATTGGCATATAGACCCGATTGTAGGATCGTGCCCGCTACGTACTGACCCTCCTGAAGATAGAGATTTTGGGACGAGAACATATTATAGGTCTGTTTCTGCACTCCACCCGATGTCCCAAACTTGATCTCAACATTGTCAATTGGCTGATAAAGGATTCCTGCAATCGGATAAAGATGGAGTCCTTTTTCTCCCGCTAGCGTATCGGGAAGATAATCAGCACGCAATATCGCATGGATCCTAAGCCTGTCGAGTTGGTACTCTAATCCGCCCCTAGCAGAGACAAATACACGATTTTCACCACTGAATTGGGGATCATCCCTGGAAATACTACTAAAGGACAAGTCAGTGATTGTACGAGCTTCTGCCAATACTTCCAGTGTTGACTGCAGGTCTGCATAAATCTCAGTTTCTTTTGCATCAAAATTATTGGAGACGTTTTTCAAGCCCAGTTTTCCGTTGATTTGAAAATCATCCTCTGCAGATGTATTCTTGAATGATCCCTTGAGGTCTAACCTGTTGAAAACCTGCAATATATCATCAGGTTCTATGCCTGTCCCGTCCTGGTATCCATAAAAATGGAGGTTTTCCCTTATATAGCCGGCCTCACCCGAAAGCGTAATTTTATCCCCATAAACGGATCCAAAAATCCCTGTATTAAATCTCCCCTGGGCTGAATTAGCCTCGTCGACCGGTCCACGGAACGAATTCATATAGTTCAACTTCATCCCGTAGCTGAATTCCTTCTGACGCTTGTTGGTTGAATAAAAGTCCAGGAATGGGGTAGCGAAATTTCCAAAACCTGCTCTCAGGTAGTTTCCATATAGTTTTTCTTCCGGCACGGAAGCAAGCGGCCGGGGGCGCAGTCTCAGCGCAATAGCCTCGGCCGGATAGAAAAAGCTTTCAAAACTATATTCCAATGAGGGATTTGACCTCTGATAAGATTGTGGAGGTATTGGTTCAAATAACCTTGCAGCTGGGGGTAAAGTAATTTCCTTATTCCCAACAACATCGAATACCATGGATTCCATAGATCTGGGATCATTTCGTTCCCACTCTTCCTGTGCAAGGGTCGGGAGTGCCATAATGATCAATATGATCGATATCCATTTATTCATTTCCGCCATTTTTTAAGGTATCTGGATTAATCACCTCCACACTATCCACCACAATCGAATCAGTGGAAAGGCTGTCCAGGCTCTGTAATTGCCTTTCTTCAAGAATATCAAGCTTTCTAAGCTTCTCACCAGCTTCCCTTTTTACAATATCATCCGGAAAATTCTCCACCAAACTCGTCAGCGTTCCCCGTGCCTGGAAGAAGTCACCCATTGCCACATAATTTTCAGATATAAGTAAGAATCCCCGGCCCACCCAATTAAGGAAGGATGGATATTTCTCGTTGAGGTCTATCAAAACTTCAATGGACTGCCTGTTCTTGCCTGTTCGGTAAAAGACCTCACCGAGTAGGTATTGCGCTTCGGCACCGTATTCATTTTTCGAAAGATTGGTAGTATTAAGAAATTCATCCTTTGCCTCTTCAAATCTGCCCATCGCATAGAGCGATTTACCCAAATAAAGGGAAGCCCGGTTTTCTGCATCTACATCAGTTCCACCGCTGTCAATGATTTTTCGGGCATAAGATATCGTTGAATCATAATTTGCCAGGTTGTAATAGCTCAGCATCCTACCTGTTCTGGCCTGGTTTTGTAACCTCTTATTATCAGCCAGTGACTCAGAAACCCCGTAGTAATAGGTGGCCTTCTGATAATTACCCGCGTTTAGCTCAAGATCGGCCAGCCGTTCGACCACTCTTGGGTATTGCCAGAAGCCCGTATTATCATCAATTCTTTCAAGCCATATCCTGGCACTGTCAAACTTCTCCAATCGATAATAGGCATCACCGATATAATAAATGGACTCAGCCCGCCTTGGATCTTCCGGATAAGCTCCGAGGAAAGTCCTTAGGCCCTTAATTGCGCTGGTATATTGCTGATTAAAATATTGGTTTTTTGAAGATTCAAACTCAATATTTTCAAAACCTTTTTCATCGGGGTTAGCAGTTCTATAGGCCATCAGGTACTGTTCATATTCACCTTCACGACTGATCAGTCCCAGTACTTCCTGTAGGGGAAGTAAGGCATCCTTCGCTAATTCGTGTGTCACATAGTCATTAATCAGGCGGATATAATCCTCTGCGGATTCAGCATACTGGGATTTATTGAAATACGCCGATGCCCTTCTCATAAGTGCAAATGGGATGAAAATACTGGATGGTTTCTCTGAGATCAGCCTCGTATAAAGATCGATACTTCCATCATAGTCTGTCCCGTTGAACAACAACTGGGCTTTTTGGAATAAACCATCATCATAGTATCTGCTTGCGGGGCCCGTCGCAAGTACCCTGTCGAAGCGTGTTCTTGCTTCACCCGGCTTGTCCTGAAGCATTTTAACAATTCCAATCTGTAAATTGGCATAATCCCGGTCTGAGTAGCCCATAGAAATGGACTTATTATAGTTATCTATTGCGAGATCATAAGCCTTGGCGATATAATAACAATCGCCTAACCGAATATACGCATCTGCCTGGTATCGTTGAGAAGCATTGCCCGGACTCCCGATGAACTGCGTGAATTGGATTCTTGAGTTATCATACTGTTGCAGGTTGTAGTAACAATAGCCCAGGCCATAGGCGGATTTAAAGTAATATTCGTGTTCTCGATAATTGGAATTAGTTCTTATCTCCAGGTAACTTTTGATGGCCTCGTCGAACCTTCTCCCGATGCTATATGCCTCTGCCTTCCAGAACATGGCAGTAATTGTTACCTCCGGATCTATGGGATAATGAAGTGATTTATCAAAAAGGCTTACAGCCCTTCGATAATCCCGCTTGTTGAATTGCACCGTTCCCAAGAGAAAATTGGCCTTCTGATAAACCCTGTTGAGGTTTTCAGTTCTTTCAGAAAGGCCATCTATGTACCGTATTGCACGGGCATAATCATTCGTAGACAGATATGCATCTGAAAGAATTTCTGATATTTCATTTCTGTGTTTCCCCGAGGGGAAATCCTCCATGTATGACTCCAGGCTGGTAATCGCCAGGCTACTGTTTCCCAGATCAAATGCCAACTTGGCATGTTGGTAAACTGCTTCTTCTTTCAGGGGAATATCTTCCCTGCTCTTCCGGACTTTGTCAAAAGCTGTCAGGGCATATCGCTTATTGTCGGACTTGAGATACAGGATACCCAGATAATAGCTTGAATAAATTCCAATCTCACCACGCCTGGATGCGAGGCCTTTGAATAGGTCGAGTGCTCCTTTGTCATCACCTGTTTTAAATCGGGACAAAGCAATCCTGTAAGTTATATTATCATCAACCCTACCCCGTACCAATTCCAGGTAATCATCATAACTCTGTACGGCAAGTTCAAAATCTTCACGCATAAAAAGAGCTTCAGCCCTGAGCAGAACCAGAGTCTGAACATTATAGAAATTGGCATCCCCGGATAGCTTTTGCTCGGTATACTGTAGCAGCTCATCGTATTTACCTGCTTTAAAAAGCGCGCTGGCCTTCATATAAGGTATTTCCCTGCTGTAGGCCTCATCTCGTTCGGCACGATCAAAATCTAAAATCGCAGCCTGGTAGTCTTCACTTTGAAATTCTATATATCCTGCATAATAGGAAGATGGAGTCCCGAATGCCCCGGTGCTGGATTTCAATCGGTTAAAAAATGGTAAGGCCTCACTGAGTTTTCGCAGGCTAAAATAGGAATAGCCTGTTTTGAAATATACCTCAGCGCTTCGCTTACCATCGAGTTTGCCATGATCAACCTTTTGGAAATACTCAATGACTTTAGGATAATTTCGGCTCTTATAGTAGAAATTGCCCAATTCATAATATGCCAACGCAGCTTTGGGATGCGAAGGGTTTTCGCGGATGAAGTCACCTATCAGCTTCTCCCCATCTCCGTGGTAAAGAACTAATGCACAATATGCTTCATAATACTGGGCATCAGCAGCCACGGATGATTCGGGGTAGGATTCCCTCACTTTTTCAAATAGGGAACGTGCCGCTTCATGATTCCTGTTGTCCAGTAGCGCAATAGCCTGACTGTAAAGGGAGTTTTCCCGATGATCATTTAACGAGTTCTGGCTAAGAAGGTCAAGGGGAAGAAGTACTGCTATGCCGATGAAGATAATCGGCATTATGAGAAGATATGTACGCGAAGGAGTTCTCTCTCTACTCACCTGATGTTAAATACAACGTAATTCTAGTAATAAGTTTTCAATTTTACCCCTGGAATTCCCCAAAGGTATCAAATTAGCGCTTACTAAACATTACCAACGATAGTTTGATGCCCGTATTATCCCAGGAGCCGGTAAATTAATTCATTAAGTATACTTTCTGCAGTCATTGAACCTGAGTCAACCCCCTTTAGTCGGGCATCAGCCTGGTTGATATATCGCAATGCTGCTGCAATTTCATTGACCGGGTAATTCCTTAGTCCATTTACATAATCGTTGATAAAATAAGGGTTCACCTTCAAAGCCGAAGCCAGGCTTTTCCGGTCAGCGTTTCCTATCTCAGAGGCTATCAACAATCGGCTATACAGGCTATACAATTGAAAGATTACCAGGATCGGTGGATTGGCCTTAGGGTTCGAATTAAAGTAATTGAGTATCCTGAAACACCGTAAACGATCCTTGAAAAGAAGTGCCTTTTGCAATTCAAATACATTATATTCCTTATTGATGCCTACATATTGCTGAATCAAGTCCTCATCAATTGTTACAGCCTGATCCTTAAAGTTGACAAGGATCTTATCAATCTCGTTAGAAAGCCTCTCGAGGTTGTTTCCTATATATTCCGTTAGCAATAATGACGCTTTAGGTGAAATCCCCGATCCCTTACTTTTCAAATATGATTCGATCCATGTTGGCACCTGGTTTTCATAGATTTTCTTTGAATTGAACATGATACCCGCCTTTGCGATGGCCTTGGCAGCGGAAGTCCTTTGATCAAAACTCTTATTCTTATGACAAATTACCAATACGGTAGTAGGAACCGGGTTCTTAGCATAATCTTCCAGTAGTTTCCTACCGGTGTCCCTGCCAATATCTGACAGCTGCTGAGCTTCTTTCACTACGACAACTTGTCTCTCAGCCATCATCGGGAATCTACGGGCGTGATTAAGTACGGTAATCACATCGGCATCCTTTCCGTAAACCACTGTAAGATTGAATTCTTTCTCCGGTGGATTCAGTGCTTTTTCCGGAATTAAATCACTGATTTCATCAATATAAAAAGTCTCTTCACCCTGGAGGAAATAGATGTGAGCAAATTTCCCTGCGTTTATATCGTTCAGAATAGCTTCAGCTGTAACTGCCATCAGAGCCTTCCTTCCAGTTCCTCAACAATGAAAAATCCATCGTCGCCGATGGGTTGATAGAGAGGCATAAAGATCAATCCGTCAACCCTGGCTTCAATTTCCCCTTTATTATCCCTGGCAACAATCTCCCCTTTACTTACCGTTTGAAAATTGTGATAACCTGGCTTCATCTGAAAGCCATCCCCGTTATATATCTTATGGTGATACAGAACAGACACCTTGTGGGGAAGTTGGTGGATGAACGATTCTATAATCTGATCGTATTTAGAGAATTCATGATCGTGCCTTCTTTCCACAACTCCGGACGCATAGAGAATTTCCCAGATACCGGAGGTATGCAGGTTAAGTGCTTTTGTAGATCCTATCAATCCACCTTCAAATACAAACGAGGTGAAGCCCAGTTTGTGGACGTACTCAAGCAGTGTTCCCACCAGGTATTTTTCAAGGTCAATTACAATCGGCAATCTCAGTGAACGGACAATCCTGTTATCGGACTCGTCCTCAGGAATCACGATAAAGTTCCCATTCTCAGAAGATGTGGCATGAAAATCTACGAGTATCTTGGGTTTATGGGTGGCATCAATCAGGTTTTCAATCTCACCAAGGAGTTCGAGCAATTCGTAGTCTTCAGCAGCGTCCCACTCCGGGTGGAGCTTTTCCCGTAACTGCCTGATGTACTCACTGTCCCAACAACGGTTCAAGTCATAATCCTGGAACCTGACTCCTTTCTCGAAGGCTCTGGTATTTCCAATCAGACCTACAATCTTGCCCTTAAAAGGTATATTCCATTCTTCGATAGATCGAAAAACATTCATGATGGCATGAACGCCAGTCACCTCATTTCCATGTAATCCACCAATTAATATAACCAGGGGGCCATCCTCTGAGCCCTCCATCGAACCAATGAGTCTATTCATACTTAACTATCAGAATCAGTTCTCTCCAGGACTTTGAGTAATGTCTTGGTAATTCCCATGAAATTACCCTCTGTAATTATGCCAACCAACTTACCTTTCTTTACGACGGGGAGACAACCGATCTTGTGCTCCCTAAATAAATACATGGCGTCAAAAATAGTAGATTCCGGTGATATTGTTATAGGGTTTGTGATCATTAAATCTGCCACTGTTTTTTGTTCTTCCTGCTCGCCCTTTACCATCCCTGAAAAATATCTCATCAGCATCCTGCTGGAGATCAATCCAATAAGCCGTCCCCTATCATCCTCCACAGGCATAAATCGAATTCTCTGCCAATCCATCATATCTGCAACCAACTCAGGAATATCATCCTTTTCCACAGTAAAAAGATCCGTGGTCATGAATTCCTCTACGAGAATAGCCGCGGGATGCCAGGATTTTAGATTTCTGATCCTGGCCAGCGGCCATTTGTGAACGGGGATGTCATCATGGGAATGCTTAATCATGGCTGAAGTAATGGCAACGGGAATTTCCTCACGTCCCAGGTCTTCTTTCACCAGGGTCTCAAAGCTGTTTAATATCCATGTGGTACCGTTTTGCTTCTTTTTATTTCTTTCCTCGATAACGCCGAGATATGTATCAATATCGTCAGAATTTACCTTGTTCTTTTCAAGGCCCTCCCTGGCTATGGGAAGTAATTCATTCTTTATGATCTCCCTAACAGAAGCTTTCTTACCATCGAACCATTTGATCTCACTTTCAAGGCCATTAAAGGCGGTCGTAAGAAAATTAAACTTCGCGGTATCGAAATCCATCAGTTTACGAACTCCCGGATAGTGGTCATCGAAGACGTTCATCATGCCAAGCCAGAATGCCGCGTTGGCCACTTCGTCAATTACGGTGGGCCCACTCGGCAGAATCCGGTTCTCAATCCGCAGGTGAGGTTTACCGTCATCGCTCATGCCAATGCATGGCCGGTTCCACCTATAGACCGTGGAGTTGTGGATATTAAGTGCTCGCAATTCAGGGATAACACCGTCATCCAACTGTTGCAGGCAATCCTCTTTGACATCGGTCATAAGCATAATGCGGAAACGGGTAATGTCTTCCCTATAAATCTCCAATACAGACTTCTCCACCCATCGGTTGCCAAACATGACACGGGGGCTTCGATCCCGGAGATGTTCATTGATCAGCCGTGTATCCAGGGATTGCTGGAATAATGCTATACGGGTTTCTGCCCAAAGTCTCTTGCCGAACAACATGGGCGAATTGGCCGCAATGGCCAGTATCGGCGCCGAAAGTACCTGTGCCGCATTGTATTTCTCAACAAAATTTTCCGGGGTCACCTGGAGGTGAACCTGGAAGCTGGTATTACAGGCCTCCAGCATGGCACTGTCATGTTGCAGGTTCAACTCGTCAATTCCCTTGATCTTCAGTTCATACACATCTCCCCGCAACCTTCCAAGGGCCTTTATCAAGGCTGTATATCGCTTAAGCGGAGTCAGGTTGTCAAGATCAAGATCAAATTTTCTTAAGCTGGGAAGGATTCCCGTGGTTACGTACTTGGCATCGTACCGCGAAGCGAGTTTCTGGATGCTATCAAGCTTTTTATTGATGGATTTATGAAGGGTACTGAAGCACTTGCCTTTGAAATCGAGTGGTGGGAGATTAACTTCCAGGTTAAACTTTGCGAGTTCCGTTGTAAAATCGGGGTCATCAATAGCCTCCAGCAGTTCCATGGCCAGAGGCGCCGGTTTAAAATGCTTGTCGACCAGGCACATTTCCTGCTCAGCACCGATCTTTGGTGCTGTCTCGGTAAACATATTCTTTTCAAGCATTCGTTCCAGTGCCTGGATATCTCTCAGGAGACATTTTGTGAACTTGTTTCTCTGAATATGGCTAGATACTATTTTTACATCATGTGATCCCATACTATCTTCTCTTTAGTCAACATTCTCCGGATCAACTCTCTTAGGAGTCTGCTCGCCGCTTACCATTTTAGCCGAGGCTACCGCAATCGCATTTATTGTATTGGTTGTATGTTGGAGGTCAAGTGTGCTTACCTCATCTGTTACCCTGTGGTAATCCTTATCTACATCAATTGGGGTAGTACTTATTGTGTGTGCTGGAACCCCCAACCTGGCCAGGGTGGCATTGTCTGAACGGTAGAACAGGTTTTGAGTGGGATATGGGTCTGCATAAAATGTGTATACAGATCCCTCCACTGATTTCTGCAGCAACTCTCCAAAATCTGATTTATCAAATCCTGTAATCCAGGCTGTATTGGGCCCTTCGACGGCGGGTTTTCCAATCATTTCAATGTTGAACATCGCAACGATTTCGTCCGGATCCAGTTGTTTCGAAAAATAGGAGGAACCATAACCACCCATTTCTTCAGCCGTAAAAGCAACAAAAAGGAGTGTTCTTTCAGGTACACCCCTGCTGGCGTAATACCTGGCCAATTCAATTACCGCCGTAGTTCCCGAAGCATTATCGTTCGCACCGTTTGCTATCGAATCTCCCTCAACAGGTTGTTGAATACCAATATGATCGTAATGGGCTGAGAATAAAATATACTCGTCAGCCCTGTTGCCCGGAATCATACCCGCTACATTGGCAAGTTTCTCCTCTTTGACATCGAAGGTGGCCCTGAGACTAATCTTAGCAGGGGGATCGCCAATATAAATATGATATACCTGGCTGGAGGACACACCCAACTCACTTGTTCGCCTCGAATTCCCAAAAAAGGCCTTATACCTTTCAAACAAAGGCCTGTGAGAAGTATCAACCAGCACGATTAAGTCCCTCGGATCATCATTGTACTCTGAAAACTTACTTCGGAAATTATCCTCCCCTGATATGTAGACCACGTTTCCAGGTCCGTAAACGGAGACCTCCCGGCTGTCCGAGTAAACAAAGTACTCAGACTGTTCGACCGTATAGCCATCTATATTAAATTCGGATTCTGCAGGGCTCAGGGAATACATACTAAATTCCTGTCTGAAATCATCCTTTCCCTCGAGAGTTTCAAGGCCGATGGATTTATATTCACTCGCGATGAATTCTGCCGCCTTTTCAATATCCGGGGAAAAAGCCCTTCTACCACGGAGTTCATCCGAGGCAAGTTGTGAGACAATACGGTTCACATTCTCCTGCGAAATCTCATAGGGCGACTGTGTACAGCCAAAAAGGGGTGAGAGAAAAAATGCGGTTAATAATATACTTCTCATGTTATCAGATTCTTGCTTTCCTGAATATTATAGCAGCTACGACTCCCGACAAGACACCAGCGAGGTGTGCTTCCCAGGAAACCCACCTAAACGTAGGAAAAATTCCATAAAAAAGATACCCATAAATTGCCACAACGACAATAGAGATAGCAATTGACATGATATCCCTCCGAAGCAATCCATATGCTACCAGGAAGCCCGCCAATCCATAGATCACACCACTTGCACCTATATGAATCGCAGGGCGGGCAAACAACCAGACCGTAAGACTTGGAATAAAATAACAGATGGCAAATACCTTAGGAGCTATCCTGAAGTAAAAGAAAAAAAGCATGGCTCCGAGGAAGAGTAAGGGAAAAGTATTTCCCAGGATGTGCATAAGGTCTCCATGCAGCAAGGGGGCAATTAAGACACCTACCAATCCCCTAAGGGTTCTGGGAATAATCCCAAACTGGGTAAGTTCAAAGCCGTAATTGAACTCGAGGACAAATGCAAGCCACATCAGGAATACCATCCGGAAAGGGACTACCGCACTCCCAATGATTGTTCGCCCCGACTGCACCTTCTAACTCTTAGAAGGATCGTTGATCATTTTTAGGTCAATGAATTTAGATTCTTCGTATCCGATTGACATATAACCCAATATCCCACCTGAAGCCTCTGCAATTTTCTTTGCGACATCCCTTAAGCTAGCATAGAGTTCGCGGGCAAAGCCGGCATCTATTTTTGCCAGGATATCATTGAGTTTTTCAAGTTCAGATACGATTTGGGGATTTCTTTCCTTGGCCGTGGCAGGAAACCTATTGATCATGAATTTAAGCTTGTCTTCAAAATCCTCGCCTACAATTCTGTAATACTCCAAAAGCGTCCTCCTCGCTTTTTTCTGTTTCGACTGCGCTACATTGACCGCCTCCTTCAGTTCAGACCTGTCTATCTTGTCATCAGCTCCCGCGATCAAAATACAAACTAATATTGGAGCCTGAAGGAGCAATTCTACATCTTGTTCTTCTAGATTTTCAAATTCGTCAATCATGAAAGGTCAGTTTTGAGATTTAAGAAGGTATTATGACCCCAAAAATAAAGGAATTATGATCAACGCATAAAGAATTAAGACAAATTTGGGAGTACTATTTAGAGGAAAGTTACCCGGTATATGTTTTTATAGTTAATTTAATTTCAGGAAATTTTTCAAGCGTGTATTCAGCCGAGCCATTTAAGATCTTCGTCGTAGAAGACGACCCCACTTATACCAAGTACCTGACTTATATATTGAGTCTCAATCCGGACTTCGAAGTCACAGTTTATGAGGACGGTAAATCCTGCATAGAAAAGCTCCATACCAAGCCAGACCTCATTACCCTCGACTATAGCTTACCGGATATGAGTGGTGAGGAGGTTCTGAAGGCCATCAAAGGATTTGATGAGACCATGAATGTCATAATCATCTCAGCCCAGGAGAAAATCGGCACAGCCGTGGAGTTACTCAAACTGGGGGCCTATGACTATATCACCAAGGATGAAGAGACCAAAGACCGATTACTCAACTCAATAAACAATGTAAGGAACAATGTGAGTTTAATCAGGCAGGTGGACCAGCTTAAACGTGAAGTCCAGGGGAAATACGAATTTGAAAAAGCCATTGTAGGTTCAAGTTCGGGATTAAAGAAAGTGTTTTCGCTAATGGAGAAGGCTTGTAAGACAAACATCATTGTATCAGTAACCGGGGAAACAGGAACCGGTAAAGAAGTGGTTTCCAAAGCTATTCACTATAATTCAACACGAAAATCAAAGCCTTTTGTGGCGGTTAATATTGTCGCGATACCCAATGATCTGATTGAAAGTGAACTATTCGGTCATGAAAAAGGGTCTTTTACAGGGGCAGTTGCGAGGAGGATCGGGAAGTTTGAAGAAGCTGAAGGAGGCACCCTGTTCCTGGACGAGATCGGAGAGATGGATCTTAACATGCAAACCAAACTATTACGGGTATTACAGGAAAAGGAGCTGACAAGGATTGGGGGAAATGAAGTCATCAAACTCGATGTTCGCATAATCGTTGCCACTCACAGGGACCTTGCTGAGGAAGTTAAGAAAGGTAATTTCAGGGAAGACCTCTATTATCGATTACTGGGATTGCCAATTGAAATTCCTCCATTGCGAGACAGGGGGAAAGATGTGATATTGCTGGCAAAGTTCTTTCTCAATGAATTTGCCAAAGAAAACAGCCTGGGCAAGCTTCATATTAGCAAATCTGCCTGTGACAAATTATTGACCTATTCATATCCTGGTAATGTAAGAGAGTTAAAATCCATTATTGAATTGTCCGCTGTAATGTCAGATAATGGTACAATTGAGGAAAATGATATTACATTTACTTCGGTAAAGAAGGAGGAAGCCTTTCTTGGAAGTGAAATGACTCTTAAGGAATATGATATGCTGATTGTCAAGCATTACCTGGAAAAGTATGAGGGGAATGTTCAATTAGTCGCAGACAAACTGGATATTGGCAAATCAAGTATATACCGCTACCTCAAGGATATTGAAAATTAAGTGATATGCCAGCGAAAAAACCACTGGACGACTACGTAAAAACTGGCGAATTCTTCAAGGCTGTTGTTGAGGATGGTTCGGATATCATTTTCATCGTCAATTACGATGGTGTCATCAAGTATCATAATCGAGCTGTAGAGGAAACGCTCGGCTACAAGCCCTTAAGCCTGGTAGGCAAGAGTTTTTTCGATTATATCCAGGATGACGAAATCGATCAGTTTAAGTACGAATTCAAAGCAAGTACAACCAAACCTTATGATGAAAACGTAGAATTTCGTTTCCTGTGCCTGGACAAAACCTATCGTTACCTCGAATTCAACTCGATTAACCTCAGGCATAAAAACGGTGTCGAGGGGTTAATCCTGGATTGCAGGGATATCACCCAGCGAAAGAAGGATGCTGAGGAATTACTCAGGGCCCAAAAAGCCAAGCAACAATTCCTGGCCAATATGAGTCATGAGATCAGGACACCTATTAACGGAATATCGGGTATGGCAAGTTTGCTTGCAGAGGCAGGCTCGGATAACGACCGCGAAAAATACCTGACGGCCATCCAGACATCTGCGGAAAGTCTGAAGGTTATTATCAATGATATCCTGGACCTTTCCATGATCGAGTCCGGTAAACTCAAATTTGAAAAGATCGGGTTCGGGTTAAAAGAACAACTCGACAATATCTACAATACATTTATCCATCAGGCCGCCAACAAGGACCTGATATTCAATATTGAGGTAGACCCGGAAGCAGACCTTATTCTTATTGGCGATCCGGTGAGATTGAGCCAGATCCTGATTAACCTCATCGGAAACGCGATGAAATTTACCCATGTGGGACGGATCGATATCAATGTTAGCCTCAAGATGGTCAAAGATGATAAGTATTACCTGTCATTTGACGTTGCCGATACCGGGATAGGTATATCAGAAACGAAGCTCGCCCAGATATTTGATAGTTTCACACAGGCGGATGACAGCATTACCCGTAGATACGGTGGCACAGGGCTTGGGTTGGCCATTACCAAGCAACTCGTCGACATGCAGAAAGGAACTATTAAAGTGCGGAGTGTTGAAAACAAGGGCACCACATTTACGTTTGTGATTCCCTACAAGAAAGGAAAAAAGGAAGATCTGCCCGAAAACAAATTAAAACTGAAGGTCGAGGAGGAGGTGGATTTTCACGGATTGAAAGTACTACTCGTAGAAGACAATGATATCAACCGACTTTATGCAGTAAGACTATTATCAAAATGGAATATTGAAGTCGCTGAAGCAGAGAATGGCGTAATCGCCGTCGACCGGCTTAAGGACCAGGACTTTGACCTAATTTTTATGGATCTTCAAATGCCGGTAATGGATGGATTCGAGGCAACTACGATCATAAGAAATAAGTTTACTACCCCAAAATCTGACGTTCCGATTGTAGCCCTTACTGCCAATGCCATCAAGGGTGATAGTGATCGATGCTTCGAAGTTGGCATGAACGCATATATCTCCAAGCCGTTTAAACCTGAGCAGCTTATCGAGGTGATTCAGCAAAATGTTCCCGGCCTTGACTCAAAATCTGTTGTTTCCAGTAGCCAAAAGCAGCTGACAGATATTGAATACCTCAGGGAGGTATGTCATAACGATTCTGTTTTTATGAAGGAAATGATAGAGGTTTTTGTAAATACCATGCCCGACATCCTTGAAGAAATGGAACGGTCAATCGAGGATTCTGAATGGAATAAGCTCAGCAAGGCGGCTCACAAATCAAAACCATCATTCACATTCATGGGATTGAAGGATACCACTAACCTGGCCAAGAAAATTGAAGAAATGGGAAGAGAGGGAACAGAAGTAGATAAGATCCCATTGGTTTTTAAGGAATTCTCTGATCAGACCCAAAAAGCCATTGCAGAACTTCAGGATATACTAAAGCAGGAATTCTAAGCCATTACAGGAACGTATTGCCCAGCCACTCTCCTGCAAAGTAGGCGAGAAATGCTGCCAGTCCACCTAACAAAACGGTTTCAAGTACTCCCTTAATCCAGCTTCGTTCATTCACCATGGCCTTCATGAATCCGATAAGGGTGAGGGCCATACCCGTGGCCACACAGCTAATAAAAAATAGTCGATCCTGTGATAAATCCGCCACAGCAGCAATAATATAGCTCAAAAGTGGAATCGAGCCAATCAGTAAAAATGAACCGAAGGTGGCAGTTGCCGTATAGATCGGTAATTTGGAGTCTTTAGTCATCTCAAGTTCTTCCTTCATCATGGTATCTACCCAAACGTCTTTGTCACTTGTAATGACGCTTACTACCTGCTCCAACAATTCACCCTTAAATCCCTTATTAGCATATATTTCCCTGATCTCTTCGACCTCTCTTTCCCTCAGATTATCCACTTCCCAGTATTCGACCGCTTTATGCTTTTCAAATCTCTCGCGTTCTGATTTAGTCGAAAAATAATTACCCACACTCATTGAAAAGCCATCAGCGATTAAGTTAGCTACACCGAATATGATTACCCATTCAATCCCAGCTCCTGCACCGGCTGCACCTGCCACCACGGCAAAGGTGGTTATAGCTCCATCAATACCGCCATATACGAATTCTGCAATATACTCTTTGTTGAATATCAGCCATTTTCCACTGCCGTGGACCCGGTCTTCTGTTTGAGAGTGATGATGTGCTTCAGAATTCAATTTTCCAGGATTTGCTGCTGTCATAATAAATCATTCCTTCACGAACAGCAAGTGGTGATTCAATATTGTTTGTGTATAATTTACCGGTTCCGAGTCCCTGGTGTAGGGGGTTATCGTAGTTCGAAGTGAATTGTGAAATGGCATTCAATCCTATGTTTGATTCCAGGGAGGATGTAATCCACCAACCGATATTTCTCCCGGATGCCAATCCAATCCATTCTTCTACCGATCGAAATCCACCAAGCAGGGATGGTTTTAGCACCAAAAATGAGGGTTTTAACCTATCAAGTAATTCCTTCCTGCTGGAAAGCTCATCGACCCCAATGAGCTCCTCGTCCAGGGCTATTGGCATAGGCGACTCTTTAATAAGGGTGGCCATTTCTGAGTCACCGGGTTTGAGGGGCTGTTCAATACTGTGAATGTCGAATTGTGCTAACCGGTGTAATCGGTTGACGGCGGGAGTACCGGTCATTGATCCATTGGCATCTAGTCTCAATATAATATCCTTCTTAAAGTATCTCCTTCTGATATAATCCAGAATGTCACATTCCACATCAAAATCAATTCCACCTATTTTTATCTTAATACAATCGAAGCCCTCCACCACTTTCTCATTGACCTGTTTTAACATATCTTCACTATGCCCCATCCAAACCAGGCCATTGATCTTCATTTTGGAATCTCCATTATAGAATTGACCCGGAAAGATCTCCCTGGTACCTCCATTAACCAGATCAAGCAGTGCAGTTTCCAGGGCCATTCTCAAGGAGGGAAGGTTTGGAGGTATCTTTGATTTTACCAAGTTATAAACCTCTTTTTTGGAGGACAGTGATAGATCTGCTATGGTATCCAGGTAGTTTGGAGCTTCAGTTATATAATCAATCTCAGCATCAATGCTCAGTCCTGGGAGTGAGCAAATTTCCCCCCAGCCGGTAATATCACCGTTCGTAAGCTTAAGATAAATCACCTTTAACTCCTTCATTGCCCCTCTTGAGGTCCTGGCGTCAAAATTAAATTCGAGTGTATATGGTATGAGTTCGAATGTAATCATCGGTGCTGAGTCCAATGTTAACCAATATCCTTATAAGTTCATAGGTGAGCAAAATATGGCTGTTATATTTGCAAAATCATGGAAATGGGTAACATTCAACTAAGCGAATTCCAGTACGACCTGCCTGAGGAAAGCATCGCCAAATTCCCGTTGAAAAACCGTTCGGAATCTAAATTATTGATTTACAATCAAGCTATCACCCACAGTAGATTCTTCGACATACGGAAACATCTGCCAGAGGATGCCACAATTGTTTTTAACAACACAAGGGTCATCCCGGCCCGCTTGTATATGCAAAAGGAAACGGGAAGTAATATCGAGGTGTTTCTTACCGAACCGGTGGCTCCCCATAAAGACTTTGCCATGGCTTCCCAGGCCAAATCCCCGGTAACATGGAAGTGTATCGTGGGAAATAAAAGAAAGTGGAAAAATGGGCAGGTAATAAGCACTAAAATCAAAGGTACTGAGGTTTTGGCTTCCTGGGAAAATCGGGAAGAGGATCTGGTCATGCTAACCTGGGATTCCGGCAGCTTTCATGATATGATAGAACAAGCCGGCAATATGCCACTTCCACCATATATGAATCGAAGAGCCGTGGAATCGGATAAGGACCGCTATCAAACGGTTTACGGGAAAAAAGACGGGGCCGTGGCAGCTCCAACGGCCGGTCTGCACTTCACACCAGAAGTACTTTCTGACCTGGGGCGAGATCATACGCTCACAGAAGTGACTTTACATGTCTCCGCGGGAACCTTTAAACCGGTATCTGCTGGAAACGTTGTGGATCACGATATGCACCGTGAGTTCATACAGATCAAAAAGTCAACCGTTGAGGAGCTCCTCCGGGCACAAACCCTCGTCTTGACAGGTACAACAACCCTGCGGACATTGGAAAGTCTTTATTGGTACGGTGTTAAAGTGCTAAGGGGAAGCACGCAATTCATTATAGAGAAATTGTACCCCTATCAAAATCATAAAGACCTTCCATTACGTGAGGAATCCCTTGAAGCGATCCTTAACCACATGGACATATCAGGGATGGAAGAATTAACAGGGTCCACGGAAATATTTATTATTCCCGGCTACAAATTCAGGATGACCGATGCCCTGATCACCAACTTTCACCTGCCAGGGAGTACACTTATCCTGCTCGTGGCTGCCCTGGTAGGAGATCACTGGAAAAATATTTACCGGGAAGCACTCAACCGGGACTACAGGTTCCTTTCCTATGGAGATTCTTCCCTTCTATTCAGAAGCTGAATCCTGATCGGGCCTACGATCTTTTAATTCAGCTGCCCTGATCAACATGTCTGCAGATTGCAGGACCTTGTTTCTCAAATTTTGACTCAGCGAAGAATTTTGTGTCATAAATTCTTGCAGTATCGTTACCGCTTTTTCAGATTGGTGACCACCCAACACGGCATCTAGCCATCCCTTTGGAAAGAAAATGTCCCCCGTAAGTTGAATCTCTTCAGTTTCTTGTAACGCTGTATTCAACCATTTAATGCTTTCCTTATCCCTCATAGGGTGAAACAGGTAATTCATTGCCTGTAAGCACCACGGTTCTTTCTCTCTCATCGCAGGGTCAAGCATTCTAGTGAAGTAATCGGACCGTTCAAGAGAATCGGAAGATACAGCAGGTATCAAATACTTCATCTGATTATAGCGGTCGGGATTATTGATTCCCTCCAAAGTGGTATTTATTATACTATCTGACCCATGCATATTATGAAGTGATAACACCAAGGCATTATTCATCCTGTCTGCCTCTCCCAGCGTTAGCTCTTTGATTATTTTCTCCCCTTCATGGATTGACTTCAGTACTTGGAGGGATTGTTCAGAAATAACGGTATTCCTGAATGTCCTGAAAAACATTACAGGCCCTCCTTTTACCACGGTATTTTCCATCTGTTCAAGAAGCAGTAACTCCCAATCCAACGAAATAGCATTACGCTCTTCCTCATTTAATAATCTCCAATAAACCGTCTCCGCATAGGAGAGAATTCTGTTTATGATTAGAGGATTTGATTCATATTTAATACTCCCTTGAACAGCTTCAAAAAAACCAGTATAAGGTATATTTCCCTCAAGGACATTTTCCCACAATTGTATCCAGATTGCTCCCCGAATCAGGTCCTCATCTAATTCATCAATCATGTCATAATAGGTCTCAGCGTCTTCCCTTTCCAGTGAGAAGTAAGCGTAACCGGTTGCATTTGAGTTCAACAACAATGCTGAATCGGGATGTTTATCCTGTGTAACAGTAATGCTATCTTCAACAGATACTGTTATTTGATCTTCACTCCCCATCCATTGCACTTCAAATTGTTGCGGAAGCCAGGTATTATCGATATGAACAAATATCAGCTCTCCCTCTGATCTGTTAACCTTGATTCCAGGCAATCCTGATCCGTATACCCATTTCTGACTCCAGGCCGATACATCCACCGGTGTTTTTTTATCTATGATGGTCACCAAGTCATCCCAGGTAGCATTTCCATAGCTGAATTCAAGCAGATATTCTGAAAGGCTTTGCCGCATTGTTTCCTCGCCAATAATTAATTCCAGTTGTTTCATCACTATTGGTGCTTTCTGATATATGATAGCACCATAGAGAGATCCAGCATACTTAAGATTATCCAATTCCTGGCGAACAGGGTGTCTGCCACCAGATCGATCTACGGCCATGGCCCTTGGGTAATGGGAAAACAAGAACCTCAGATCATGATCAATTTCTGGGAATGCGGGATTAACGATTTTTGCGGCCATAAAATTTGCAAACACTTCCTTCATCCACACGTCATTGAACCATTCCATAGTTACGAGATCACCAAACCACATGTGGGCTGTTTCATGTGCAATTAGACTAGCCCGACCTAGCTCCTGGTTGATGGTAGCCGACTCCTCAAGGAGTAAACTCCCGGCCCTGTAAAAGATAGCACCGGGATGCTCCATTCCACCATACTGAAACGAGGGAATTAAGGCGAAATCAAACTTTTCGAATGGATACCCTATACCGGAATATTCTTCCAACCACTTCAGTGCTTCGAGGTGCAGATTAAAAATCGCATCCGAGTTCCTGTTGACCTTTGTTGAGTCTGTTTCGCGGTGATACATACGCATTGTTCGCCCTTCAAGTGTCCTTTCTTCATATTCGTATTTACCAGCAGTAAAGGCGAAAAGATAGGATGGAATTGGCCCTGACTGCCCGAAATCTATGATTTTGATATCGTCTTTCGTCTCTTCATTTATCAATGGTCCATTAAACACAGCAGTCCAATCCCTCGGAATATCAAGACTTAAAGAATATGAAGCTTTGATATCGGGCTGATCAAATATGGGAAAGCAAGTGGAAGCCCTGTCCGGGACGAATAAGGTATATAGGAATTCATCACTCCGGTTCAAAGAAAGGTCGCCTGCCCGGAATTCCAATTGAAGTTCATTTTTTCCCAACCCGAGATCAGAACCCGAAATTATTATGTGTTCATTTATTAATTGAGCATTGATTTCGTTACCTCCTATCCGAACGGATTTCAAGTAATCTTCCGGTACATTAAAGTCGAGGACGAGGTCATCCTTTTTTAAGAGTTCGAACCGGATCTCCATTCTCCCCATCACAGGTGCCTCCTTATTGTCGGGAATACTTAAATGAATGTCAAATTCAATGTCTTTAACCTGGGTTTTACGCTCTTTCGCGAGGTTCACGGGTATGCCTATTTCCGGAACCTGGGATTTTTCATTACAACTCAACAATACAAGGATTAGAAAAAAACAGCAATACTTCATCATTAAAAAAGTAACATGGATAATACGATCTCAATAAACAGAAAAACCACGAAAGAAATAGTATATGATAAGCCCATGACCAAGGACCGAAAAATTGTTGTGATCCATGATTTTCCGTAGAAATTCTTTAGTGAGATAATCGAATATACCAGAATAATTGCCACGGCGAGGATAGCCTGATAAATTATAACGGCACTGTCGATGAGCAGCATCATCCCGATTAATGTCAGCCCGTAAATAAGATATGCAAAAGAGTGAATATGTATGGAATGTATCAGGTGGTGAATATACAGCTTACCCCTATATCCAAAGAATACCCTCAACCACCAACCAAAGATAGGTATAACAAAAACCATCATCACGGGAAGATTGCTCACGAGGAATTGTTGAAAAGTCACTGCATCGGTGCGATACAGCTTAATCATTTGGTACCGAAGCTTCCTCTCCAGGAAACCGGATTCCGGTAAGTTCATCGAGTCAATGAGCTGCCTGTCGGTATAGCTCTGATCAAATCTTATCGAATCGATCATGGCCCAATCGATACTTGTACTTGCCCTTGAAAGAAGAGATCCATCGCTGTTCCCTTGAGGTTGACGGTCTGAAGCGGTAACCTGGATTGGGGCTACATCCCTGGGAGTGTCCCGGTTCAGGTAGTTCACCGCAGTAGTAAGGACAAAAAAGAAAAACAAACTGAGTAGAAGGTAAAGGCGGATGGGATTGGCATAGGAAACTCTTTTCCCAGTAATGAACTCACGTGTGAGGAAACCCGGTTTGAAAAGAAACGGTTTCACAGATTTTCCGAACCTGGAATCTAATGAAAAATAATTCTGAACAGATTCCTTTACAATCGTTCCGAATGAAATGTTCTTATCATTATTTTCCTGACCGCATCTCGGACAATAATTGTAAATGTCTGCCAGAAAATATCCACAATTTTCACAGCGGTCCTTTCTTCGCCTGTTGATCAATTCTTCAGATATTATTTATACAATACGCTTTTGAAAAATAGCATTTCCCAAGCATTTTTGTGAAATTAAGCATAGATAACTAATCTCTAAGCCTAATGATCCTATCCGAATTCCTTAATCTCTTCAAACAAGGTAAAGTTTCGGCTCACAGTCACATGAGAAATCTGATTGAAATGGCCTTGGCGGATGGAAAATATCTTACGACGGAAGATTCTCTGTTGAAGACCATTGCGAAAAAGCATGGAGTTTCTCCGAAAAAACTACTGGATATACAGGATTCACCTGATAAAATAGAGTTTCATATTCCCGAGGATGCCGGTGAAAAATTTCACCAATTCTATGACCTCGTCAGCATGATGGTGGTCGATGACCACATTGATTCCGAAGAGGTGAAGTTGTGTGAAGTATTTGCAAAAAAATTTGGGTACCCACCTGACAAATGTCCTGAATTAGTAGATTCTATTGCGGCAAATATCAGCGCCGGTAATAGCGTAGAAGAGACCCGGAAAAGAATCGATTGGATGATAGACTAAAAATATAATTCTCTAAGAGTCTGCTTCAGCATATTCTTTTCTGATCACTTTCCCAAGTCGACAAACCTGAACCCAAGACTTACCTGGTAAACCTGGTTTTTAATTAATGCATTTTGTGCAGGATCATCGTTAATATCTGAAACTCCCAAATTATAACGCGCATCAAGATTGAGCCCAAAAGGAAGTTCCAGGCCGAATCCGAGAGCCATCGTCAGGTCTGAATCCTTATATAGTGATGATACGTCTGCTTCAATTCCGGCAATTACTTCTTCTGCAGAGGTGAGGAATCCAAATTGTGGACCTACCTGGAAGTTTAAAAAACTGACCGGGTAAAATTTCACCATCACCGGGATATTGATGTAATTAAATCTCAGCAAACCTTCCTGGGATAACTCGATGGTCGATCCCTGGCTGGAAAATATTACTTCAGGTTGAATTCCGAATTTTGTAGCCTTAAGGCTAATGAACGCCCCGGCATGATACCCAGTCCTATTACTATAGACCTCATCGAGATTTTCACCTTCAATGGTCGCAAAATTAGGACCTCCCTTTATACCTACACTAAAAGCTACCTGGCCGAAACTTAAGCCTGTAGTACCAACAAACAAGACAGTGACAAAAAATATTTTCTTCATTTTAAATAACAGGTTTTGCACCAAAGACATGATCAATTTGCAAAGGTTTCCCATTCGCATTTCAATTCAAACAAAAACCCTGCCTTTAATTTTTGGAATGATCCGCTCTCTCCTTGAGGAGAAGGATTTCTTTCTGCAAGTCCATAACAATTCCCGCCAGTTGATCTGCTGACATGTCGGATTGATCATTACCATCCGGGAATTCGACACTGATATATGCCTTGCTTTTCCATATCTCTAATACGGCATCACCGTCAATTGCGTAGGGTTCATAAGCGCGATTGTCCGAAACCAGGAATAGCTTGCCATTATCATCGAGGTAATTGAATACCCTCTTGTAGACTACCCCTTCATCTTTAGTCACCAGGATGTAGGTTAGTCCACTCTTTATGTCGCGCACATTTTCCAGGTATTCCCCGATGACAATAGTTCCAGAAACGAGAGGAAGCATGCTGTCTCCGGATATCTCAAATGCACGATATGTTGCATTGGTTGGAAGTGTAGGCAGTTGGAACCTGGGCAGATCCTTAATAAAATCCGGATCAGCATATCCATTCAGGTAACCTGCGGCCGCTTTTTGCGGAACCAACTCCACGTTTTCCCTTTCCTCACTGTCTACAGTGATGGCCAGAATATCTTTACTCCCACCGGCAATCGTCTTCCTCCACTCCGTTTCCGGGATACTGGCAAGATCTCGGGTAATGAGATTATCCACTGTTGTACCGAATAGTTCGGCCATTTTTATCAGGTTAGGAAGTCGTGGGTCTGCCCTGCCCTCTTCATATGCCCCTACCAGGGATCGCTTAATTTCTATTTTTTCTGCAAACTGCTCCTGGGTGTATCCGCGTGATTTTCGTAAGAATTTAATGTTTTCACTAATCAGTGTCATCTGCATTAACTAATTATTTTAGTAAAAATGCAAATTTTTATTGTAACTAGATAACGATAAGCTAATTTTTTTAGTAATTATAGATGTTACGCATTAGACTTTCAGTAACACGATTATTAACCAATTCGCAAAACATATATAACTTAAGGTTGTTAGTTTTCTTGAGAAAGAAGACATTTGATGGAAAAGATCTTAGCAAAAAAGGCCCGTATTAATAATCAAAGCACATTCTATTCAATAAAAGACCTGGAAAAACTCACAGGCATCAAAGCCCATACTCTTCGTATCTGGGAAAAGAGGTATAATGTTATCGATCCTGACAGAACTGATACCAACATCAGGCGATACGATGATGAATCACTTAAGAAAATACTGTTGATTTCAACACTGAATAACCAGGGTGTTAAGATCAGCAAGCTGGCCGACCTTTCTCTTCCAGAGTTGCGAGCTAAGGTAAATCAAAGCTTATCTCCCGATTCAAGTATGACCATGTTCATCGACCAATTAGTTGTTGCCATGGTCGAGATGGATGAGCAGGCATTTTCTCAACAACTTAAAGATTTGATCAATTGGTTCGGTTTTGAAAAGGCCTTAACGGAGGTATTTTTTCCCTTTTGCGAGAAAATTGGAATCATGTGGTTAATCAACAAAATCCATCCAGCTCACGAGCACTTCATTTCCAATATGATACGTCAGAAACTATTTTCTGAAATTGACAGTCTACCGGTTCCCAGTGGAAAAGAAGTTAAGAAGGTTATTCTATTCCTAAGAGAGAATGAATTACATGACATCGGATTGCTCTTTTATCATTATATGTTCAGAAAAGCTGGGCATCATACCATATTCTTGGGTCAAAATCTTCCCATGGAAGATCTAGAGAAGGTTACACAGTTTCACAATGCGGATATTCTTGTAAGTGCCATGGTAGCTAAGATCAGTCCAAGAAATACCCAACTATGGATTGACAACCTTTCTGAAACTTTCCCCAACAAAAAGATTGTTTTGTCAGGACAACATCTAAACGAAGTTGATCCCGTTTATCCCGACAACGTTAGGCATGTGAATACAGCTGCTGAACTGTCAGATCTTATACAGTCAGGGGAACTATAGTTCCAGAGCTTGCTTGAGATCTGATACGAGATCTTCAGGTTCTTCCACACCCACGCTCAACCTGACCAAATTATCAACGATTCCCAATTCTAGCCTTTTATCAGGGGGCACGCTCGCATGGGTCATCGTTGCGGGATGATTCACCAGGCTTTCAACTCCACCGAGTGACTCGGCGATGGTAAAAAGCTCAAATTTCTCCATGACCTTGAAAGCGGCTTCCTTGCTACCCTTTACAACAAAGGAGATCATTCCACCAAAATCCTTCATTTGTCTGGCCGCTACTTCGTAATTGGCGTGATCCTTTAGACCTGGCCAGTATACCTTTTCCACCAGCGGATGATCCTGGAGTACAGGAACAAGCGCTCTTGCATTCTCGCAATGCTGTTTCATTCGCAAATGAAGGGTTTTGATACCCCTTAAAACCAGGAAGCAATCCTGTGGTCCGGGAACCGCTCCCGCGCTGTTCTGCAGGAAGGCGAGCTTCTCAGCAAGCTCGAGGTCATTTAAAACGAGTGCGCCCATCACCACGTCCGAGTGGCCACCAAGGTACTTGGTTACTGAATGCATTACTACATCGGCACCCAATGCCAAAGGAAGTTGCAAATAGGGAGTGGCAAAAGTGTTATCGACGGCCAGGAGAATATCCGTTCCCTTCTTCAGATCAGCTATTGCCTGAATGTCAACAATATTCATCATGGGATTCGTAGGAGTCTCTACCCAGATCAATTTTGTTTTTTCATTTACCAGTTTTTTAACATTATCCACCTTCCTCATATCGGTAAAGTGAAATTTAATACCGAGACCCTCGTAAACCCTGGAAAATAAGCGGTATGAACCACCATAGAGATCATCACTGCTAATTACTTCATCTCCGGGCTTCAATATCTTCATTAATGTATCTATAGCACCCATTCCTGATGAGAAGATCAGCCCGGTTTTTCCATCCTCCAATGCCGCGATTGAGTCCCTAAGTGCAAAACGGGTAGGGTTTTGCGTTCGACTGTACTCATAGCCTTTATGGGCTCCCGGTGAAACCTGGGCGTATGTACTTGTTTGAAATATTGGGGTCATAATCGCCCCTGTTGTCGGGTCCGGGTGGACGCCGGCATGAACTGCTTTAGTACCGAATTTCATGAATTAATTGTGTTAAAGAGGACGCTTAAAATCAAAATCCTCGAGGTAATCTGCCACCCTGCGAACCACCATTCCCCCAAGAGCCCCGTCAACGACCCTGTGATCATAGGAATGTGAAAGGAACATTTTGTGCCGTATTCCTATCGTATCCCCATGGGGCGTTTCAATAACAGCAGGTTTCTTCTGGATGGCTCCCAAAGCAAGGATACCTACCTGTGGTTGTAATATTATGGGTGTTCCCATAATGTTTCCGAATGAACCAACGTTAGATACGGTAAACGTACCCCCGGACAATTCATCGGGTTTCAGCTCATTGTTCCTGGCCCTCCTTGCAAGGTCGTTCACTTTTTTGGAAAGGCCCATAAGACTGAGCTTATCGGCGTCGTGAATTACAGGAACTATCAGGTTTCCTGTCGGAAGAGCAACGGCCATTCCGATGTTAATCCTTTTTTTCTTAATAATTCTTGAGCCATCCACCTGGATGTTGATGTTGGGATAATCCCGAATGGCCTTGATTACTGCTTCAATGAAAATGGGTGTAAAGGTGAGAGGTTCCCCTTCCCTTTCCATGAAGGTCTTCTTCACAGTATTTCTCCAGTTTACTACATTGGTAACATCCGCCTCGACAAATGAGGTAACATGCGGGGCAATTCTTTTGGATTCCACCATCCTGTCTGCAATCATCTTCCGCATCCTGTCCATCTCAACAATCTCATCTTCTTCAGAGATGGAGACGGGGACGGATGACTTTACAGATGAAGACGCTCCACCGGCCGGGGAATAGACGGTTTGCCTTGACTTGAGATATGAAAGTATATCCTTTTTGGTAACTCTACCTTCTTTGCCACTTCCGGGAACCCGGTCCAGTTCCTCGAGCGTTATGCCCTCCTTTTTGGCTATGTTTCGTACCAGGGGAGAATAAAAACGGTTTCCATCTGAGGTTGAACTTAACATGGATGGGCTTCCCTCAGTTGCCGCGGCTTCTTCCACAACTGCCTCCCTGTCCTGTCCGTTGGTCTCATTAACTCCCGAACCGCCCTTGGAATCAGGGGTATCGGATATTACATCTTCCACTTCGGTTGCAATCACGGCAATGGCTGAGCCCACTTGTATAACGTCCCCCTCCTTGGCTAGAATTTTCTTTACGACTCCGGCATGAGTAGTTGGTATTTCAGTATCAACCTTATCGGTAGCCACTTCGAGGAGTGATTCATCCGCTTCAATCGACTCTCCCTCCTTCTTCAGCCACGTCAGTATTGTGGCTTCCATAACACTTTCACCCATTTTGGGCATGATAATTTCAACCTCTGCCATCTTATGTTAATTGTGTCACAAAGTTACAATTTTAGCGCCAAATCCCTAATATTCGGGTCCCAATTGGAGCCTGATAAGATTCATAACAGCAAGCGCAGAAAGCTCAATATTTACGCTTCTGCTGCGAAATCCCAGCGATAATTTCTTCGCAATAGTCTTTTCACCGTCGGCAAAACAAATCCATACGGTTCCTACGGGTTTTTCGTCCGTACCCCCCTCGGGCCCGGCGACTCCACTTACAGAAACTCCAATATCCGTACTTAGTTCTTTTCTTATGTTTTCCGCCATATACTTGACGACCTCCTCACTAACAGCTCCGTATTTTTCAATCACATCAGCAGGTACGCCTAATTTTTTGACCTTGACTGAATTATCATACGAAATTAGACCTCCGTGAAAATAACTGCTACTTCCCGGAACCGAAGTGATCCTATGTGAGAAATAGCCCCCTGTACAACTCTCTGCCGCAGAAAGGGTAAGTCCGCGCTCTTTCAGGATTTTTCCCAGGGCCTCCTCAATGGTATCCGAATCAAATCCAAATATATACTTGCCAGCCAAGGGCAGTAATTTTTCTATTTGATCGTTGACTTCGGTTTTTAGGCTTTCTAATGTAGGGCCTACCGCAGTAAGCCTCAACTTGACCATTCCAAGGCTGGGCAGATAGGCAAGCGAAATATGATCGGGAAGATTATTGGCCCAGTCCTGGATCTTTGGTGCCAGGAAGGATTCGCCAATGCCAATGGTCTTAATAGTACGGTGTAGAATAACCGGCATGTGAAAGAGTTCCTTAATTCGAGGGATTGCTTCATTTTCAATGATGTATTTCATTTCGAGGGGCACACCGGGTAAGGAAATAAAAACTTTATCATTTTCATGAAACAGCATACCGGGGGCGGTACCGACCTTATTACTCAGCATCTCGCATTTAACCGGCAGGACTGCCTGGCCGTGGTTTAGTTCATTCAGTTCCCTTCCCCTGCTTTTAAAAAATTGCGTTACTTCTTCCAGGGCCTTTTCATTCAATTCCATTTCCGAATCAAAAAATTTTGCCAGGCATGGTTTCGTGAGGTCATCTTCAGTTGGGCCCAGACCCCCCGTGATAAATACCAGGTCAGAACGACGCCGCGCTTCATCAAATGCTTTCAGAATATGTTCTTCGTTATCGCCAATGGTCGAACGGTAATTTACCTTTACTCCAAGGTCTCCAAGAGTTTGGCACATCCATTGCGAGTTGGTATCGAGTATATGACCATAAAGTATCTCATCCCCTATCGTGATTATTTCAGCCTTCACATGTTTCATGAAGCAAAAATAGCAGGATAGGCGATACGTGATTACCTAAGTGTTAAAATTTGGGGTGGAGAGAGAGGAAAATCAAATTTCTGTTAAATTCGACATTATGAAAATAATTCAATGGTTACTCATCATGGTGGTGCTGTCAGGATGCACCGCTGCACAAATCAACCAGGCATTATCTGATGCCAGTGATGTTCTTAATAATGGTACACAACTGACTACCGGTGAGGTCGCCGAGGGGTTGAAAGCTGCACTTGAAAAGGGCATTAGCAAGGGCTCTGATCAGGCATCGCAGGAAGATGGCTACTTTAAGAACCCGCAGTTGAAAATTCCATTTCCTGAGGATGTACAAAAAGTTGAAGATAAATTGAGGCAGATCGGCCTGAACAAACAGGTGGATAATTTCGTCCTTTCAATGAACCGTGGGGCAGAAATGGCAGCAAGGGAAGCAAAGCCAATATTCGTATCTGCTATCAAGGCAATGACCATTGAAGATGCCTGGAGTATACTAAAGGGTGAAAACAATGCGGCTACCAATTACCTGAGAAAATCCACGGGTGATCAACTCTATGATAAATTTAAACCGGTAATTAGCAGTTCACTGGAGAAAGTGAACGCCACAAAATATTATTCAGATATTATAAATACCTATAACAGGATTCCCCTTGTTGAAAAAGTAAATCCGGATCTCGAGGACTACACTACTCAAAAAGCCATAGATGGATTGTTTATTCTGATAGCAAAAGAGGAATTAAAAATCCGTGAAAATCCTGTCGAACGAACAACAGAACTCCTTAAAAAGGTTTTTGCACAGCAAGACTAAATAATTAACCTACTTCCGGTTCCCCAGACTCTCAGTTATTGATTAATTTGCAAGCAAAAATCAATAACGTATGGATCTCTATACCAAGCATAAGGAAATTCTCAATAAGTCAATTGACGCACTTCATCTCAGAACATTTTTTGCGGCATACCCGGAACACCCCAAGGCCTACCCGGAAGATGGTGATGCCAATGGAAGAAACACTTTCAAAACTCACCTCGGAAGGAAATTTGAGGAACTGAAAGTGGATACTTCCCAATGGATCGGGTCAGAGGAGTCTCCCTATACACAGGAAAAAACAGGCATTTCCTATCCTTCCCTGACAGTTTCGGAATATTTAGAAAAGTCAAAAGGGTCGCTAAAAGATTGGAATAAGGTTCATGTCACCGAAAGGGCGGGAATACTGGTAGAATCCCTTGAGCGATTCAAGGAACGATTTTTTGAAGTAGCATATGCAACCATGCACACCACCGGCCAGGGATATATGATGGCTTTCCAGGCATCCGGTCCACATGCCGCAGACAGGGCAATGGAGGCAATTGCTGGAGGCCTTGAAGAAATACGAAGGTTCCCCGAACGCACAACCTGGGATAAGCCCATGGGTAAGTTCAATGTGGTTCTTGAAAAGAAATGGAAAGCTATCCCTCGTGGAGTCTCATTGGTGATTGGTTGCTCCACTTTCCCCGTGTGGAATTCAGCGCCAGGTATTTATGCCAGCCTTATTACAGGTAATCCCGTTATTGTGAAGGCTCACCCCGGTGCCATACTCCCTATAGCTATTGTAGTCGCAGAAATCAGAAATGTATTAAGAGAATCCGGGATCAATCCGGACATTTGCCAACTGGCACCGGATACCCATGATAAGCCCATAACCAAAGAGTTGGCTGAACATAATGATGTAAGGATCATAGATTTTACGGGTAATTCAGAATTCGGAAGCTACCTGGAAAACCTGGAGGGCAAGGAAGTATTTACCGAAAAGACCGGTGTCAACTCTGCTATTATTGATAGTACCACAGATGCCAGGAAAACCGCGGCCAACCTTGCGTTCTCGTTGACTTTGTATTCCGGGCAAATGTGTACTGCTCCACAGAATTTCTTCATTCCCGCAAATGGAATCTCCACCCCTGATGGTACAGTGAGCTACGATGACTTCAAACAGTTGCTGATCGACGAGATCAATGGGCTTGTCGATAATCCAAAGGCCGGACCCTTTGTACTCGGAGCTATTCAGAATGCCAATACCTGTGATCGGGTTAAAGAGGCCGGAAAGATTGGAACGGTAGTTTTGGAATCCAGGGATATTCAAAATCCAATGTTCCCTGAGGCGAGAGTAATGAGCCCGTCACTGATTGAGGTTGATAGCACCGATAAGTCGCAATTCAATATGGAATTGTTTGGGCCCATAGCACTCCTTATCAAAACCTCGGACACTGAACAGGCTGTGAAACTGGCAGCACAACTCGCAACTGAACAGGGAGCCATATCCTGTGCTGTTTACTGTACGGACAATGATAAAAAGGCCTGGATGGAAGATGAGCTAACCATGGCCGGTGCCCCTGTATCATTTAATTTACATGGGGCAATTTACGTCAACCAACATGCGGGTTTCTCAGATTTCCATGTAACGGGCGGAAATCCTGCAGGAAACGCTTCACTTACAGACCCCAAATTCATCACCAGGAGGTTTAGTTGGGTGGGAGTCAGGGAAATGGCCTGATTTCGGATTGATCTTTGCTTCGATTTGAACTATCTTATAGAAGAGGACTTCTAATATGATTATAAGAACGATCGTCATACTATTGGCCGTATTACTTCACATTCAGGCTGATGCCCAGGTAGGCCGCCTGCTTAAAGAACGCGCAAAGAATGCTATACGTGACCCGCGTCTTAAAAACAAGATGAAAAAGGCCTTCAATAGTGGGTTGGATGATATCAGGTCAGAATACGACAGCTCCAGTTTCAACTATGCCATTGCATTGAATGATAATGCAGGTCTCTTTGAAAATAAAGAGAATTTTGAACGGCAGAAGAAGTTCATGATTGAGTATCTGCAAAGAAGGAATAGTGACGAAATAACTGCCGAACAACGGGCAAGGGGCTGGGTGGATAGAGCAGAAGTCATGTATGCCACTGGCCGATATAAAATTGCCACGGGGTTATTAATCGGTGCAAAGGCAATCTATGAAGAAATTGGAATGGAGAATTCCATTGAGTATGCACGGACCATTTCCAATCTTTCCCTTGTAGCCCACTCCCTGGGACGACTTAACCTGGCGGAGAAGCTAGGGGTTACAAGCCTTGAAATGAGGGATGATCTATTGGGCAAGGAAAGCAACGGGTATGCAGCTTCATTGAATAATTATGCACTCATAAAGAAAGATCTCGGCCTCTACAACGAAGCGGAAATTCTTTTGAAAGAAGCTGTTGTATTGAACAGGGATATTGTCGGAGCAAAAAGCATGGGGCATGCAATAGCGTTGAACAACCTGGCATCAGTAAACCAGGTGCTGGGAAGATATCCTGAAGCTGAACCCCTTTACAAACAATCTATTAACATTGCCGAGGAACACCTTGCGGAAAAATCGGGTAACTACCAGCGTTTGATGACCAACCTTGCCTTGCTCTACCAGGATATGGAGCGGTATGAGGAAGCGGAAGAAATCTACCTGGATGCCATTTCACTTAAGGAAAAGAGGTTCGGAAAATCTCACCCGGATTATGCACACATGCTAAATATGCTGGCTTCACTTTACGTGGAAATGGGAAAGGACGACCAGGTGGAAAAATTGCTGAAAGAAGCACTTGAAATATATACCACCCGACTCAGCCCCAAATCTCCCAACACAGCATCAACGCGGAGTGATCTTGGCAACTTCTACCGTTATAAGGGGCGCTATGATGAGGCCCTGCCACTGCTCCAATCGGTTGCTGTGGTGAGAAAAGAGGTGTTGGGTCCAAAACACCCACAGACAATCGAAACTGCAGAAGACCTGGCCATTGTTCACTGGAAATTGGGAAATACCGGTAGGGCAGCACAACTATATAAATCTGTGATCGTATCTACCCTGCAGGAAATTAATTCATATTTCCTCCCCATGTCAGAAGCAGAAAAAGCAAAATACTGGAGAAAAGTCCGGCCACGTTTCCAACGCTTTTATGCATTTGCCATTGAAGCAGGTCAGGAAGACCCCGAATTCCTCACAGCGGTTTTCAATTTGCAATTGGCCACAAAGGCTCTGCTCCTCAATACAGGAAATAAGATCAAGAGCCAGATTATGAATGGTGATGATGAGAATTTAAAGAGAAAATACGCTGACTGGGTGGATCAAAAGGAGGCATTGGCCCACTACTACGGATACAGTAAGGAAGAACTTGAAGAAGAAAACATCAATCTTGATTCACTTGAGAATGAAGCCAATGCATCAGAGCGATATCTCTCAGAAAATTCCACTGTGTTTAAGAGAGGTATGCAACTGACCGAGATAAAATACCGGGATGTCGTAAATATTTTGGAGGAAGATGAAGCAGTAATTGAGATCATCCATACCACTGCCTTTGAAAACCGAATGACTAACCAGTCAGAGTACATTGTGCTTGTGGTTAAAAAGGGCGATCAACATCCTAAAATGGTTGCCATCACCAATGGAGATGAATTGGAAGGCAGGTATTTTAAGTTCTACAACAATGCTATCAAGGCTAAAATTGAAGATCCCTATTCCTACGACCAGTTTTGGAAACCAATAGAACCACTTATTGCAAGTAGGAAGACCCTTTATCTATCCCTTGATGGAATTTACAACCAGATCAACCTCGGTACACTCAAAGATCCACAGGGAGGCTTCCTGGTTTCCAAGTACACGATGACCTTACTGAGCAATTCAAAGGACTTGATTGAATATAAGAAGTCCAGCTCAACCCTCTCGCAACGCGATATATTTTTGCTGGGCTATCCCGAATATGGGGGCGATGGTACTATATCCATGCTTCCCGGCACCAAAAGAGAAATTGAGACCGTTTCAAATATTCTTAAGCCTAAGAGATTCGATATCAGTACGGTATATGGCAATGAGGCCACAGAGACAGCTGTAAAAAGATTCAGCGATAAACACATCGTGCATATCGCAACTCATGGGTACTTCCTGGCAGACTTATCAACAAAGGAGGGCAAAGTCTTCGGTATTAATATAGAAAAGGCCAGGGAAAATCCTTTGTTGAGAAGCGGACTGATGTTCACCGGGGCCGGTCAGACCTCGATTGGTGAACAACCGCCTGACCTTTCCGGTAACGACAACGGGATTCTTACTGCCTACGAAGGGATGAATCTCAATCTCGACAATACGAACCTCGTGGTCCTCAGTGCATGTGAAACCGGATTGGGAGATATTGTAGCCGGCGAGGGAGTGTATGGCCTGCAGCGATCCTTACTTATTGCTGGTGCAGACAACCTTATAATGAGCCTTTGGAAAGTCGACGATGAGGCCACCCAAAAGCTTATGACCTATTTTTATCGAAATCTGGGTGAAAACGGGAACATCGCTTCTTCTTTCCGGAAAGCACAGAACCAATTAAAAAACGACTACCCGCATCCGTACTACTGGGGTGGATTTGTCCTTATTTCAGGATAAGTTGAAAGTTAAACAGCACAACATCTATTGTTTAACTTTAAATATCATTAATTGAACATTATACCAAATTTAATGAACAACAAGTGTTTTTATGCCTGATATTCAGAGTATTTCAGGCAATTTTTACTGAATTTTCTTATTTTTGTTTAACTTTTTTCTAAAATAGTTTGACATTATTGAAACTCTGTTTAACTTTAAACGTTGATTAGTTAAACATAAAGCAAAACATTATGACAGCTCTTGAGTTTCAGCATTCGATAGTACAGCATACACCAGCACTTGAAAACTTTACAAGGAGGTTCACGAACAATTATGAAGAATCTCAAGACCTGGTACAGGAAACAATCCTTAAAGCCTTAACCTACAGGGATAAATTCAAACCCAATACAAATTTAAAGGGATGGTTGTACACAATTATGAAGAACACCTTCATCAACAACTATCGCAAAGTGCAGAGGTCAAAGACCATGTACGATACAACTGAGAGTTTGTATTACCTCAACGTAGAGGATGGTCACACATTTAGCAGCCCTGAAAAGACTTCTATCTACAATGACATCTGGGATATTGTCGAAGATATCCGACCAGCATACCTGGAACCCTTCAAAATGCACACAGAAGGATTCAAGTATGAGGAAATCGCAGACACCCTAGAAATTCCTATCGGGACTGTAAAAAATCGTATCTTTCACGCCAGAAAAGAGATTCAAAAGCGTCTAAATAAATAGAGTATGTCCAAAGTGGCCGTTATAGGCTCTGGCTTTGCCGGACTTTCAACTGCAACGTTTCTCGCACATCAAGGCCATGAGGTAACGGTATTTGAAAAAAACTCCACAGCAGGGGGAAGGGCCCGTTCTTTTTCAGAGAACGGGTTTACTTTCGATATGGGCCCAAGTTGGTATTGGATGCCTGATATATTTGAAAGGTATTTCGGATTATTCGGCAAGAAGGTTGAGGATTATTACAACCTTATTCGTTTAGACCCCTCCTACCGTATCTTTTTTCCTGATGATGAAGTAGATATCCCGGCCGGAAAACAGGAACTCTATGATCTTTTTGAATCCCTTGAGGCGGGTAGCGCTAAGAAACTGGAAAAGTTTCTGAAGGAAGCTGAGTTCAAGTACAATATTGGAATAAACAACCTCGTCCACAAACCCAGCCTCTCTCCTTTTGAATTTATAAATAGCGAAGTGATCAGTGGTGTCTTTCGCATGCAGGTATTCAGTTCGATAGGGAGCCATATTCATAAAAATTTCAAGCATCCTAAACTCAGATCGATCCTTGAATTTCCTTGCCTTTTTCTTGGGGGAACACCGGAAAACACACCGGCCCTCTATAGTCTGATGAATTATGCGGATTTACACCTGGGAACATGGTATCCCATGGGTGGAATGGTCAAGATTGTGGAAGGTATGGAAAAGCTCGCGGTCGAACAGGGTGTCAGTTTCAAGTTTGACTCACCCGTGAAAGAATTAGTAGTGGATAAGGATGAAATTAGCGGTGTGAGGATTAATAAAGAGTTGGAGGAGGCGGACTTTGTAGTAAGTGGCGCTGATTACCACCATACGGAAACCCAACTGCTGGATTCATCACATCGGTCCTATTCGGAAAAGTTCTGGAACAGGCAGGTCATGGCACCCTCTGCATTGATTTATTATCTCGGTATTGATAAAAAAGTAGACGGGCTTTTGCATCACAATCTTTTCTTTGATGAGGATTTTAAGGATCATGCAAAGGAATTGTATGATAATCCAAGATGGCCCAGCAAACCACTTTTCTATGCTTGCGCCCCATCGAAAACCGATCCACATGTAGCCCCGGAAGGCAAGGAAAATATATTTATCCTGGTTCCCGTTGCCCCGGGACTCAAAGATAGCAAGGAGATCAGGGATAAATATCTGGAAGTGATCCTGGATAGAATGGAAAACAGAACTTCTTCTAATATCCGTGATCATATTGTCTACAAGAAATCCTTTAGCATAAATGATTTCAAGTCAGAATACAATAGCTTCAAAGGGAATGCCTATGGTTTGGCCAACACATTGCGCCAAACTGCGTTTCTGAAGCCGAGAATAAAGAGTAAGAAAGTAAAAAATCTATACTATACAGGTCAGCTCACAGTCCCGGGACCGGGAGTCCCTCCCGCTTTGATTTCCGGTGAAGTCGTAGCAAATTACGTGAACAAAATTTATGACGTCTGAGGATGAGAGAATTATTCGAAAAAGTCGCGCAAAACACAAGCAGGTACACTACGCATACCTATAGCACCTCCTTTTCGTTGGGCGTGAGAACCTTATCTCCTGCATTGAGACCCCCTATCCGGGCCATCTATGGATTTGTAAGGTTTGCCGATGAAATCGTGGATACATTTCACGGATATCCACAGGAAGAATTATTACAGAAATTTAAAAAAGATACCTACGAAGCCATTGAGCAAGGCATTTCTCTCAACCCGATCCTGCACAGCTTTCAAAAGGCAGTAAATGAATTTCAAATAGATCATGAGCTGATAGACACGTTCCTGGACAGCATGGAAATGGACCTTGATAAGAAGAGCTATGAATCGAAAGAGCTTGATAAATATATTCTGGGTTCCGCAGAGGTTGTAGGGTTAATGTGTCTGAAAGTATTTGTCGGAGGTGATGAAAAACGGTACAAAGAGCTCACTCCTTATGCCATGAAGCTTGGAGCCGCTTTCCAGAAAGTAAACTTCCTCAGAGATTTGAAAAACGATTTCGCTGAACTGGGTAGATCCTATTTTCCCGGGTTTGACTGGGAGAACTTTGATGATGCGAAAAAAGCCGAAATAGAAGAAGACATCGCAGCAGATTTCAGAGAGGCTTTGAAAGGTATTTTAATGTTACCCCGATCCTCCAGGCTGGGGGTATACCTCGCATATTCCTATTACGTGAGTCTGTTCAAAAAAATCAAGAGAAAGGCACCAAAGGTAGTTATGGAACAGAGGATCAGGATACCCAACTCAAAGAAAATGGCAATCCTGGCCTCCTCCTATGTCAAACATAAGTTTAACATTATCCATTGAGGATACCAGAGGTCATATTGGTGGACTCGGAGGATCAGGAGATCGGCCGGATGGAGAAACTGGAAGCACACACGCTTGGCATGCTTCACAGAGCTATCTCAGTTATTGTAATCAACTCAAAAGGAGAGATATTATTACAGCGCAGGGCTTTGGATAAATATCATAGTCCTGGTTTATGGACGAATACCTGTTGCAGTCATCCTTATCCCGGAGAAGCAACAACGGCTGCTGCAGGAAGGCGACTCAACGAGGAAATGGGTATGTCCTGTCAACCGGAATTCCTTTTTAAGTTTGAATACAGGACCCGGTTCAATAATGGCCTCATCGAGCATGAGATGGATCATGTGTATGTTTGCTACTCAGATGAAACACCAACGCTTAATCCCTGTGAGGCGATCGATTGGAAATATATGTCGCTAGCAGCATTAAAGGCAGATATAAGTAATAGCCCTCAGCGATATACTTATTGGTTTAAACGAATTATCGAACGGTTAAGTCCGGTCACTGTATCGAATCCATGAATCTTCCCTCTGAATTAACTAGTGGAGAAAATTCCGTATTCTGGTTTCGCCGGGATTTAAGGTCATTCGATAACCGGGGGCTTTATGAAATTCTTCAATCCCATTCAAAAACCATTGGCTTATTCATATTCGATGAAAATATTCTAGATGAGCTAAATCCCGGGGACAAGAGGGTTAAGATCATTCATCAGCTGGTTGAAACTTTGCAATCAGATATCGTAAATCATGGATCTTCACTGATTGTATTAAAAGGTAAACCGCTTGAAATATTTCGAAACTGCAGCATTAAATCACTTTTCTTCAATCGTGACTATGAACCTTATGCAAGGGAGCGGGATCGTGAGGTAACGCGTATCCTCGAGGCCAAGGGAACTGAAGTCAGGGATTTTAAAGACCATGTTATTTTTGAAAAGGATGAGATTCTAACCGGAAACGATACACCTTATTCGGTATATACACCCTACTCAAAAAATTGGTTGAATACGATAACATCAGGCGACCTGAAAGAATATTCTCCCAATTTTGACAATTTACTTAAAGTGGACCCAAAAAGCTTATTATCTATGGATGAGTTGGGTTTCACTACCAGTGAGAAGATTGAGTTTAGCACTGAGCTCGATCCAGAAATCAGCAAACATTATGAAACGAACAGGGATTATCCAGCCCTAAAAACGAGTCGACTTGGGATTGCACTTAGATTCGGAGCCGTCAGTACACGCGCTTTGATCAAACAATTGGAGAACAGTCCCACCCTCAGGGGAGAACTGATATGGCGGGAATTTTTTCAAGCTGTAATCTGGCATTACCCGGATTCAGCCTATGAGAATTTCCGCAAGAAATACGATGGAGTGAGATGGGATTATGATGAAGAGCTTTTTGAATGCTGGAAAAATGGTAAAACGGGGTATCCAATTGTGGATGCCGGAATGCGTGAACTCAATGAAACGGGTTTTATGCATAACAGGGTTCGAATGATCGCGGCCAGTTTTCTCGTTAAGCACCTGCTTCATCACTGGGTTCATGGTGAAGCATACTTCGCAGAAAAGCTTTATGATTACGAACTGGCGAGCAATGTAGGAAACTGGCAATGGGTGGCGGG
>JAHEKQ010000080.1 GCA_024638265.1 Flammeovirgaceae bacterium
ATGATCCTGGTGTACAACAGCACTTTAAATCATGCCCTTGACTGGATATTGATATCAGGCTTTGCCTTAAGTGTAGTTTTCTGGTCTTTGGGTATTGTAAAGACACGCATACTGCCGACCTGGTTAGCTGTAATTGGATTCATTGATGGATTACTGGGCCTATGGGCACTAATATCAGGAAGCCTTGGATTGAGCTTGCATGATTTCCGTCTGTTCATGTTCGGGTTTGCCCTGTGGATTCTACTGCTGTCCATCATATTGTGGACGAAAAAGAGTGAGGAATCCTCAGAAACAGCCTGATCGCCCTTAAATAACGTAGTGGTAGATGCAGATGATATGTGCAAAGCTACCCCCCAATACGAAAACATGGAAGATCGCATGATTGTAATTGATCCTGTCAATACTGTAAATCACAGCTCCCAACGTATAGGATAATCCACCCCCGAACAACCACCAGAGTCCGGTAGTAGGCAATGCACGAAAAAGGGGAATAATCGCTACCACTACCATCCATCCCATGGCCACGTATAGAATCGTCGAAAGCACATCAAAGCGCCCGGTGAACTTTGTTTTGAGTAGAATTCCCACCAGGGCGATCGACCAAGCTATGATAAATAACACCGTGCCCATGGTGCCCTTCAGGGTTATCAGTGTAAAGGGCGTATAGGTACCTGCAATCAGCACATAGATGGCAGCATGATCGACAATGTTCATGATCATCCTCCTTCGTGGCTTCCTGGTAGCGTGGTATACCGTAGAGGACGTGTAGAGAATGATCATGCTCAAGCCGAATACCAGTCCGTTTACCAGACGCAAAAGACCAGAACCCCAGGTTTTGTCAATCATAAGAACGGTGGCAATTACTGCCATAATGATCCCGGCACCGTGGGAGTAGATGTTAAAGGCTTCTTCAGTCCGGGTATATTCTTTTAGAATCCTTTTTTTCGCCATTGTTTACCTTACCTCCTTCACCTGGACAAGGTTCCCCTTGCTATCCATTCTCAGAATTTTTGACTTAAGGCCCTTTGTCATGTTAAAGCGATAGATTTCAACAGGCCACATCGGTGATTCCAATTTTTCCATAACCGGGGACAGCTTCCAGTCATGGTATTTGGATACTTTCAGGGCATTCATGATATCAAGTGTAAGCCCTTTTATCTGCGTTCGGGTTTCATACCAATACCCATAAGAATTGTAGATGGCCCGGCTTACTTCCCCGGGAAATAGGGTAAATTCCACTTCAAAATAAGTCGGTTTTTCAAAAGAATAAACGACTACATTGCGTTGTCCGTACCATCCGGTATACCAGTTGGAACTGTAATCGTTCATCCAGTAGGTAATATGGGTGGCATACCAGCCCATTACCCTTGCTTTTGGGTATTGTTCCGCAAATACACTTAACACTGCTTTCGGAATGGCTTTTTCACTCGCGGGCTGGCGCTGGGCGACGGTTTGTTGGGCATTTGAAATGGTGCAACTTAACAGGCCAAACAAGATCATGGAAACGATAAAGAATTGTCTCATACTTTAATATAAATAAGTATGAGTAATTAACTCGAATTATTATCTATTTCGTAATGATATTTAGCCAAAAGTAAAATCAGAAAAAGAAAAGGGGCAAATTTGCCCCTTTAGTCATTGGCCTAGAAGCAAAAGTCATATTTCACCACCTCTGCTTTAACCTCACCTGCAGCATTGGTGTGAATTTGGATTTTTATGGATCCTTTGTAAACGATACCCTTTGACATCCATTTGAACTGAGAATTAATCAGAGTACCTTCTTGCGGATTGGATGGTGGCAACAAATCCGGGGAGTAGATCCCAACAGCTGCCCAGAAGTCCCACAAATTTCTAAACGAATCATTTGCTCCAGTGTCAATTATCCTGTATTCTTTTCCACTGTCCACACCTACAAGTTTAGAGTTCTTGACATTCCAATGAACCCTGTCAATGTAACCAGTCTTCTTGTTGACATGATATGTGACGTGATATGTGAATGAACCTGTTAAGTATTCATCCAGGCAAAAAGCATAAACTGGCTCATCCCAAGTTGCGTTGAATTCACCCTGATAGGTCTGGGCATTGGAAAATTGCATGGTGCAAAGCAACAGAGCTGCCGTTGCTAGCACACTTTTCATCATTGCTTTCATACGATTGGCATTAGTTTTATAAATAGATAAATAGTGATTCAGTCGATATAACCTGCACTGTTAGAAGCACAAGTCATATTTGAGAACAAAGGCCTTAATTTCACCAGAGGCATCTCTGTGCAACTGAAATACAATGGATCCCTTATAGGCAATTCCATTTGACATCCATTTAAAGGTTGAATTGATCACCGTACCTTCAATGGGGTACGATGGTGGCAATAAATCAGGAGAGTAAACCCCTACTGCAGCAAAAAAGCCCCATAGATAACCCCAGGAATCTGTTCCTCCTGTATCAATGAGCCTGTATTCCTTTCCGGTGTCAACCCCTACAAACTTGGATTCCTTAACATTCCAGTGAACACGGTTGATAAAACCGGTTTTTTTGTCGACATGATAAGTAACATGATACGTATAATATCCTGTTACCTGCTCATCCAGACAGAATACATAAATTGGCCGGTCCGTTTGGAATTGAAACTCACCCTGGTAGGACTGGGCATTCAATGTGATCGTTGCACATAGTAACAGAACTGCTGATGCTATGGCACTATTAATGGTGGTTTTCATATTAATTGATTTTAGTTCCAACTTTGAAAACTCAGGGGGTAATCTAAAACTCAAATAATATTCAACCCTTCACCTTTCAGCATACAAATCGTCCCACCACTTCATCTGTTTAGGCTGTAGATATGGTCTTTTCCGCTTACGCTAAGTTAAGAAAGCAACAGTATTGAAATCCAGTTTCAAATATTTATAGATATCAAATCAGATTTTGATTTTCCTCAAATCCGTTGAGGATTTTTAACATCCGTTTGGATCGCACTGCCCTACAAACTACCACCGAAACAATCCTATAAATATTAGCGTCCAAGATGACAGATATCATGTAATACTGACCTCCGATTCGATAGATTAGCTAAATCACAACAGGTTCAACTATGAGAGGACTGAATATGATTGTGCTGGCAAAGCAGGTGCCCGACACAAGAAATGTGGGCAAAGATGCCATGAAAGCCGATGGCACGGTCAACCGCTCGGCATTAAAAGCCATAATAAACCCTGAGGATTTACTGGCACTCGAACAGGCCTTGCAGCTCAAGGACCGGTATCCAGGTTCAAAAGTGACCGTAGTAACAATGGGGCCCGTTCGGGCAGCAAACATCCTGAGGAATGCCATATTCCGCGGGGCCAATCAAGGGGTTTTGATCACGGACAAGAAATTTGCCGGTTCGGATACCCTGGCGACATCGTATGTACTTTCCCTGGCTATCAAGAAATTGGCGCCATTTGACATCGTCTTATGTGGTCGACAAGCCATTGACGGAGATACGGCACAAGTTGGTCCACAAGTGGCGGAGAACCTGGGAATTCCACAGATCACCTATGCGTACGAGATCCCTGAGTTGACCGATGAATCAATCACTGTGAGAAGGAGATTACCCAATGGCGTGGAAACGCTGCAGGGACCATTCCCGATACTTCTTACGGTTCACGGGTCGGCTCCACCCTGCAGGAGTCAAAACGCCAAAAGGATTATGAAGTATAAGCATGCCTGCACGCCGTCAGAGTTGAGTCATGAGCGAGAGGATTATATCAAAATGCATGATACAAGGCATTACCTCGACCTGTTTGAGTGGAATGTCGACGACCTGAAGGCCGAAGAGGAGTACCTGGGCCTGTCGGGTTCACCTACGAAGGTAAATAAGGTCAACAGCATTGTTTTCAAAGCAAAGGAATCAAAGGTTCTGGAACCCTCTGAAGCAGAGATCGATGGCTTGATGGCAGAATTGATTGATCAAAACAATATTGGATAGCTTAACCAAAATCTATCGTGAACAACGTATTTGTATACTGTGAAACGGAACAGGGTCATTTGGTAGATATCGGACTGGAATTGCTTACCAAAGGCAGACATCTTGCCGATGAAATAGGTGCCAACTTGGAGGCCATAGTCCTCGGGCATAAACTCGTCAAGGTTGAAAATGAACTCTTTGAGTATGGGGCTGATATCGTCCACGTTGGAGATCATAAGTACCTGGAACCCTACCTCACGCTTCCACACGCGTCCATTGTGGCTGGGATTCTCAAAAACGAGAAACCCAGGATTGGCTTGATTGGTGCTACCGCCATTGGACGGGATCTGGCACCCCGAATTTCATCCAAATTGAAATGTGGACTTACCGCCGACTGTACCGAACTGGTTATTGGTGATCACTTTGACAAGAAGAACAAAAAGGAATACAAGGACCTTCTGCTGCAGCGAAGACCTGCATTTGGAGGAAATATCATTGCCACAATCGTAACCCCGGACACCTTGCCACAGCTGGCTACTGTAAGGGAAGGAGTGATGAAGATGGAAAAGGTCGACAAACCCAATAAGGGGAAAAGGGTGAATATCAACGTTGAAGATTATGTAGGTGAGGAAGAGTTGATCGTAAAGATCATAGAACGACATGTTGAGAAGAAGGAACTCACTTTGAAAAGCTCCAATATCATCATTGCGGGTGGATATGGGGTTGGATCGAAAGAAAATTTCCAGCTTCTATACGACCTTGCTGAGGTGCTTGGAGGAGAAGTGGGTGCTTCCAGGGCTGCTGTCGATGCGGGCTTTGAGGTACATGACCGGCAGATTGGTCAGACCGGTCTGACAGTAAGACCTAAGCTTTACATCGCATGTGGAATTTCCGGCGCGATTCAACATACTGCGGGAATGGATAAATCTGCAATAGTGATAGCCATCAATACCGACCCACACGCCCCCATTAACAAGATGGCGGATTACGTGATTACCGGGCAGGTTTCCAAAGTGATCCCCAAGATGATCAAATACTACCATCAGCATACCAAATGACCAATCATGAGCAACTATTATAAAGAAGTCACTGATTATTTAATTCACCTCGATCATCCCCTGATGGAAAAGATCGTCGAGCTTAAAGAAAATAATTTTGAGGAGGAAGCAGAATTCGATTATGCGCCACATGATTTTGAGGATGCCATTGATAGTTATAAGCATATTCTTGAGGTAGTTGGAGAGATCTGTAGCACAACGATAGCTCCCAATGCCATGGAGGTAGATTCTGAAGGTCCACATCTGGAGGAAAATGAGGTGAGGTATGCTCGCGGGACAGCGGAGAATTATGCGGCCCTGGTGCAAGCAGGACTCATCGGTATGACGCTTCCAAGGAAGTACCAGGGTTTGAATTTCCCCGTTACCGTATATGTCATGGCCGGTGAAATGATCTCCAGGGCGGATGCCGGGTTTGCGAACATCTGGGGGTTGCAGGATTGTGCTGAAACCATCCATGAGTTTGCAGAAGATGATCTTAAACAGAAATATTTACCTCGGTTCAATGAAGGTGCTACAGCTGCCATGGACTTGACAGAACCCGATGCTGGCTCCGACTTACAGGCGGTACAGCTGAAGGCACGTTATGATGAAAAAGAACAGAAATGGCTCCTTAACGGGGTGAAACGATTTATCACCAATGGCGATGCAGACATCTCACTGGTCCTGGCCCGGTCTACTGAAGGTTCGGTTGATGGCCGTGGACTCTCTCTCTTCTTGTACGACAGAAATGAACATGCCGTATCGGTAAGAAGAATAGAAAGGAAGTTGGGGATCAAAGGGTCACCAACTTGTGAACTGGTTTTTAACGACGCCCCCGCTTACCTGATAGGTAGTGAACGAATGGGATTGATCAAGTATGTGATGTCATTGATGAACTCTGCAAGACTTGGTGTAGGTGGTCAATCTGTAGGAATTGCCGAAGCAGCATACCGGGAAGCTTTGAAGTATGCACAGGAACGTTCACAATTTGGAAAACCCATTATCCAGTTTCCAGCGGTTTATGAACTGCTGACCAACATGAAGGTGACCATAACAGCTTTGAGGTCTCTGCTTTATGAAACGGCCCGTATGATAGATGTCTACAAAGGATACCAGGAAATGAGCAAGAAAAGAAGCCTGGAGAAGGAGGAGCGGCTGGAAATGAAGCAGAATAACCGGACTGCCGATGTATTTACTCCATTACTCAAGTTGGTTGCTTCGGAAGCTTGTAACCGGATAGCGTATGATGCGCTTCAAATCCATGGTGGCGCAGGCTTTATGAAGGATTTTCCCATTGAACGGATATACCGGGACGCCCGGGTCACTTCTATTTATGAGGGAACCTCCCAGCTCCAGGTAGTGGCGGCCATCAGGGGGGTATTAAGTGGGACTTATTTGAAGAAAATCGAGGAGTACGAATCGATAGACATAAGTCCCGGTCTTGAATATCAGCGCGATATCCTTTCCGATATGAAGTCTGATTTTGAGAAAGCAGTTGAAAACGTGAAAAATAGGGAAGATGAAGAGTACGTCGACTTCCATGCACGCAGACTGGTTGAATCAGCGGGGAACATTATCATGGGTCACCTGCTGGTACTTGATTCCGAACGGGAAGATAAGCTGAAATATGTGGCTGAGACCTTTATCAAACGCGCCAAGGCCGAGAACCACGAAAAGCTTCAATTCATAATGGCGTCAGAAAAACGAGACCTGGGAACCTATCGACAACTGGTATCGGAACAGTTCTAGTATACTTTATCCTTATTATGTATTGATCCTGATATGAAATTCTGGCAATAGAGCCAGGCTATACATCAACTGATGGCTTGATTTGCTTGAGTAGCGCGTCTCTTTCTTTTCTCAGTTTTTCAACATCCGCCATGTGATTCAGCTGCTTAGCCTCTTCGATCATATGTTCGAATTCTACGATTCGGATAGCCACTTTTGCATTGCTGATATCTACTGCGTTGCGATAAGGTGATTCCAATTCGCACTTCTCAAGATATTCCATTGCTTTGGCCAGGTATTCTAAGGTATTTTTCATCTCGCGAGGGGTTAAATTGCACAATTCATCTAGGTAAAATTTGCAAATGATCCGCATTGATTGAATAACATAGCGCATTTGGAAAGATGATAAATATCAGGGATTGTTTAACCGTTGTTAGAGGTTGGTGATCGATAGCCCCTTGATGGTGACTTTGTACCTAAAATCAGTTGTTGTTTACAGGAAAATCTGAACCTATCGGCTTATTATTGGAAAATACGGATTGGGTCGAGCTATATTTTAGTAACGTGTAAAGGTTCTAGTCGTTTATCCGGCTATAGCGGTAATTAAAGCATCAATACATTAGATGATTTTTTCTCAAAATGATTATAACATGCCAAATCACTTTTTTCTATATTTGCACCTCAGTCCGGAGAGGTGGGTGAGTGGCTGAAACCAGCAGTTTGCTAAACTGCCGTACCCTACTCGGGTACCGGGGGTTCGAATCCCCCTCTCTCCGCAATCCGCTTTTCAGCGTCCCCGTAGGGCGATTATGAAAAGCGGTAGGTCGAAAGCTTGCTTTCAGACCTGGCGGTTGAGAAATCGGATGAGCGAAGCGAATCGCTGAAAAGCGGGTTGCAGGGCTCCACAGTAGGGATCAATCAAAATTAATCCCCCTCTCTCCGCGGAACAGTTTGGGTGTAAGTATTGAGTGTGGAGACACATCGAAAATACTTCCACCCGTATTTATTTAAGGAGTATAACTGACCAACTGTCTAACAGACCAACCAAATGGTCGTGTAGCTCAACTGCCCGCCCGTACCGAACGGCACGTTCGGGCGGGGATAGAGCAGCTACCAGAGTAGAGAAAATTCATCCTGCCAAAGGCAGGTAGGGGTTCAAACGAGAATCCCAACAGGTCAAAGTCAACCGACCACTGTCAACCGACTAACTGACCAACTATTATGGTCGTGTAGCTCAACTGCCCGCCCGTACCGAAAGGCACGTTCGGGCGGGGATAGAGCAGCTACCAGAGTAAAGAAAATTCACCCTGCCAAAGGCAGATAGGGGTTCAAACGAGAATCCCAACAGGTCAAAGTCAACCGACCACTGTCAACCGACTAACTGACCAACTATTATGGTCGTGTAGCTCAACTGGATAGAGCAGCTGCCTTCTAAGCAGCAGGTTCGGGGTTCGAGTCCCTGCACGATCACGATGGAGCAGTGTGAGTGTGAGTATTGAGTACTGACACTTGCACTGCTTTTTCTATTTCCCAACTTCATTATTGAAAAAATTTCAATTAAGAATTCCTGGTTGCCTTCCCCGTTTTGTAAAATATTGTGATAAGCACGGGCAAAAGCGTCAAATCAATTACCAAGGCAAATACTAGGGTGAGACTCACCAACAATCCCGTGTAAAATGTACCTCCAAAATCGGACAGGATTAATGTTAGGAAGCCCCCGGAGAGAATAATGCTGGTGATAATAAGTGCTTTCCCCGTAGATAAATATGTTCGCTTCAATGCATATAGCTTAGATTTTCCTTTAGCGAGCTCAAGTCTGAATTTGGAGATAAAATGGAGCGTATCATCCACGGCGATTCCAAAGGCAATGGTGAAAACTATAGAGGTGGACAGCTTAAGTGTGATTCCAAAATAACCCATGATGCCGGCAATAATAATCAGTGGAATGACATTGGGAATGAGCGTGATAAATACCATCCTCACGGATTTGAACATGATCCCGGCAATTATTGCTACTACGAGAAAAGCAATAGCCAGTCCCTGTAACATATTCCTGGCCAGGTATTCATTGTTTTTATCAACCAAGTTTGAGGTGCCTGTAATGGTAAAGCTTACCACGGTGCTATCTGTGTTGGTGGCGATAAACTCACGAAGTTGCTGTGCTCGTTCAAGGGAGAGGCTGCTACCGATATCTCCAATTTTTGCGGTAATTCTCCCTCGACTTCGGTCGGGGGTAATGATTCGTGAATAGCCGTCCATCTGTCTTACCCTTCTAATATTCCGGTTCACGGCTTTCCAGTTGTCTTCGGGTAATCTGAATTCACTCGATATTCCCCCTTGAGTAGCCTGGTTTAAGATCTTAATGATTATGGCAGGAGAAAATATATTACCGGCCTCATACGGACCCTCCAGGTACTGATCTACTTTATCTATCTGCCGAATTATTTCAGGATGAAAAATATCCATCGCTGAATCTCTCACATGAATGTCTAACTCAAATGCCCTGGTACCTCCAAATTTCTGGTCAAAGTGAGCATAATCCACTTTCAGCGGGTCGTCGGAAGGAATGTCTTCGATCAGGAAGGTGTTGACCTTCAGAAAGGAAATGCCCAGTATTGAAATAGCTGTAATCGCTGTGACGATAACTGCAATTAGACCTGGAGACCGCATGACCTTTCGGAATGACCAACTCAGAAATCCAATCCAGGATGATTTTTGTACTTTTTTGCGAGACACAGAAGGCTTTCCTACCAATGCAAGGATGGAAGGCATCAAGGTAAAGGCCGCAAAATATGCCGCGAAAACACCAAAGGCTGTAAAAACACCAAACTCCCTTATAGGACGTACACTGGCGGTCAAAAGCGTTGCAAATCCAACAGCTGTCGTGAGCGAGGTGAGAAACGTGGCAAGCCCCACTTCCTTCATAGTCACCTTGATAGCAGTCAGTTTATCTTTCCCGAGTCTGAGTTCTTCGATATACTTAGTCATGATATGAACCACGTCAGAAGTACCGACCACGAAAAGAATTGTGGGCAGCAATACCATGAGGATATCAAGCGGTTTGTCAAATGCTGCCATGGCACCTGTTGTCCATACCACGGCAAGCAGGATTACCACAAGGGGTACAACCACACCGTACCAGCTGCGGTAAGCATAGGCGAGAAAAACTATCACGAGTATGATTGAAATACCCATGAAAATCAACAGTTCGCCTTGCATTTTCTCGATGAAAACCATTTCAGCCTTTGCAGTACCTGCAAAATGATAATCATTGAATCCATTGCTGACTACCTGGGTATTGATGAAGTTCAGCAATGAATCAGTGCTTTCCTTACCGTATAATTTCCGGTGCTCAAGAATAATGGCCAATGAAGAACCATCTTTCGAAATGAGATTACTTCCCCAAAAAGGATTGGTTCTAATATATATGCTGTCGGAGCGTAGTTTTTCTTGATCCTCCACATGAAGAATGGGGATACGGAAGATACCGGCAGGGCTGATAACAGGTCGACGCAATGTTGCGGGGCTTAGGACACTTTCGATTTGGATGTAAACTTTGAGTGTATCCGAAAGCGCTCGTACTTTGCTCAAAAATGCGGTGTCATAAACTGTCCCAACTTCTGAATTGAGTCCAATAATTAAAAAATTGCTGTCGTCTCCAAAAGCGTTGCTGAATTCCCGGTAATATTCCAGTTCAGGATCGTCCAGTGGGAAAAAGTCTTCAAATGCATAGTTGAATTTTAGATCCTTCAAGTAGAATCCAAGGACGAATGTGACTACAATAACCGCTGAAAAGGCAATATAGATGAGTCTTTTAACCATTAACTATCTTTAACAGTTTAATCAGCAAGGAGTTATCAGCCCTGCATTTTTACTAGGCTCAGAGACTATAGTAGGCAATAGAAAATGAATGCCCTCTAAGCAGCCTGTTCGGGGTTCGTATCCCTCCACGATCACTGACCTGCCTGCTGCTGGAGGTGTGAGTATAGAGTAAGACATTACGCTACCATTTCTGTTTTTCTTTTTTCCAAATGACACAGCTGGATAGTCATTTCCGTCCTATAACATAAGATACTTAGGTTAAGTAGTTTTAATAAGTTAATTCTGACTATATTTTATATTAAAATAATATCATCTATGGCAAAGTATACATCTTCCATTTTTATCTGCCTGGTCTTTCTAATTTCGTGTAGTAAATCCAAATCAGTACCTGAAGAGGAATTATTTCAGGTGAGTGAATTAGATACGGTAACAACTTCCACAACAATCGAAGAGAATCCGAACTTATCTGATTCAAATGATAAAGATATTTTAGAAGAAGAGTTAATCAATTCCGTCTTTTTGGGAGATTGGAAGAAAATATCAGGAGATTATATGGACCAAAATACCCAGATGAATATAAGTCAGATAGGCAATGGTGGCTTCGTACTTGAACTGGGAGGTAATCAATATGATGCGGAGCTGGATCTGGATAATGGATATTTGACAGGGTATTATAATGGAGGAATATTTAAAATCAGTTTGTTATCGGACGATCCTGCTGTGGTCAGCTTGTCTGATGATGGCCAGGGTGGTCATTTTGAACCATTGAAAAACGAGGAATATACAAAAGTTGTAGTTCTCTCAGAATCAAATTTTACCGAAAATAATAATTTCGACACTTTTACAGGAACAATAGTGAATATCGAGGATACCGGATTACGCGGCACGTGGGGTATTTCCATAAGGAAATATGATTCAGATGAACAGTTAGTCATGAATTACAGGTCTGAATCACCTATTGATCATCTCCTTGGGACAAAGGCCAAAATCACCTATACATCCGAAGAAGATAATTCCATTATCAACATATTGCATGATGGAAGGCTTTTGAATAATACTTCCGAATGGAACGATACTACTGGCTACCCTAAATTTTCGGGTTATCTTGAAGGTGTAGAGTATGTAACCGGAGATTTGCCAACTAAATTTACAGTAGTTGATAGTCTTGGTCAATCTTTGCTTCTCAATGACTTCATTTATGAAAATATGGTCGAATTGAATAATCTGTTTGTAACAGTATACTATCGATCGAGGATCGCTCTCACAGTCCATGAAATACATCAGATTGAAGAGTAATTTCAATTCAGATCTAGATAGAACCAATGTCCACAAGGTTCCGTCGACAACGATCCATTACCAAACGCTTATCTGCCAACCCTTATTCATAACTGACAACTATCTCAGTAACACTGCCTTCACAGTCGCCTTCTACCGTAAAGTAACTCAGCTTATCAAAATCAGACGTGAGGCTATGCCTTGAGTTGCTATCATCCCTGCCTGCAATATTTTCTATTTGATTATCGTCTGCATCGTACGATATGATGGTAATGGTTCCGCAATGGTCTTCAGCATCTACCCTGATAGATTTGATAGCTCCTTGGTTATTAATATCTACCCGTATTTTTCCAGGCCACAGACCTAGCACCGTATCGTTACCAAAAGTTTCAAACCAGGGCTCACAATCCCCCTCCCCGGTGTGAACCATGCTTAATGTGAGTCCACCAATTAAGGCGGGAGTCTTACAATCCTTGATAGGCCGGTCCGTAAAATCGATTACAACGTTTTTTGGGGCATTGGATTGACTGACATTTGTGCCACTGCATGAATAAAGGAATACAACACATAGGGGTATATAAATTAACTTCATCTTGATATCTTTTAGGGCAATATAGCAATTAGTTCCATAGCCTGAATGGCGTTGGGAAGTTTGTCAGTTCCCCGGACATGAATCATGGAAGGATACAAAAAATGAACCCTTAATCCTTCACAAATTGACCATTTTACCTGAATTGCAAGTTCGTGATTAATTATGCTTAACTTTACGTATTAATTCATCGTGTTTTTCGAGGTGATACTGTCATTGAGAAGGAGACTTAAATTCTACTACAATGACAACAGTTTCAAAATACTGGACGACCCTCTTCTCTAGCATTCTTTTTATCACTTTCGGATGCGGAGATGATTTTGAAAAACTGGAACCTGAAGTTACCTGGGAGAACCCCTCGGATATAGGTGCTGGTGTCCCTTTAAGTTCAGCACAACTCAATGCTTCTGCAGATGTTGCAGGTGAATTCACTTACACACCGGAAGCCGGGACTATCTTACCTGAAGGTAATAACCAGGAATTGAGTGTCCTTTTCACTCCCAAATACCCCACTGCATTTAATAACGCAACCCGTACAGTGTTAATCAATGTGGTAGATAAAGGCACGAGCGATGCGGTCTTCAATATTAATCTTACTTATGGAACTGTAGCAGATATCGACGGGAACGGGTATAAAACCATCACGATCGGAAACCAGACCTGGATGGCTGAGAACCTGAGGACGACCAGGTATCGTAATGGTGAAAATATCACGAACGTAACGAGTAATTCAGAATGGATTGGTTTGAGTACTCCCGCTTACTCAAGCTATAATAATACCACTGATCTTGATGAATTGGCAACCCACGGCCT
>JAHEKQ010000163.1 GCA_024638265.1 Flammeovirgaceae bacterium
CAATAGGGGAAATAGGGGGCGGTGCCCAAATAGCATCCGTGGCAGAAGCGTTGGTTTTAAGTATTTGATTAGCAATGGTTGAAGGTTGAAGTTTGCCAATATTTGCCCCAACAGGGATAGACCTGTTTTGAATATGAAAATTACCGTTAATAGCCGAACCTGCAATATCATCGCCTCTAATACTACGGTCAACAATCTGCAATCCAGTAATAGAATCAACCTCAATGTTTATGTTATTGTCCACTCTGGTGATCGCAATGGTAGTGTCTGCATGAATTACCGGATTATTGGTAATGGTAAGGCCCAGGGCTTCACATAGATTTAACCAGTTTTCCCCATCGTAATAGTGCAGGCACTGAATATCTGTATTATAGACCATAGCGCCCTCAATGGGAACAATAGCATTCATCTGAGCGGTGGTTACCCTGTTAATTACAAATGCCTTGGTAGTACTTTCCAATTCCAAAATAGAGGAAGCATCAATGGTTTGAGGATTATCACCGATCTTGATCTGTGAGTTCATAGATAAACCACAAATCATCAAGATTAAAAATAAGAATTTAGTTAAGTGCATGAACCGAATTTTAAAGAGCTGTTCAGGACCAACAAAAATAGGATTATATCCCTATTCTTCTAAACATATACCCCGAAATACAAAATAATAAGATAAACCACTCGCAAAGAACCCAATAGTAAATTTTGGACCTATTTTTTTGCGATTTTATTGATTATTTAGCACTTTAAAAACATGTTTCTTCCTCTTTTTAACATAAGTTTAATGGCAGATTATTTTTTTATGCGGCCAACTTATTTTTTCTTTAACAAAACATGGTGATTCTTGTTAATATGGCCAAAAGATGCCGGTACACCATACTAATTATTCCTATGAAAACTTTTGCGATATTTTTACCAGCCTTATTCCTGATCACATTGGGATATTCTCAACAAGATGACCGCCGACCATTACGAGGACAGGTGATGTATAGAAATGTCCCTGTGCCTAATGAAAATGTTATAAATACTACCGCTGAGAAGGCAACGATCACCAACGAAAAAGGGGAGTTTAGGATCAATGTGAAAGAGGGTGATGAATTAGTTTTTACTGCGATCAACTACCAAATTGAGATCCTTAAGGTAACAGATGAGATTTTAGCCAAGAACCGCCTGGTGGTAGAGGTGAATGAAAAGGTTACGGAACTGGATGAGGTAACTGTGAGCCCTGAGAACCAGAAAAAGTTCCTGCAATTGCAGAATGAAGAATTTAAGCAATATACCTATGAGACTGATGCAACCGGCGAGGTGCAAAACATAGCGCTCGACCCAACCGTAAGAGGGATGCAGGATGGACTAAATTTCGTTAATATCTTTAAAGCACTCTTCTTATCTAACAATAAGGATACCGGGGATACCAGAACGCCGCTAAAGGTAAGTGATGTATTAAGGCAGGTATACGATGACGATTTTTTTGTTCTGGACCTGCAGTTACCCCAGGATAAAATAGATGCCTTCCTCCTGTATTGCGATAGCCAGTTACCGGCCCAATCGCTGCTGCGCAAGGATAATGAATTTCAGCTCATTGAATTTCTCGTAACCCAAAGTATGGAATTCAGAAAAGGACTCAATGTGGAAGAATAATTTTCTGCTCCTGTGCTTCTTTTTAGCCTTTCATACGCTAATAGCACAGTCGTACTTCATAAAATCCCTGGAAGGCAAGATCCTATTTAATTCCAAGGGGATACCAGATGTACATGTAATGAATACCTCCGCCGGGAAGGCGACCATTTCAGATCAGGAAGGCCGATTTTCAATCGATGTAACCATGGGCGATACACTATTGTTCTCGGCCGTGCAGTACAGGCGCAGAAGCCTTGTAATATCTGCTTCTATCCTGGAAAGCAAGATCGCCTATATCACTTTGGAAGAATTTGTTAATGAGTTAGATGAGGTGGTGGTTAGGCCCTATAATCTTAGTGGTGACCTAATTCGGGATATGCAACAAATGAAGATAGACCGGGTAGTGACCGCATCTACATTAGGTCTGCCAAATGCCTATGTAAAGCCTATGATGCAAAGTGAACGTTTGTTGCGCGAAGCCTCAATAGGCCCATTCTCTATTGGTATGTTAACCAGTATTCCTTTTAATCCTTTGATCAATGCTATTTCGGGACGCACTAAAATGCTTAAAAAAAGAGTAGCCCGGGATAAGAAGTATTTACTTACACAACGAGTTCGAAATTATTATCCCGACAGCATTTTTGTAAAACGTTTAGGAATCCCGGAAGAAAGCATCGCAGATTTTATGTACTATTGCGAGGTAGATGAAAAATTCGATTCTATTGTGGCAACAGACGACCATATGAAGATCCTGAATTTACTGGTGCTAAAGAGCAAGGCCTATCGAATAAATAATTATCTGGAATAAATATATATGGCACGTGAATTGCTCTTAAAATATTAAATTAACTAATATGCAAGCTGGCGTAAAAGGACTATTCGTATTGTTTTTGCCTCTTTTTATACTCCTCGGGGCACATAAGTTTTATGTAAGTGTCACCAATATAGAATACTACGATAAAGAGAAAGCGCTGCAAATTACTAGTCGGGTTTTTATTGATGATTTTGAAAAAGTCCTGGAAGAAAGATATGAAGTGAAGACTTTGATAGGAACACCCGAAGAAATACCAGATGCCGATAGCTACATAGAAAAATATCTAAATGCCAAGTTCCTTGTGAAGATCAACGGGGATGCAGTTCAGTATCAGTTTCTTGGTAAAAAATTTGATAATGATATTATGATATGTTTCCTGGAGATCCCAAATGTTTCCTTAGATAAATTGAACTCCATAGAAATTCAGAACGAACTTTTGATGGATATCTTTGAGGAGCAAAAAAATATCCTCCATTTCAAGATCCTTGAAAAGAAAAAGAGTTTTGTACTCATCAGGGAAAGTAATAAAGGAATGTTAATCTTCTGAGCTATCAGGCATAATCTCCTTAAAAAATCCTAATTTCCGCACCGGAAAATTATCAAATCAATAATAATTCATGAATAAATTAAGATTTTACACCACCGCGGCTCTAATTCTGTTTGTCTCCATCCTTTTCGCACAGGAGGAAACTACTAAAGAACGTGCCCCAGGGCATTTAAATCAAAGCAAATTCAAGCAGATGTATGAAGAGTTTGCTACTCCAAACATGTACAGGTCGGCCTCCGGGACACCTGGTCCCAACTATTATCAGCAGCAAGCCGATTACAAGATGGA
>JAHEKQ010000081.1 GCA_024638265.1 Flammeovirgaceae bacterium
ATAGATTTTACCAAAAGCTCTCCTTCTGTCTTCAGTCATCTGACAATCCAGTACTCTACCTCTGGTTTCAACCGCTTATTCGATTGAAGAAGTAGAATGAAGATTAACGAAGACTGACTGATGATATAGACCTCTGGTTTCAACTGCTTATTCGTTTCCGATTGAAGAAGTAGATTGAAGATTAATGAATACTGATTGATGATATAGATTTTGAAGACCCTATTTGACCTGTTTCAAATTTTTCGTAGCTGTGACAACCGAGGAGACGAAAATGGAAATTAGCTCGTCATTCTCATTTAAAAGTTCATCTGAAGGCAACAGTAATCCTGACTTTTTCAGGATTTTAAGGCACACAAAAGATTCCCTTAGCTCTTTTAATGCTACTCGCATCTTATGTATAAAATCTCTTCTGGATTCAGCCGCTTGTGCTTCTCCATAGTTCAAAGATGTGGATGTTGCAGATCTCATCAACTGATTATAGAGATGCTTACTCCTGGGATCATTTTCTATTGAATCAATAACAGCCATTACAGCAACAGAAAAATCGATTAATCTATTTTCTAAATCACTACTCTCCATAAAACCAAAATACGAAGGTTATTTGACGTAGATTTTACAAAATTTCAGAGAGTATGCTATTTATACCTCAAAGGTCATTTAGATAGAGGTAAAATAATTGAATTCACCTATGAAGTTAATCCCGCTGCGCTTCCGCCTTCAACTTATCCCTCTCAATCGGCACCACACCATGCTGCTCGCATACCAGTCCTCCTGCAAGGTTGGCCCATTCGGCCAGTTCTGCTTCGGTTACTCCGGCTGCCAGACAAAGGGAAGCTACGCTGATCACGGTATCGCCGGCACCCGAAACATCGGTTACATCCCGGTAGTGTGCAGGTAGATGAATTACATTCTCTCCCTCGGTGATCATCACACCCTGGTCAGAAAGGGTGGTCATAAGTGTAGTACACTTAATTTTCTCTTTCAATTTGATAATTGCTGACTTGACTGCGTCGTGGTCTTCCCGGCTTATTTGGATATTCAGTCCTTCCTGTAATTCCTTGAAGTTTGGTTTGAATAGAGTTACTCCTTCGTAGCTGAAGAAATTGGATTTCTTCGGATCCACAGCTACCGGTTTATGGTATTTATTGGCTGACTGGATTACTGCCCGGATAATGTCCGGAGTCAAGACCCCCTTATTATAATCCTGGAGTATTACTACATCACATTCCGGCATCCATTCATCAATCCTCCTGATCAACCCGAGACTTTCTGACTCATCCAGCGAATGATCGTCTTCTTCATCCACTCTGATCACATGGTGGTGGCCGCTCATTACGCGGTGTTTTACGGTGGTCTGTCTTGATTCACTTATCACCAGTCCTTCATCAGATATCTGCCTTGCAACCAACCTGTCAATGAATTGCTTTCCATTCTCATCATCCCCAATTACAGAGCAAAGCAGTGGCTTGGCTCCGAGGAAGCGGACATTAAGAGCTACATTGGCGGCACCACCGAGACGGTTTTCCCTTTGCGTTACTTTCACCACCGGGACCGGAGCCTCCGGACTGATTCTGTCAATACTCCCTTCGATATAGGAATCCAGCATGACATCCCCTACAATTAAGGCTGTTAGACCGGAAAAGTGATCGATAGTCTCCCTATTCAGTTTTATTTTTTCCAAAATGCTAATTTAGTCGTGATAGGACCCCCTTTAACCTCCTGATTGCCTCTATGAGTTCTTCCTCCGAGGCAGCATAGCTCAGGCGTACACATTCAGGTGCACCAAATGCACCGCCCTCAACAATGGATACGTGAGCCTTGTCCAGAACATACATGCAAAGGTCTGAGGCAGTTTCAATGGTAGTTTCCCCATCGGATTTTCCGAAGAACTCACTAACATCCGGGAAGAAATAGAATGCTCCCTGGGGCATATTCACTTTCATGCCGGGAATTCCGGAAAGTAACTCATGTACGAGTTTTCGTCTCTTTTCATACTCCTTTTTCATCTGTAAGGTCGGTTCCAGGCTTCCGGTAAGTGCGGTAAGTGCCGCCCTCTGTGAAATTGAGGCATTTGCGGAAGTGATCTGACCCTGGACTTTTGTACAGGCCTTTACAATTTTTTCAGGACCACACAGGTATCCTACGCGCCAACCCGTCATCGCGAAACCCTTGGCAAATCCGTTGATGGTAATGGTGCGATCAAACATTCCTGGAAAGCTTGCAATACTGACGTGTTTACCCCCGTAATTGATGTGTTCATAGATCTCATCGGAAATAACGAGCAGGTCATCATGTGCAAGCACCACATCAGCAATCGCCTTGAGCTCCTCTTCTGTGAATACGGAACCCGTGGGGTTACATGGCGAGCTGAAAAGTATTGCCTTGGTCCTGGGTGTTATTGCTTCCTCAACCTGGCGGGCCGAAACTTTGTAATCGGCATTTATATCACCCTTTACTATAACCGGTTTACCCCCTGGCATGTAAACGAGGGTGTAGTAACTTACCCAATAGGGAGCAAATATTATTACTTCGTCACCGGGATTCAAAATGGCGAACATCAGGTTGGCAATGGATTGCTTGGCACCATTGGAAACAATAATGTTATTCTCTGTAGCCGCTGATATACCGTTTTCTTCCCTGAGCTTTTGCGCAATCGCTTGCCTCAGGTCTTTATAGCCGGCCACCGGGGGATAAGCAAAATACTTCCCTTCGTCAATGGCTCTCTTTGCACCTTGTCTTATATGGTCAGGGGTTTTGAAATCGGGTTCCCCGAGGCTAAGACTGATTACGTCCTGGCCTTGTTCGCGGAGTTCACGCGCCTTGGCCGCCATGGCCAGGGTAGCAGATTCCTCCATGTTCAACACTAAATCCGAAATCATAGAATTAATTTGTTAGGTCGAAAAACAGGGGGCAAAGTTAAACAGAAAGATGAGAAATCATCAGCGCCGCGCCCTTGTATAATCGTAAACCATGCGTCCCCGACGGTTCCATTCACGGAAAGTAACAGGTGAGTCGTCAGAGAATGGGTCTTTGGAATAACGAATGATCTTTTTTCTTACCCCCGTGGGATAGTACTCCGTCCAATCACCCACGCGTTCGCCCCATCGATATTCTCCCCTGACTGCTATTTTACCATTTGCGAAAAAGTAATAGTAATAGCCTTCCCTTTCCCCGAACTCGATAGGAATTATCTCTTTCATTTTTGTGCGCTCCCGGTCATAGTACCTGACCATGGATTCACGTGGCCACCCGAGATAGTATTTCTCCTTGTCTACCAGGACATCATTTCTGTCGTGGTACATCCAAGTCCCATGCTTTTTTCCCACATAAAAAACCCCGGAATCCAATACAATATTATTCTGGATCTTTTTATACGGGCCGTGGAGCAGGGCTCCATCCTCAGGATTATAGTTGTCGCCTTTCCGTATCATCCTCCTTTTATAATCGTACCAGTAGATGTCCCTGATTGTATTATCTATGGGTTGCGGTTCCTTGAGGAAGTAAAAAAGTTCAAGGGTAACCCCATCACCAAATCCTGACCTGGTAAACCCCTTTTTGGTCTTAATACCATAAAAGGTATTTCTTTTTCGCTTCTTTTTCTTCTTCCTGACGCCCTCAGGTAATTCTTCTTCTTCTTCAAGATTTATTGTGATGGGAGTATTTATTGTAAAAAGCCGGTCGGTTTCATCCCTTTCCTCCTGGGCGTAAACCACCAGGGGGGCGAACAGGATCATCGCGATGTACAAATACCATCTCATCTTCACGATTGGAACGTAAGAAATCTTAATTAATTATCAAAAGGATAAAATCAGGCGGGAATTCCGGTCTTGGTCTCTTTCAATATTTTGACGTAATAATCCTCGTACTTGGGCAGAATATTAGATATATCAAACTCCATAGCCCTCTTAAGGGCATTGGCTTTGAAGGTGGGAAGATTTTTGTCATCCAGAATTTTCAGGGTGTCCTCAGTCATTCCCTCAATATCTCCAACATTTCTCATAAAACCCGTTACACCCTGTACGTTGAGTTCCGGTATGCCACCTGCGTTGGAGCTTACAACCGGAACCTGGCAAGCCATTGCTTCCAGGGCTGCCAAACCAAAGCTTTCGCTCTCGGAGGGAAGCACAAAAAGATCGGCTACTGAAAGTACCTCTTCCACCATTTCGAGCTTACCGAGAAACCTGATGTCATCGCAGGTACCCAATTGCCTGCACAGCTGTTCTACCTTGGTTCTTTCAGGTCCGTCTCCCACAAGCAATAATTTTGATGGCACGGTCTGCCTGACTTTGTGGAATACTTTAACTACATCGTCCACCCTTTTAACCTTTCTGAAATTCGAAGTATGAACAATCAGTTTTTCCCCGTTAGGACAGATCGCTTTCTTGAAATGGTCTTTCTTTTGCCTTGTAAACCTGCTTAAATCGATGAAGTTGGGAATCACCTCGATATCTTTTGTGATCTTGAAATGATCATAGGTGTCCCTCTTAAGTGAATCCGATACCGCAGTTACACCATCAGAAGAATTTATGCTGAAGGTTACGACGGGTTCATAGCTCTCATCCTTCCCCACCAGGGTAATATCAGTACCGTGAAGCGTAGTTACGACGGGTAGATCAATGTCCCCTGTCTTTAGTATCTGTTTGGCCATGTAGGCTGCCGATGCATGGGGAATTGCATAATGTACATGCAGGAGATCCAGCTTTTCATATCGTGCCACGTCAACGATTTTGCTTGCCAGAGCGAGTTCATAGGGGGGATATTTGAATAAGGGATAACCACTTATTCCCACCTCGTGATAGAAGATGTTCTCATTAAAGAAGTCCAACCTGGTAGGCTGTGTGTAAGTGATAAAATGCACATTGTGACCTTCCTGGGCAAGGGCTTTGCCCAGTTCGGTGGCGATCACACCGCTACCTCCGAAAGTTGGATAACAAACTATTCCTATATTAATCAATGAATTATGGTTCAGGGGTGAATGTTTCTTTGTACTGGTCCAGCTCCCATATCGATTTATAGATAAGGTCCTGAATTCTACTACGGATATTTAACTCCATCAGTTTTCCATTTTCAGCGTCCGGGTTGATCCTGTTACTCAAAAATATGTAAACCAGATCGTAAGCGGGATCGATCCAAACCGCGGTCCCTGTAAAACCGGTATGCCCAAAGGTATCACCTGAAGCATGCCGTGAAGTCGGAGACCTCCAGTGTCCCAGGTTGGGTTTATCCCATCCCAGTCCACGCCTGTTATCCTTAACCTGTTTTTTTGAAAATAGTTCAATAGTTTCAGGCTTGAAATACCTCTCCCCTCCATATTCTCCACCCTGGAGCAACATCTGGCACAGTTTTGCCAGGTCGTTAGCATTGCTGAAAAGTCCCGAATGACCGGCAACGCCGCCAAACATGGCAGCCCCTTCGTCATGAACCAGACCGTCAATCAAACCTTTCCTGAAGTAAGAATCCTCCGCCGTGGGCGCTATATCTTTCACTTCAAATTTACAGAGAGGCAGGTAAGTGGTGGTCATCATTCCCAGCGGATCGTAAAAATTCTGACTGACGAATTCATTCAGGGGTTGGTTGAGTTTTGATTCAATGAGTCTTTGCATCATGTAAAATCCAATGTCGCTATAGCGATAACCGTAGTGTTCAGTCTCCTTTTTGCGCATCAGCCGGGTATCAATAATCCAGCTCCAGACGCTATCCCTAATACTGCTTATCGCATAGAGTCCTTCCGAAACCTGTAGTGAGAATTCTTCCTCAGGTATAGCGCTGTAGAATTCTTCCGAAACCTCCCGGTCATCCATAGTCTCCCTCCAGAAGGGAAGCCAGGGCCGGAGACCAGCCTGGTGGAGCAGGATATCCCGAATGGCCATATCTTCCTTGTTACTTTCCCTGAGTTCCGGCAAGTAGCTTGATAGCGTAGTGTCCAAATCTATAATGCCCTTTTCATTCATGAACATCACTCCCTGGAGGGTTGACATTACTTTGGTCACCGAGGCAAGGTCGTAGATAGTCTCATCAGTTACTACCAGTTTCTGAGCATAGGTTTGGTAGCCGTAGGATTTATTGTATACCACTTTACCTCTTCGAGCCACCAATACCTGTAACCCGGGTGTTGCCCCCTTTTCTATGGCCTCCCTGGCAATTTCATCTATACCATCAAGAATATCCGGATCCATGGAAGCCGAAAGGGGCTGATCATAACTGAGCCTGCCAATGGGATCCATTTGTATTTTTTGAGAAAATCCCTGGGGCAATGTTGTGTTCATTCTTCCCTTTGAAGAAATCGCCCCGAAAAGAACCTGGGGGGCAAACCGCTGAGTGTACTCATTTTTCTCAGGTATGGAAAGAACATAGTCAAACCCGCTAAATTCTTCCAGGTCTTCAAACCCGTAGGTTACCAGGATTATATTTGATTTGTCCGCTATCTTATTGATCCATGTGAGGTCTTCACCTTTGGAAACAGGAACGACGACTGCATCAAAGGAATTTATATAATCGGTATTTTCCCACCCTCCCAGTTCAAATATGTAGTTGTACTTTTTGAGATGTGTATTAAAAGTGGCGTGAGATTTATTGGAAATGAGGGCAATCTCCAATGTGTCCAACATCCTGAATGGCACAAGGTTTCCCGTCCTTTTAACTGTAGCGATTGAAGCGACATTAAGCTTTTGTTTCATGTACTGATCTTTCGGTCCATCCAGGAATCGAACCTGTTCGGAAAAAGGCTGGTAAACCCGGTATTTCTTCTGGAGGACTTTTGAGTACTTTTCCCTAATTTTTTTCTTTGGCAAATCACCATTTCGAATACGCTTTCTGAGAGAAGAAATCGCTTTTGACGGGTCACCCGGATATATGACCATGTCGGCTCCCGATTGAATGGCATAAAAGGCTGCATTGTCATCCAGGACATCAGAATCCGACAATTCCACGATGATCAGTCCGTCGTAACCCCTGGATCTGAGCCTTGCCGTAGTTGTACGGCTGTAATCCACACGTCGTTTATTTACTCGATAGGGGACTTCATATGGGAGGATAACTCCGCCCTGCGATGGAAAATCCAACAAACTGTCCGGACGGAAAACCGGTGTAATACCTTCCGTATAATAACCCTGGGCATAATAACGGCCGAAGGAGTAACTGCCGTCCGATACATCAAGACTTGGGTCTACAATGAAATCTATTCCGATTTTGTTGAATTTTTCCCCCAGCATTACACCGGTTTCGTGAAGAACGGATATATCATCTACCTGGTTGAGAATATGATCGCCGGGCATTTCCCATCCTGAAATATTTAAACCTGCGCCTACCCATAAGGGTGTATCCGATGCTCTGTTAAGCCTGTCTATCAAGCTCGCAGCCTGGAAAGGGGATCCGTTATGGATTATCAATCCACCGGGATTGTGACGCTTTACCTGGTTTTCGAGGACAGAAAAGTGGCTTTCATTTCCACCGGGAAAGGCTTTGAGAATAAAGAGCTGGGAGACGTATTCGTCGGCTTTTTCAAGGGGTATTTCATCACCTCTGTCGAGGATATTATAAGGGTGTCCGGCAGCAGCCTGCTGCCAGATCATAGTTAAAAAAATAAGGACAAGATGCCTTCTCATGACCTTAAAGCTACGAAATCCGTCCGCCGGAAAATCCTACAATTGTACAATTTACAAAAAATGTAAGATTACTGTGTCTTTTGTATCTTTGTTTCTTATATAAGCAGAGAAAGTAAGGGTAAATGGCACAGAGGATTCCATCATTATTCAGAGTAGCTAAACATAAAAAGTTCAATTACGAACCTCTTTATTATGATCCTATCAAGGAGGAACTCAGGGAGCGTGAAAGTCGCATCAAGAGGGAATTACAGATGGAGAGAGGGGAGATTCCCGAAGAATACGCAAGTAGCGCATCACATAATATCAGGGGGGCATTTCGAAAGGGAAGAACGAGAACCAAAGATTCTACCGGTAGAGCCCGGTCATTGATATTCCTAATTCTTGTAGGTGGATTGGCCTCATTCTGGTATCTCGGGGAGGATTCCGTTTATATGTTACTTCTGCTGATCCCTATCTATTTCCTGGTAAAAAAATCCAAACTCTTCCGCCTCTGATATGCAAGACGTGATCCGGTTACTGCCCGACGTGCTCGTCAACCAGATCGCTGCGGGAGAAGTAGTACAAAGACCATCCTCTGTGGTCAAGGAACTCATGGAAAACTCCATTGATGCAGGGGCCACAAAAATCGATCTCATCATCCGCGATCATGGTAAAAAGCTTATACAAGTCGTCGACAACGGTTCGGGAATGAACGAAAGTGATGCCCGGATGTCACTGGAGAGACATGCTACTTCCAAAATCAATAGTTCGGATGACCTGTTTAACATCAGGACCATGGGCTTTCGCGGGGAGGCACTCGCTTCCATTGCTGCCGTTTCACACCTGGAATTGAAATCCAGGATGGAGGATATGGAAATCGGAACGAAGCTTGTGGTGGAGGGTTCGGAGGTAAAACTCCAGGAAGCTGATGCTTGCGAAAAGGGAACTTCCATTGCGGTAAAAAACCTCTTTTACAACGTGCCTGCCAGGCGGAATTTCCTAAAATCCGATGGAGTGGAAATGAAACATATCATTGATGAATTTCAACGGATAGCATTGGCCCATTCCGATAAAAGCATGAACTTATACCAAGAGGATGTAGAGACTTTTCACCTGGTTCATGGGAAACTCAGCCAGAGGATTGTTCATTTAATGGGTAAGGCGTACAAAGATCAGCTCGTTTCCTGCAAGACCGAAACTGATCTCATAAAACTCGGCGGCTATGTAGGGAAACCGGAATTCAGCAAGAAAACCAGGGGCGAGCAATTTCTGTACGTAAATAACCGCTTCATCAGAAGCAATTATCTTAACCATGCTATTAAAATGGCCTACGAAGGGCTGATACCAGACGATTACTTCCCGTTCTATGTTTTGTTCCTTGAGATCGATCCCAGCCATATTGATATCAATGTGCATCCAACCAAAACCGAGATAAAATTTGATGATGAGCGAACGATTTATGCCATATTGAGGGCTGCCGTTAAGCAATCGCTCGGGACCCATAACGTGTTCCCATCGCTGGATTTTGATGCGGATGTAAACCTCATGGAAGATATTAGAAAGGAGCTTGGGAAAGCTGGTAGCGGACAGGGTGAATTTGCCCCTGCCCCACCCCGGGACACTTCGGCAAAAAATTGGGAAAGCCTTTATGATGAAAACTTGCTCAGGAGGGGAACCCATTCGGAGGAAATCATACGGAAAGAAGAGGGTTATGAAGAATCCTCACTCACTTTCGAAAGCAAGATGCAGCAGGAGCCAGAGACCGGGACTAAGGGAAGTACCTTTCTGCAGGTACAAAACCGTTTCATTATTTCTAATGTGAAATCCGGTTTTATCCTTTTCGATCAGCGGGCTTCACTGGAAAGGATCAACTACGAGCAATTGCAAAGCCGGTCCAAAAGACACCTGAACCTATCTCAGCAGGTACTTTTCCCCGTTTCGATTGATTTTAACCAGTCAGATTTTGAGCTGGTCATGGAACTCGAACCAGAACTCAAAACCCTTGGATTTGAATTTGAAGTCTTTGGAAAAAGCAGCATTGTAATAAACGGAATCCCTGCCGACATTGAAACGGAAAGTGAAAAGCGATTGTTTGAGGAACTGATCGAACAATATAAGTTCAGCAAAAACGACCTTGAGGTATCTGACAGGGAAAAGGTCATCAGGTTACTCAGCAAAAGAACTGCGGCGAACAACTTACGCCCTTTGTCCGTTATGGAAATGGACGAGTTAGTAAACAAGCTGTTCAGCTGTGAGAATCCAAATTACACACCGGATGGGCAGCCAACTTTTAAGATAATTGACACGAAAACCATAGAGAATTTATTTAACTGATGTTTAGGCTCACCCCCATGGTAAAGAACCTGGTGATCATTAATGTGGTCATTTTTGTCGGTTCATTTTTATTCAAATCGTTGAATCTCCCTGCCCTGATGGCCATGTACAGGCTCGATTCCATGTACTTTGCCCCCTATCAGTTATTTACCTATATGTTCGCCCATGCGAATTTTATGCATATTCTCTTCAACATGCTCGGTCTTGCATTTCTCGGGGTATCCCTCGAGATGGTGTGGGGTCCGAAGAAATTCCTGGCTTTTTACCTGATCTCCGGGATGGGAGCGGGAATATTCTATGCCGGCATAGGGCTTTACCAATCGAAAGGTCTGCAAAGCGACTTGAATGCTTACAAAGCATCTCCCTCCGTTGAGCAATTCTCTATGCTGGTCAGTGACCACAGGAGCGAACTTCAACGGTATTATAATATAGCAGCCGTCTATGAATTCATTTCTGATTATGAGCAAAACCCCAATGCCAATAAATCACAGAGCCTGGAGCTTGTCAGGGACTTTGAGCAAACCCTGATCACGCAGAACCAGGGGCGCGTGGTGGGTGCTTCAGGGGCAGTTTATGCTATCTTAATGGCCTTCGGACTCCTGTTTCCCGACCGCCAATTAATGCTACTTTTCCCCCCGATTCCGATAAAAGCTAAGTACCTTGTATTAATTTTGGGAGGAATGGCAATATACCTGGGCTTATCCAGGAATACCGGTGACCAGGTGGCCCATTTCGCTCACCTGGGTGGTATGATTTTTGGGTTTCTAATGGTGAAGTTTTTCTGAAATGTTCTCTAGTTTAAAAGACGATCTTCGGTCCCAATGGTCACGCCCGAACGGCGGATTACAGCAATTGATTATCATCAATGTTTCGGTATTCATAGCTGTCAATATTGTGCGACTATTCAGCACTTCAGCCTTTTTTGAAGTCTTCCTGGCCTATGTAGCCATGCCCACCGATCTTTCTGTCTTTATCACCAGGCCATGGACATTTATTACTTCTTTCTTCACCCATGAGGGATTCTTCCACATTTTCTGGAATATGCTTTTCCTTTACTGGTTTGGAATGATTATCCGGGAGTACCTGGGTAGTGACAGGTTGATCAACCTGTATATACTGGGGGGAATATTTGGTAGCCTTTCCGTATTACTGCTTTTCAATTTGTTGCCACCTGAATCTGTTTTCAACGGGGGTATTGCCCTGGGAGCTTCTGCCGGTGTATTTGCCATTACCGTAGGTGCAGCAACACTGGCGCCCAATTACAGGATGCACCTGTTGTTCTTCGGACCGGTAAAGATCCAGTATATCGCAGCGTTTTTTATTATTAAGGCATTCTTTGGACTCAGGGGCGCCAACTTTGGCGGAGAAATGGCACACCTCGCCGGGGGGCTAATCGGGTATCTGTATATCCGCAACCTCCAACGCGGTACTGACCTGGGGGCCTGGATTGGGTCCACCCTCGCCTGGTTCAAAAGTTTCTTTGTGAGTCAACCAAAGATGAAAGTAAATTATAGCCGTCCAAGAAAATCCACTGCCCGCAAGTCTTCAACATCAGCTAAAACCAAAGGCGGAAAAGTGGAGCCTTCCCAGGAAGAAATCGATGCCATCCTAGACAAGATCTCACAATCCGGCTACGAGAGCCTCTCCAAGGATGAGAAGGAGAAGTTGTTTAATGCTTCGAAGAAGTAGGGCCGGCCGCCTTCGGCGGCAGATACCGGATACAGGATACAGGATACAGGATACAGGATACCGGAAGTTTGGGAATGAGTTAATTGGTACTGCAATCTTGGCGTCTTTGCGTCTTTGCGTGAGACACCTAAGATTCGATTAAGCTTTTCTCCCAATTGATAAACTCCTCAACTTCTACCCTGACAGCATTATACACCCACACAATCACCGTAAAATCATCCAACAAACCACTCACGGGAATGAAATCGGGGATCATGTCGATGGGAGTTACGAAATAGATGATGGAGCCCAGGATCAGGAGCATATTCTTCCAGGGTAAAGCGCGATAACTGCCATTGGCATACGCGCGAATCATGCGTAAAAAAACCTTCACTTTACCGGCTAATTTCCGACCATTTAACCGCTTGAAATCAACATTCCTAAGCTTCAGGCTCGCCGAAGTGAACAGACCTGCAAGACGTCTCCTGTTTTTGAGATATTCTGCCGCTCTGGCCATAGACTGCTGGAAGAACTTATTTTTCAATGGTTCCATAATCCTGAAAACGTGAGTGAAATCTAAAAAGTTTGGCGGATCTCATCCTTGAGGTACCTGAGCGCATTCGATATGGGATCTACAGGCTTGGCCGCCATGCTCTCAATAATCAGTCGGCTGAGGTCGGTCGATGTCGACTTTTCATTGCATTTGGATGTAGCTTCATTGATGGTGAGGATCAGGTCCTCCTTGGCGCTGACGATCAATTCCCAGGACTCATTACTCATATATACCTGCTGGGAAACATTGTGATTGTATTCATTCCTGATCTCGCTGAGCAAAATGGACTGAAATTCCACTGCCGGCATCTGACCCACATTCAGGCGGACCATCATGTTTTGCGGGTGCATACGTTCCAGGAAAAGTGCCATCCGCTCATATGCCTGGAGCCTGTTGGGCAGAACCGTTTCTATGCTCCTTCCCCTCACCTCCAGCCTTGCTTTCTCAATCTCCTTCGAAATAAAACTCTTCACCACCAGGTACATGGCATAAAGAACAACCGCCGCCGGGAGAAGTATCTTAAGTATATCTAAAAATGCATCCATAAGGGAAATAAACTCTTTTCAGGTCCTAAATGTTGGTAATTTAAATATTTTTGATTCCATAATGCAAAAGCCCCCGAAAGATACATGAACTCCCCGGTAAAGCTAACCCAAGAGGCCTCCGAAATGGTGAAAAACATCATGGAAAAGAAGGGCATCCCGGAAGATTACAAGTTGCGGATCGGAATCAAGGGGGGTGCCGGTTGCCTGGGGGTGAATTACTTGTTGGGGTTCGATAAACCCAGGGAGGGAGACGAAGAGTTCGACCTCGACGGGATTCCAGTCCTCATTGAGAAAAAGCATCGCATGTTCCTTATCGGGATGAAGGTGGACTGGGTGACAAAGGACGGTGCTGCCGGGTTTACGTTTTATAA
>JAHEKQ010000082.1 GCA_024638265.1 Flammeovirgaceae bacterium
ACAGAATCCAAATATTGAATTATCCCGTCCTGAAAATCATACTCTTTGTAGGATGACAAAGGGGTGACATCAAGAATCAGATCATTGTATCTGAGAATGGAATCCCCGCTCAATACCCAGTCATCGAGAATCTCCCGGATATCCACTTTGGTCCTCTCCTGGCCAAATGCCGCTATAGGGAGTAATAAAATGAAAAGCCATTTTTTCATTCCTCTCAATTTAATCTATTTTTTCATTCTGCCCTGTGAGGATGACATTGTCAACAGAATTGACCTGTCATAAAAATCTATTCGTAAAATTCCGAGAATTCTTATAAATCGCTATTAAACAAATCCAATGATATGAAAAGCCTGTTTTTAATACCCTTGCTGACTATTTCCCTTTTTTCGGTAGCCCAGGATAGGGCAATTGAGGTGGAGTCTGAAGTGAAAACTACCCACGAGACAACCATAAAAGGAAAGAAAATTCCCTATTCAGCCTATGCGGGTACCCAGCCGGTCTGGAATGAAGATGGGAAAGCTGTTGCTACCCTATTTTATACCTACTATGAACGGGAGGGTATCAGCAACAGGACCCGAAGGCCCCTTGTGATCTCATTTAATGGAGGGCCCGGCTCTGCGTCGGTCTGGATGCATATTGCATACACCGGACCCCGAATTCTCAACATTGACGACGAGGGATACCCTATTCAACCCTACGGAATTAAAGCCAACCCTCATTCCATTCTGGATGTGGCAGACATCGTATTTGTAAACCCGGTAAATACAGGCTATTCGCGAGTAGTAGACCCGGACACGGAACCCAGTATGTTTTTTGGGGTCAATGAAGACATAAAATACCTGGCAGAGTGGATCAATACCTTTGTCACCCGCAAAAACCGCTGGAGATCCCCGAAATACCTGATTGGAGAAAGTTATGGAACCACACGTGTCTCCGGCTTGGCTCTTGCTTTACAAAACAGCCAGTGGATGTACCTGAATGGGGTGATCCTGGTCTCCCCTACCGGACTTGGCATCGACCGTGATGGACCCGTGGAAGCGGCCAACCGGCTACCCTATTTTGCAGCCGCAGCCTGGTACCACAAAGTGCTGTCCGATGAGCTTCAGTCCAAAGACCTCACCGAACTCCTGTCCGAAGTAGAACGCTATACTATCGATGAGGTATTGCCCGTAATGGCCAATGGAGCCTGGGTGGATGAAGCGAGAAAAGAAGAGGTGATCAAGCAATTTGCCATGTATTCCGGATTATCAGAAAAAACGGTTCGACAGCATAACCTTGATGTCCCCACTTCCTATTTCTGGAAAGATCTTTTACGCGATAAAGGCGGATATACCGTTGGAAGGCTCGATTCGCGGTACAAGGGAATTGACAAAAAAGAAGCGGGAGAGCGACCGGATTTTAATTCGGAGATCACCGCATGGCTGCACTCCTTTACACCCGCGATCAATTATTACTTCCAGAACGAATTGAAATATAAAACCGACATCAAATACAACATGTTCGGACCTGTCAGGCCCTGGAACAGGAGTGGCGACAATACGGGAGAGAACTTACGTCAGGCAATGGCGCAAAACCCATATCTCAACGTTTTGATCCAGTCGGGCTATTATGATGGGGCCACTACTTACTTCAATGCCAAGTATACCATGTGGCAGTTGGATCCCAGTGGCAAGATGAAGGATCGTTTAGGTTTCAAGGGCTATCAAAGCGGGCATATGATGTACTTGCGTGCTGAAGACCTTCAGAAAGCGAATGACGACCTCAGGGAATTTATTCAAAAATCGCTACCGGGGAATGGGGTTCCCGCCAAGTATTGATTTGTTGCGTAAAAAAGTCCGGTCTATGGGATTTAATATCCTGATCCTGTGTTATTCACGGTATATAACTTGATCAAAAAAATTCGATGAATCATACCTATAAGGTTTCAGGAATGTCCTGTAATGGTTGTCGTAACCATGTGGAAGATGCCTTATCACAAGTTGAAGGCGTGAAAGAGGTTTCTGTTGACCTGGAGCAAGCGCAAGCAACACTCGAGATGGATTCACATATTCCCATCGAGAGGTTCCAGGACGCTTTAAAAAACAGTAATTACAGTATTCATCCCCCGGGACAGGATGATCACCATGACCACCACCACCATGATATGCATGGTCTTGAGCACGAAACATCGGAGAAACCTGATGATCATCAACACCATGAAAAAGGTAACGGAACCGGTGTGTTCTACTGCCCGATGCATTGTGAGGGTGACAAAACCTATGATCAACAAGGAGATTGTCCCGTTTGCGGTATGGACCTGGTGGAGGAACAAAATTTTCAGAGTGCTTCTTCCGATGAGCAATGGACCTGCCCGATGCACCCCGAGGTAGTTGAGGATGCGCCTGGTTCATGCCCAGTTTGCGGAATGGATTTGGTACCACTGAAACCGGATCTTTCTGCGGAAGAAAAAACTTACCTTAAATTACGTCGCAAGTTCTGGATTGCTGCGGGGTTCACCTTACCCATTTTTCTCATAGCCATGAGCGAAATGATCGCAGACAATCCCTTATACAAGGTGATGGATCTGAGGTACTGGAACTGGATACAGTTAGTACTGTCTGTCCCGGTGGTATTCTATGCCACCTGGATGTTTTTTCAACGAGCCTATAGCAGTTTGGTCCGAAGAAGCCCGAATATGTTTACACTCATAGGGTTGGGTGCGGGAGTTGCCTGGCTGTTTAGTCTAACCGCGCTGCTGATACCCGATTTATTTCCCGACCAGTTTAAAACAGAAGCGGGAACTGTACATGTCTATTTTGAAGCGGCTACGGTTATCCTGACGCTGGTATTGCTTGGGCAATTATTGGAAGCTAAAGCACATAGTAAAACGAATTCGGCGGTCAAAGAGCTCCTGAAACTCGCCCCTAACAAGGCCACAAAAATGGTGAATGGGGAGGAAATGGAGGTTAAAATTGATCAAATCAAGATCAATGATATCATAAAAGTAAAACCCGGTGAGAAAATCCCGGTAGATGGGGTAATTATTGAAGGAAATACGAGTATTGATGAATCGATGATTACCGGAGAACCTATCCCCGTCAGCAAATCCGCTGATGAGCGGGTGAGCAGTGGAACCATCAATGGGAACCAGACATTCCTGATGAAAGCCGAAAAGGTAGGAGGCGATACCCTGCTATCTCAAATCATCGATATGGTAAATACTGCCAGCAGAAGTCGGGCACCCATTCAAAACCTGGCAGATACGGTTTCAGCCTACTTCGTTCCTATCGTTGTTGCCATCTCAGTAATTACTTTCGCAGTTTGGGCAATTTGGGGTCCTCAACCCTCTTATGTATATGCCATGGTTAATGCGGTAGCTGTACTAATCATCGCCTGTCCCTGTGCATTGGGACTTGCAACTCCAATGTCAGTCATGGTAGGCGTGGGTAAAGGGGCACAATACGGCGTATTGGTCAAAAATGCAGAAGCCCTTGAAAAAATGGCTAAGGTTGATACGCTAATCGTAGACAAGACCGGGACTATTACCGAGGGAAAACCCACAGTAGAAAAAGTGGGTTCTTTCGGCAGTCAATTCACAGAGGATGATGTGCTGCGAATTATTGTATCGCTTAACAGGAACAGTGAACATCCCCTGGCGGAAGCCACGGTGCACTATGGAAAAGAAAAGGGCATTAAATCATCCAATTCAGTGGACTTTAATGCATTGAGCGGAAAAGGGGTGCAAGGCACTGTTGAAAGACAGCAAACCAGTTTGGGAAATCAGAAAATGATGGAACACGCGAATGCCGAACTCAGTGCCGCTATGCTTGATGAAACAATAAGCTTCCAAAACCAGGGAAAAACGGTCTCTTACCTGGCAGTAAACAGGGAAGTAGTTGGATATGTGGTGATAGGCGATAAAATTAAGGAAACGAGTATCAAGGCCATTCAAGCATTGCAGGACAAAGGGATAGACGTAGTAATGCTCACAGGCGACAACGAGGTTACGGCTCGATCTGTGGCCGAATCATTGAGCCTGGCCGATTTTAAGGCCAATATGTTGCCCGAAGATAAACTCAGGGAGGTAGAAGATCTCCAAAGGAATGGCAAAGTGGTGGCAATGGCCGGTGATGGCATCAACGATGCACCGGGACTGGCAAAAAGTGATGTGGGAATCGCCATGGGGACCGGTACGGATGTCGCCATTGAAAGTGCCATGGTTACACTTGTGAAAGGAGACCTTATGGGAATCGTGAACGCACGAAACCTGAGTTCCGGCGTCATGAAGAATATAAAACAAAACCTCTTTTTCGCCCTAATCTACAATACAGTTGGGGTTCCCATCGCCGCAGGAGTCCTTTTCCCGATTTTTGGAATACTATTATCACCCATGATTGCCGCGTTGGCCATGAGTTTCAGTTCCGTATCGGTGATCGGAAATGCCTTAAGATTACGCACTAAATCAATTTAGCCTATCCGCAACGGGTGTGACCACAATTCCGGCAAGTCAGGCATCCTTCCTTATACTCCAGGGTAGGCTGTTCACAATCCGGGCAAATATTCTCTTCGGGAGACTCCCCATCCGGGATGTATTTGGAAAGCGCCCGCACCACTCCATTCTTCCAGGTACTCAACGATTCGTCGTTCAGGTGTAAATTCGTGACCATATGCACTACATATTTTATCGGCATACCGTGCCGCATCACACCCGAAATAAGCTTGGCATAGTTCCAATACTCCTCATCAAATGCCCGTGATATTCCTTCAAAAGTTACTCCATACCCATCCCTATCCCTGAATGAAAAGTCATAACGGCTCCTCCCTCCCCCGTTTTTCGTTTTTATCACCTTTCCGGAAGTGATATAGTTCGGGATAACCAAGGTGTCTTCCGATTTACCGGTGAATATTTCATAGGGCTTACCATTTAATTTACCGATGATGGCTACCCACTTTTCCTTATTATTTCGGAACCTGATCAAATCGGCCTCCAACTCTTTGGGCCTTTTAAAGCTTTCGGGAGTTTCCACTTCCTCCTGGGGTCTTTCAGAAACCAGCACCCCTGACCGGGAGCCATCGCGATAAACGGTAATACCTTTGCATCCTTCTTCCCAGCCCATCAGGTACAAGTCATGTATAACATCTTCCTTAACATCGGAAGGCAAGTTTACCGTTACGCTTATAGAATGGTCCACCCATTGCTGTACAGCACCCTGCATCCTGACCTTTTCCCTCCAGTCAATTTCATTCGCGGTAGCTCCTGCATAGGGCGATTGATTAATCACTTCCTGTAGCTCTTCTTCTCCCAGCGAATATGCTTTTTTCACATCATATCCTGCAGCATTAAGCCACTTGAGGAAGGGTGGGTGGAAAACCCTGAATTCGCGCCATGAATCCCCTACCTCATCAGTGAAATCAATCGTTTTACCTTCCTGCTCAGCGTTTACTTTCTTGCGCCTCATGTAACTGATCATGAAAACAGGCTCAATCCCTGAGCTGGTTTGTGTCATGAGACTCGTACTCCCCGTGGGGGCAATGGTGAGCATGGAAATATTCCTTCGACCGAACAATTCCATTTCCTCCTTAAGTTGGGGATCATTTTCCACCATACGATTAATGAATGGACTTCCGGATTCCCTTTCCTTCTCATATAGTGGAAATGCACCCCGTTCCTTTGCAAGATCGACAGAAGCACGGTAACAGGCTTTAGCGAGAATCTCATGAATTTCGGTTGCCCTGGAGGTGGCTTCGGGGGTTCCGTAAGTGTAACCCAATGCTGCCAGCATATCTCCTTCAGCTGTTATTCCAATACCCGTTCTTCGACCCTGAATACACTTTTCACGGACTTTTTCCCATAACCTGTATTCGGTCTGCTTAATCTCAAACATCTCAGGATCACTTTCAATCTTTGCGAGGATCCTATCGATCTTTTCGATCTCCAGATCAATGATATCATCCATTATCCTCAAGGCCATTGCTGAATGCTCACGAAACAGGTCAAAATCAAAGCTTGATTCGGGTGTGAAGGGATCACTTACATAGGAAAGCAGGTTGAGAGCCAACAGCCTGCAACTGTCATAGGGACATAATGGAATTTCGCCACAGGGATTGGTGGAAGTAGTTTCGAAACCCAGGTCCGCATAGGAATCGGGTACTGATTCTCTTTTAATCGTATCCCAAAACAATATTCCAGGTTCTCCCGATTTCCAGGCACTTTTGACAATAGTATCCCATATTTCTCTCGCCCTAACCGATTGTTTCACCGTAGGATTGGGGGAATCTACGGGATATTGCAGTTGGTAATTGGTATCATCACGGACTGCTTGCATGAATTCATCATCAATCCTGACCGATACGTTGGCGCCAGTTACCTTGGTAGTATCCTCCTTGGCAGTAATAAAACTCATGATGTCCGGGTGCCTCACAGAGAGGGATAACATCAAGGCACCGCGCCTTCCCCCCTGGGCCACTTCCCGTGTACTATTGGAAAAGCGGGTCATAAAAGGTAAAATACCTGTGGATGAAATAGCACTGTTTTTAACGGGGCTACCTGTCGGGCGGATACCGGATAAATCATGACCCACTCCGCCCCTTCTTTTCATCAGCTGAATTTGCTCTTCGTCGGTCTTCATAATCGCCCCGTAGGAATCCGCATTCCCGGGCTGGCCGATTACAAAACAATTGCTGAGAGATACTACCTGGAATTCGTTACCAATACCAGACATCGGACCTCCCTGGGGGACGATATATTTGAACCTGTCAAGGAGATTGAAAATTTCCTCTTCGCTGACCGGGTTTTCATATCGTTTTTCAACCCGGTGAATCTCCCCGGCCAGCCTTCGGTGCATGTCGGCAGGCGATCTCTCCAGGAAAGATCCATCCTTTTTCTTCAAGCAATACTTGTGCATCCAGACCTCTGCCGCCAACTCATCTCCACCAAAATATTCCATCGATGATTCAAATACTTCCTCCCTGGTAAAGGTTTGGGGTATTCTCTGTGGTTGTTGTGGATGAGCAGGAGCTAAGAAATCTTCAAAAGGTATCTCGTAGATACCAGAATTCTCATCATCTCTCATAGTCAAAAAAGTTTGTAAAAGTTACCTATATTCAGCAGTAATGCAGAATTTTTTTTCTTCGAAAAAACCTGATTTTTGTCAGTATTTTAATGATTTGTTGCATTTCCAACTACCTACTTCAAACTATCTGACAATAGATTTTTAACCTAATGGGGTATTTAGCTGTTAGTTTTCTATGGCCCGCATCTTGCTTACTGGTTCAACCGGCTATATCGGACGCAGATTGATAGAACCCCTTCTCGAAGAAGGGCATTTTCTGATCTGTCCAGTCCGGGATAAACGCCGCTTTGATTACGAAGACTTTTCCGATGAACAACTAGAGAGAATTCTCGTACTGGAAGCTGATTTTAGTGAAGACGGGGATTTCGATCAATTGCCAAGAGATCTTGATGCGGCGTATTACCTGATCCATTCGATGAGTGATAAGACGGAAGATTTCCGTAAAAAGGAATCTGTCACGGCAGAAAATTTTTCGAGCTATATCGGTAAAAGCACTGCCAGACAGGTGATCTACTTATCTGGAATTGTCAATGACGATGAGCTCTCAGATCACCTTGCTTCAAGATATGATGTGGAAAGAATCCTGGAAAAAAGCCAGATTCCCACTACAACGCTCCGCGCCGGAATAATTATCGGATCCGGCAGCGCCTCCTTTGAAATTATCCGTGACCTGGTAGAAAAACTTCCGGTTATGATCGCACCGCGCTGGCTGTCAAGTCGGTGCCAACCGATAAGCCTGGGAAACGTGATTCAATATCTGATCGGAGTACTCTTTAAAGAAGAGTGTTACCAGAATTCATTTGACATTGCAGGTCCAGAGATCCTGACTTACAAAGGAATGCTGCATGGATATGCAAAAGTGAGGAACCTCCGACGAAGTATCATCGTTGTTCCGGTCCTAACTCCCCACCTTTCTTCCCTTTGGATGTTCTTTGTCACAAGTACCTCGTACTACCTCGCCCGTCATTTGGTGGAAAGTATGAAAAATGAGGTGATCGCCAGAGATAATGAAATCGATCAGTATGTTAAGGTAGATAATAAATACGGCTACGAGGAAGCATTGGAGCGCGCCTTAATGAGAGTGGATTCCGGGGGTGTTACCTCCAGTTGGAAGGATTCAGTTGAAACGAATTTCAATAAGCATTTTGTCGGTCAGAAGTCTACACCCAAATATGGTGTATTTAAAGACAAAAAAGTTGTCGAGATCAATAAGGACGTAGCATCAGCCATGGCCAGGATTTGGCAAATAGGGGGAGAAAATGGCTGGTATTATGGTAACTGGCTCTGGGGAATCAGGGGATTGATGGACAAGGTAGTAGGAGGTGTAGGGCTTCGACGAGGCCGGAGAAGTCAGTCAGATCTTAAAATGGGGGATGCCCTCGACTTCTGGAGAGTCCTCTACGTTAATCGCGATGAACGAAAACTCTTACTCTTTGCCGAAATGAAGCTTCCCGGTGACGCCTGGCTGGAGTTTCACATCAGGTCTGAATCCGGAAAACACCTGCTTTACCAAACGGCCACCTTCCGTCCGAAAGGGCTTTGGGGCAGAATGTACTGGTGGTTAGTTTCTCCATTTCACATGTTTATCTTTAGGGGAATGGCCAGCAGAATTGCTAATGGCTGGTAGTTTCTGAATCTTTCCAGGACATAGTACCGTTTTAACTATAGAGTATTAATACGCTGGTGAGGAAACCATCCCAACGAAGGGCTGTCCTTAACGAAACCTGTCTCTATGCTACGGAACTATCTGACTACCGCATTGCGGAACCTGCGGAAAAACAAGCTAATATCTTTTATTAACATATTCGGATTATCCCTGGCACTTGGTTGCGCCATTACCGTATTCACCTTCCTGGAATTCGCTTACACCCAGGATAATTTTCACGAAAAAAGAGATAAGATCTACCTGGTCACCAACCTGGTGAACCGGGATGGGAACCCACAACAGTGGGGTGATTCCCCGGCACCTATTGGTCCACTGCTAAAAGAAGATTATGAGCAGGTTACAGGTATGACCCGTATCGACTGGCGCAATTGTGCCATGAAATACGAAGATTTGGTTTTCACGGAAAGGGTTGGCTTCCTGGATATAGACTTTTTCGAAATGTTTGATTTTCCCTTGAAATGGGGGAATTATGACAATTTTAATGGAGAGACCGAGATCATTATCTCAGAAAGGGTTTCGGAAAAGTACTTTGGCGACGAGAATCCGGTAGGAAGGCAGGTTACGATGAAATTTCCCCGTAATACACTCTCATTTGTAATAGGAGGTGTATTCGAGCAGTTCCCACGCAATGCCAGCTTTGCTGTTCATATTGCCGCGCCTTTTAACCAGATTAAACAAGCAGATCCCGATTTCAAGGAAGATGACTGGAAAGACTTCATTGGAGCCACTTTTATAGAACTTCGCGATACTGAGGACTTTCCCACCATCGATGAGGGCATGACTAAATATGTTGAGATACAGAACAAAGCAGATTTTGAATGGCCTGCAGAAAGTTACCCCCTTGAGCCCCTGACCACCCTTTCCTTAAGGTCAGAGTACATCAGTGGGGATGTATCCGGGGGTAGTGATGCCGCAGGCAATACCGTGATGTTCCTTCTCGGTGTGTTTATGCTTTTGCTTGCCAGCTTTAATTATATAAATACGTCAATCGCCTCGGGGGCAAGAAGATTAAAAGAAATTGGAATTCGCAAAGTACTTGGGGGAATCAGGCGACAACTGATTTTTCAATTCATTGCTGAGAACATGATCATGACTATCATGGCTTTATTAGTCGGGGTCTTGTGGGCGGCCATCCTTTTTGTCCCGGGCTTTGAAAGCCTGTTTTCGGTAGGATTGGACCTCGATTTCACATCCAGTAGGATTTGGTTATTCTTCATAGGTATAGCCCTGTTAACAGGGATTGCCTCCGGTGCTTATCCTGCTTTCTATATTTCGAGTTTCAAGCCAATTGTAATTTTCAGAGGCCGTCAGAAAATCGGGAAGAACCGCTTCACGAAGATATTCCTCACTTTTCAATTCATTTTATCTCTCTTATTGATCTCCGGTGGTATTGCTTTCTCGCTAAACGCAAGTTTCATAGCAAAGCGCGATTGGGGCTACAGCCAGGAGCAGGTGATTGCAGTACCACTCGTCGATTCCAAGGACTACATTCCGTTGAAGAGTGAGTTCAGCCAGATTCCCGATATCGTTTCGATCGCAGGTTCGGGCAATCATGCCGGGCGTAACACACCATTAGCCGTGATTGAAACGGGGGGTCAGAAAAAAGAAGTTAGGCGTATAGACGCCGGGGAAAACTACGTAGATCTCATGGAGCTCCGGCTTAAGGATGGCAGGTTGTTGAATCCCTTAAGTGCGGAAGATCAACAGGAAAACGTGGTAGTCAACGAGACATTTGTAGACGAATTCGATATCAAAGACGACCCAATGCAATTCACCTTCAGGTATGACAGCGCTCTCTACAATGTTGTTGGAGTGGTACATGATTTTCATTACTCCCATTTCTATGATAAGATTCAACCGTTGATCATGCGGGTTGTACCGGAAGAGGAGTATAATTATATCACGGTACGTACGGCAACGGGAAAGTCCACTGCGGTATTCGAAACACTTGAGGAAGAATGGAAGGGACAGTTTCCGGATGTTCCCTTTTTAGGTTTCTACCAGGATGAGATATGGAGTTGGTATTTTACCGGTGTCAAGGGACACGGACAATTGCTGAGCGCTGTGGCGATTCTTTCGATTATCCTGAGCTGTATGGGACTGTTCGGACTGGTTTCCCTAAACATTACCTTCAGGATCAAGGAATTCAGTATCAGGAAAGTACTTGGTGCAAATACTATGAATCTTACCAAAGTAATCAACCGGCAATTCCTGGTCTTGCTTATCATTGCCACGATATTGGGAGTTCCTCTAAGTTTTGTCGCCATTTCGGGGCTCATGGATACCGTTTATACGTACAGGATGCCGGACTCTCCGCTTCCCTACGTTCTGGCCACGGTATTGCTGTTTATCACTTCCATTGCAACGATCTCAAGCCTGATTCTGAAGGTGTTGAGGAATAGTCCGGCCGATACGTTGAGGAGTGAGTAGGAGGGGTGTTAGGTGTAAGGTGTAGGGTGTAGGGTGGGTTGGTAATACCTCTCCCCGTCTTGCTTCGCAATCCACCCCTCTCCATAAAGTGTTGGGTAATACCTCTCCCCGTCTTGCTTCGCAATCCACCCCTCTCCATTCTGTCGAACGGAGAGGGGAAATTTGCTTGGGGAAAAGTCAATTCTCCCCCTTTATACCTTGAATCGTATCCCTGAGTTGTGTTAAGAATTTCTCGATATTATTCAACTGTTCATTAGTATAACGAACAACCTTATAACCCGACTCTTCCAAAGCTTTATCCCGAAGTTCGTCCTCAAACCTTTGATCATGATGGATTTTCCCATCCAACTCAATGACCAGTTTAAGTTTTGCACAATAAAAATCTGCGATAAAATAGGTGAAACCACCCGATTGTATATCTCTTATTGTGATAGGATGTTGCCGCCTGAATTTAAGATTTTGAAATCTTTTACCTCTTAAGTTCTGCCAAAGCAGCTTTTCAGAAGGAGTTTGAAGCTTCCTCAACTCCCTTGCTCTGTATTTTATAGTCCCCATAAAAGAAATTACAAAATACTTTAAGGTGTCTTAAATCCCCTCTCCGTTGCTTTGCAATGGAGAGGGGTGCCCGAAGGGCGGGGAGAGGTCTTACACAAACCAAAATGGAGAGCGGTGCCTGCCCGTCCGGTCATGCGGGCCCGAAGGCCTTGCTTCGCCGAAGCTACGCATAGGCGCAAGCTGGGAGAGGTCTTACACAAACCAGAAATGGAGAGGGGTGCTTGCCCATCCGGTCAAGCGGACCCGAAGGCCTTGCTTCGCCAAATCTACCCGAAGGCGCAGGCAGGTTGAAATGATACACGACAAAAAATGGCTGAAGACCTACCTGCGTCGGAAACAGGTGTAGTAAATAATTACATGATTATCTAATAGATAATTACAGGATTAATTATATAATTAATTACATAATTAATTATGTAATTAATGGGTCGGGCTAATTCCTTATCTTGTGTGCCTAATTGTTACTTACTATGAAGCACCTGATTGTAATCGTATCACTATTAACAGTGATCGCCGCCTGCGGGCCTGTTCCCGAAACTAAACAGGAATCTGAATCTGAAACCGAATCAACTTCAAGTGAAATGACCTCCATGCCGGCAAGTGTTAGTGATCCCATCGATCTCCTGCCTGAAGCGACGGGTAAATTCTTCCGAAAAATCGAGACCGGGAATCAGCTGGCTCAAGAATATTTCACCCAGGGTATTCAACTGAAATACGCCTTTGCTGTTAATGAAGCCGTCCGATCCTTCAGGGAAGGTCATAAGGCTGATTCCACTTGTGTGATGTGTTATTACGGGGAAGCCTGGGCACTGGGTTCGTATTTAAACCAGCATATGAGTGAAGAAAAAGCTCCCTTTGCCTATAAGGCTATCAACAAAGCGGGTCGAATGGCTGAAAAGTATGCCAATGGGGTGGAAAAAGATCTGATCAAGGCCATGCAGGTCCGGTACATCAAGGAATATAATTACGATAAGAGAAGGGTGCAAGACTCACTCTATGCCAATGCAATGGCAGAAGTCTATGAGAAATATCCTGAAGACGACGATGTGGCGACAATC
>JAHEKQ010000019.1 GCA_024638265.1 Flammeovirgaceae bacterium
GTATCCAACAGCCAATAAAGCATAACCCATATTATTCAGGCTATCACGTTTTGATTTTAAGTAATTTCTGGTCCAGTCATTGCCACCCCCACCTCCGCCAAAGGCTACGATTAATGGCTGCATGTCCGATGCTCCGAGGTATAATTCTGATTCAACAATCCCATGCTTATCAGACAAATCCGGGACATAGGAGAATAGATAGACTAACCCAATTAAGAGAATGATGATTATCGATAGTATTATTTTGATTCCGGTGCTCATGAACTGTTGCTTTTATTTCTGTACAAAGCTAACAGTTCAAGGATTTGATCAGTCCGACATAGACCTGACATTTAGCCGACACTTTAGTGCGGTGGTTGGTTGGTGAGTTGGTGAGTTGGTCTGACTACTGTTTCAGTAGTTGAAACGTTCAAAGGGGCTTCACGAGGTGCAATTTGTCCAAACTTTGCTTCCCCCCTTCTCCATTGCCGAATGGAGAAGGGGGTTAGGGGGATGAGGTCTTAGGTAAGGCGGGATTAGCTTCGCTGATCCCAAAGGGGAGCGTCTAATTACTTACTAAAGCTGACTGCTGGAATCTTTGCGTCTCTGAGTCTCTGCGTGAAACAAAACCGACGGGATTAATTTCATTGATCCCCAAGAGGGGTGTGTCAATACTGCATTAAGCTGCGGGCTGACGCCCTGGTTTTTCATTCGAAATAATCTCAAGCAAGCTTGGATTACTTCTTCATAAAAAAACCCGTACTGACGTACGGGCTTAATGAAGTGTTGAGCGAAAGACGGGATTCGAACCCGCGACCCCGACCTTGGCAAGGTCGTGCTCTACCAGCTGAGCTACTTTCGCGTATTCCCCGAAAGGGACTGCAAATTTAAGCATGGAGTCATTATTTCCAATATCTTAGATAGAATATTCACCAAGTACGAAGTCATGAAAGAAAAACTGGAAATGTCAGAATTCTTCCCCGTGGAACCCGAAGTGATTTACAGGGCATGGCTCTCCAGTGAGGGGCATAGCCAAATGACGGGAGGGGAGGCCTCTTGTACCGACAAGGAAGGCGATGCCTTTACGGCTTGGGATGGTTATATCTGGGGTGCAAATCTCGAACTTACTCCCTACAGTGAGATCCATCAAACCTGGCGGACGACTGAGTTTGCCGATGGGGACGAAGACTCCCACCTGGTGATCAAACTGGAACCGGAGAACTCAGGCACCCGACTGATGCTCATCCATATTAATATTCCCGAAGGACAAACCCAGTATGAGCAGGGGTGGATTGATCACTACTTTACGCCTATGAAAGAGTATTTCGGCGAATAAATTGAACGAATGTTCAATTTAATGGGTACTCAGACAGTAATATTGAACAAACGTTCAACTTTTTTTAGAAAATTGAGCTTGGAAATTGAACAAACGTTCAAGATTTAAACAGTAATTGAACGATCGTTCAACTTTAAACACTCTCAAGGACAACGGCATATCCCTGGCCCACTCCCACGCACATAGTACAAAGTGCATAACGTCCATTCTTCTCTTGTAATTGTAGCGCCGCGGTGTAGGTGATCCTTGCACCGGACATACCCAGCGGATGACCCAGTGAGATCGCTCCCCCGTTCGGATTAATCCTTGGATCATCATCAGGCAATCCCCATGAACGGATACAGGCCAGGCTCTGTGCTGCAAAAGCCTCATTCAATTCAATGACATCCAGGTCTTCAAAGCTGATACCAGCTTTTTCCAACGCACGATTTGAAGCTTCTACCGGTCCTATACCCATGATCCTGGGCTCTACTCCCACTACTTGTGAAGAGATGACCCTTGCCATGGGCTTCAGTCCATATTTCTCAACGGCACTGTCAGAAGCAACAAGAATTGCTGATGACCCATCGTTAAGTCCGGAGGCATTCCCAGCTGTTATCGTTCCACCTTCCTTCCGGAATGCAGGCTTCAACCCGGCGAGCGCTTCGAGCGTAGTTTCCGGGCGGATAAATTCATCGTGTTCGAAAATTTCCGGATCACCTTTTCGGCGCGGTATCGATACAGGACTGATCTCCTTCGCAAGACGTCCGGATTCCCTTGCGGCGGCAGACTTCTTATGACTTGATAGCGCAAAACGGTCCTGATCTTCACGCGACACCTGGTGAATATCCACCAGGTTTTCCGCGGTTTCTCCCATGGCCTCGGTACCGTAGAGCTTATGCATTTTAGGATTGACAAACCGCCACCCGAAACTGCTGTCGTACATCCGGGCGTCATTCCCATAAGGAAGGGCACTCTTCGAGATTACATAAGGACTGCGAGTCATATGTTCAACTCCCCCGCTGATGAAAAGGTCACCATCGCCAGCCTTGATGGCTCGGGAAGCATGAATAATAGCAGACATTCCTGAAGAGCACAATCGGTTGATCGTTTCACCCGGAACCGATACGGGCAATCCCGCCAGGAGTGATGCCATTCGTGCCACATTCCGGTTGTCCTCCCCCGCCTGGTTAGCACAACCCATGATCACATCATCAATCAATGACGGATCAAGTTCCGGATGCCTGGCCATCAATTCCCTGATGACATGAGCCGCCAGATCATCAGCCCTTACCTCTGAAAGCCCTCCACGAAAACGGGCAATTGGGGTTCGAACCCCGTCGATGATATATGCTTCCATCTTTAAATTTCTCCTCAAGGTCGGAAACCTCGCATTTTTTACAAAGCCAGACCCAGATTCATAAGTGTTTTGGGTGATTTTACCCTAATAGTCTTAAAGAAAAGAGAATTTTCTGGTCATTCAGACTCATTTTTCATGCCCATCATAAATTCAAAGGGTACAGAGTAATGAAAGAGATGTAAATTTGCTACATGGGGAAAACAATAGTTTTTTGCTGTCTCGTTGTGGGATTTTGGTCATGCTCAGAGGTTCCGGAAAGAGAAGTAGATGAGATGGTAATTGGTGACGGTTTATGTGAATTCAACGGAGTGGATTCTTCTTTAGAATTGTGCCTGGATGATTATGGCAATTCAACCTTTGAAATTGTTACATGGAATGTCGAACAGTTCCCGCTGGATTTTAACAATACGGTACCTTCCCTTGTCCATATGATTAACAATATCAATGCAGATGTAATTGCTTTTCAGGAAGTCCGAAATCCGGCAGTATTTCTTCAGCTGGACATGGATTTAACGGAATGGGTGGGAGAATTTATTGAGCTGGAAGGAGACCTCGATCTTGCCTTTCTATTCAAAAAATGCGAGATCGTATCATATACAGAACCTACTGCTATATTAAACAATATTTGGCCGAGGCCACCCGTCCAGACAAAAGTGAAACACTACAACGGTCTTGAACTGACGATAATAAATATCCATCTCAAATGTTGTGGGGGTAGTGATAATATAGCTATACGTGAGAGTGCTTCCAATGACATTAAGAATTATTTGGATACGGAATATGAAAAGGAATCAGTCGTTGTGTTAGGTGACTTTAATGACGTGATTTCAGTTCAAGGTCCATTTTCAAATTTCATTTCTGATTCGGACAGTTACCGTTTTGCAGACCAGGCAATAGCAGAGGGAAGTTCTGATAATTGGAGCTATCCGTCGTGGCCCAGCCATATTGACCATATACTCATATCAAATGAACTTTCCACCCGGATTCAAACTACTCAGACCCTTACCATTGATAATTGTTTTGCTGATTATGAAAAATATATCAGCGACCACCGGCCGGTGATGGTAGTATTGGAGTAGGTTGGGAAGTTAAAAAGTCAAAGTGCAGAGTGAAAAGTGTAAAGTGTAAAATCGCACTTTGCATCAGTTTCTTAAAATATCATGTACTTACCAGCTATAGGCCTCAGCCTCGAGAACCTTTTTGATTTCTACCACTCAAGCTGTCGCCTGAACAGTTGAACCACTGAACCCACTGTTAGTTGTTAGTCGTTAGTTGTTAGTTCGTAGCTAATCCCTTTCGGCCTTCTGCTTCTTCACCATTTCCTCCACATCCTTAAGCAGCTGCTTGGCATCGAAGATGATCCCGTCCTTGATTGTATATTCAACGCCACCTACTCGTTCTACTTCACCGGTCTCGTCGTTGAGTTTGACCGCACCGGTTCCGTAGAGAACTTTGAAGTTCTCCAGGGGATTTTCGTCGACGATCAGCAAATCGGCCTTCAACCCGGGCCTGATGACACCGTACTCTATGGGCTTTCTTTTTGGATAGAATATTTCCTCGGCGCCATGCATGGTGGCGGCCCTTACCACCTCAAGTGGATGAAAACCTGCTTCCTGCAATAATTCCAGTTCCAGGATGGTACCAAACCCGTAAAGCTGGTAGATGAATCCTGAATCGCTGCCAACCGTGATCCTGCCCCCCTTGTTCTTATAATCCTGAAGGAACTCCATCCATTTCTGGTAGAACTTCTTCCAGGCCACTTCGTCGTGGGTGGTCCAGTAGAACCAATAGGCGCCATGGCTCACCCGGCTGGGCTGGTAGAAGTCCATAAGACTGGGCAGTGTGTAGATCTCATGCCAATCGGCATTCCTTGCACGCATTACGTCCCTCCCGGCGGAATATATCGTCATGGTGGGATTGATAAAAAAATTAAGCTCCAGGAATTTATCGAGCAGGGCATTCCATTCTTCACTACCCCTATCATGGATCAGATTCCATTGCCTGGCCACCTGCCCGAATCGGTGCTGTTCATCCTGGTAATTCATATCGAGCGGGAAGGGCTGAACATCATAACCGTCGTATAGGGCCTCGAAAAGCCCATAATAGTGGGTCATGCCGGTCATTCCCAATTTTGCGGCATCCAGGGCATTCATTTGCGCCACACCCATCTGGTCGAGGTGGGCCGTTGAACCCATGCCCAGCTTATTAGCTTCGCTGATCAGGGCCCCCATGATCTCCGGACGGAAAGCCCCGAGCTTCAATCCATCCACTCCTTTTTTATGTGCATACTGCACCCATTCCCGGGCATCAGCAGGGGTGTTGATTCGTCTGCCATTCCACTCTTTCCCACTGCCGGGGCGCTGGAATGAAACGATTCTAGGGGCTGTTATCTCATTGGCAGCTGATCTCTTTTTCTCACTCAAGCTCCATTCCAGTGGACCGTCGGGAACTCCACGAACAGTGGTAATGCCATGCCCGAGCCAAAGTTTGTATACATATTCTGCTTCAGGAGCTTTTGGTACTCCGCCGGTGTGCACATGAAGGTCGACGATGCCGGGCATCACATACTTCCCATGAGCGTCAATTTCTTTAGTGGCATCTTTGGGCCGTCTTTCTTCATTTATGGGAAGTTTCGGGTAGCCCACTCTTCGAACCTGTACAATTTTATCGTTTTCCACTACAATATCCACAGGACCAATTGGAGGCGCACCGCTTCCATCAATCAGGGTGGCCCCCCGGATGATGAGTCGGTCAAACGGGCCTTCACCTTCTGCCCTGTCAGGGCCCGGTTTTACCTGGGCCACAGCGGCAACAACGGCGATGATCATAACGATGGCGAGGATTATCCAATGAAGACGGGGACGGCGATGCATACGATAAAGGTTTTGGTACATCCTAAATCTAGTCAACTCCTCGGAAATCTCGAACTGAGTTTGCGATTATGTGATCAATGAACTGAAGAATGGCCTACAACAGGTACCGTAGTATGAAGCTACACTTCCGACAACTGGTAAATCCCACAACCCGTTTTTTTCATTTCACTCACTGTATCCTTGATCTCAAATTGGGTTATGTTGCCAAAGCTGCCATCGCAGAAAGGACAGACTTTCAAATCACCATCGGAATCAATGTAGAGGAATCGGCCACCGGCACCGACACATCCCACCCTGTTTTGATGATAGCCATGGTATGTAATAATGGGGTATTTCCTCCCTTTTCGCGTAAAATTCATTTTTTCATAGAATTCTGACAGGACCTTCTTCTCTTCTTTGATTAATTCTACATCTTTTTCCTTGTATGCTCCTGCTGATCTGGGCTCCATAATCTGTATGAAGCCCACTCCCAAATCAGCTGCCAGCTCTGCATATCGTTGCAGGTTCTCCTCTCCAAGAAACTCCCGAGTTACACAAAGTGAGAGCCCCGTGATAAGTCCATGTTTTACTGCTGACTTTGCTGTTCTGGCTGCCCAATCGAAAGAGCGGTCTTTACCCCGGAATACGTCATGTTTTTCTGCCTCGAAGTGATCAATACTGACCGTCATTCCCCTGATTCCCCATTCTGCCAGCTGCCTAACCTGTTCGTCGGTTACTTTGTATCCCGACGTGACTACCATAAAATCGGAACGATCTTTAAACCGCGTGACGAGCTCCCGAATGGTATCAAGTCTGAGCATGGGTTCGCCACCTCCCAATTGAACCTGGAAAACCGCGTTTTCCTGGAATTTCTCTACGGTCCTGTACAGGAGTTCGTTGGTCAAAACTTCATGCCCATTGAGACGGTCCCATTCATAGCAATGTTCGCAGTTCAATCCGCATTTTTTTGTGATGGCCAACAGCAGGATCTTCAACTCTTTTGGTGGGTACTTCTTATAAATCCTGTTAAGCTCACTGATATAATAGTGGTCAAATATCTTCGAAGGGAAACCGGGAGTATTGAGGTCGTAGTAATAATAGCCACCCGCTTTGGATAGTTTGAGGTTGTTGAAATCACCCATGAACTGCCTTCGGACCTTCTCCAGCTCTTGTACACCATTTTGTGCTTCTTCAGCATTACCAAAATAATCAAAGGCCAGGCGATGCTTGATCTTTCGGATCATGCGACTGACACGCAGCCGTTCCAATGGATTTGTGACCAGCTGTTTCATTGGCTATTAGTCGCTATGGATTGCATAAACGCCTGATGATGCCGGAAAGAGAATTCTGAAAGGGCACCTGGCTTTTTGAAAGACTTCAGGTACAGGTAATCGGGTTTTCCCTCAAAGGATACTTCATTCCGGTAGTATCCACGGACACAAATAATAGCCGTTTGAAAGTTAACAGGATTGGCCTCGAAAGTGAGATCAACCCGGTCCCCCTGTTTCATTTCCTGAAAATATTGAGAATCATCAGCTCTTAGCATTTCAACATATTCAATTCCAGCGACGTCAATCACAGAGATCAATGGTGCCTGTGTGATGGTTATTTCCGGGCTTTGGGAAACATCGAGGACCGCTTCATCAATCTCCCAGAAATTAAACCCTGATTCGAGTTTGATCCTTATGTCGCCTTGTATTACCCCACTCAGATCTATGGGCATGATCATATCCTTATCTATAAGGGATCCGGGAACTTCAAAATAGTCGACATACTCCCACTTGTCCCCTTTTTCCAGGAATACCTTCAGCACTACGCCCTGGTCCAGCATCCACTCACGATGCTCACTGGCGGGAAGCTCAGCTTGTTTTGAACTGAATTCGGGATAGTAATCACCAAAAAGCTTAACGAATTCTGTAAAGGTATAATCAAACCAACGCGTGTTTTTTGCATTAAGCACAAGTTTGGCCGTTTCTGCTCCTTTTGGAATGCTGAAATCCAAGACGGTACTGACCATACCCTTTGAGTCCGGGACTCCGTCAAATTGCAAGTACCGGGAATCATCTTCCTTTAGAATATTAACGTCCGATTCATGTTCAGATACTATAGATACCGGGTAGTTTTCCTTCTTATAGGCAAACAATTCACCATGCTTATCCCGGTGCACCCTGTAGTCGGCCGGATGATCGATCAGTTCCAGCGATGTGTAATTTATGAATTCAGTTTCCATCTTCTCATTTCGAAGCTGAAGCCTGTAAACGTCACCATCCGGTCGGATTTTGCCCAGGGGTAAATAGTCGGTTCTTTCCAGGCTTTGATATATCGCCCCGGGAAATACGCCACCCTTGAATTCATATTCCTCATCATTAAGTACATAGACTGAAGGGCAACTGCAGGCAATGGCGATAAAAATTCCGAAAGCTACTGCTGCCACTCCTACTGTTGGGCCGAGATAGGAAGCCACGGTAGCCCCAAGTGCCTCATCGTAAATCTCGATTTTTTCAATCCCGGCAAGGGGAATCTCTACCTCAGAGTCACTTGTGTTGATGGATTCAGGTATGTATACGTGAATCTCATTGGTGGGAAGCGAGGGTTTGTCCTGCTTTCTGATATACCGGTGTGTGGATTTCTTTTCTGGTTTTGATAACCTCTGCAGGTAATTGGCCTCCCTGATTCTGTCGAGTTCTTCCAAAGTGCCCTTAACTTTATTCTCATCGACAGAGATACCGGACAAGTGCCAGTATTTTTGTCCCTGGTGAATAATGACATAATCACCCGAGTTAACGGTTTTTGAGCTCACATACTGGCTGTTGATGTCTTTCACACGCCCGACTTTATAGAAATGGCAGGCATTGAGTTGTACAAGCATTAAGAGCAGCAGGAAAATTGCCAGCGATCGTCGTTTAGTTATTCTTTTCATGGCTTAAAATCTAAATCCAATGTTAGCACCACCCGTAACGCGTGTGAACCTGAAACTATAAGAATTCTCAACCACTTCCTTAAAATTTCCCAGTCCGACATAAGCTTCAAGAACTATATTGTCGCTCAGTTTGAAATAGTTGCCAAAATTCAGGCCGAAGCCATTAATTGTATAGGGAGTGGAATAGATATCATCGTTATCATTTCGTACTCGCGAATAAAAGATTCCGATGAAGGTATTTGATCTGAATTCCACATTGAAATCCCGATTAGTCTGAATTCGGTATTCCACCGAAAAACCATCCTCACCACCGTAATCGTACGGGCCGCTGATTCCCTTGATCCATGTTACTACCAACCAGTCTTCTCCCTGGGAGGTCTTAATTTGAAGATTGGGACGGAAAGAATTGGCCAGGAGCCAGGGTGTATTAACGGGGAAGATTCCCACGCTTTGTCCCTGTACAACCCACGAGGTTGCGACCAGGGACAGGATCAGTATGATTCGTACCATTTTCGTATGAAAAAGCTGAGAAATCTCGCAATTATTCCAGTGATATCCAATAGTTATTTTTTTCTCAGAAGGATCACAATCCGCAGAGCAGGATATAGGCAAAATGGCCCCATCTATGATTTAATTGAGGTCAAAATTTCAAGGAAGGATTTGAATTCCTATAATTTGTTAAATTGTAGAAATCAAAACCCGGTATGACGTATTTATCACCCCTAGAGTACCTGTATAAGTGGTCTGACGAAAATTCTGATCTTGTCTACCTCCGCGAGCCTATCGCCGGACAGTACAGGGAATTGACATGGAAACAGACTGCGGATCAAGTGAGGCAGATGGCCGCCTACCTGAAAAGCCTGGAGCTACCTGAAAAGAGTAAAATTGCGATCCTGAGTAAGAATTGCAGCCACTGGATCATCACTGATCTCGCGATTATGATGGCTGGGCATATTTCAGTTCCTCTCTATCCGAATCTCACCGCCGAAACGCTCAATAAAATATTGATCCACAGTGAAGCAAAATTGATTTTTGTTGGAAAGTTGGACGATTTTGAAGTGATGGAACCCGGAATACCCCAGGACATGCCCTGTGTTTCATTTCCGTATTACCCAAGGGACAAGCACTTGCAATGGGATGATCTGGTAGAGGGTGTTAACCCAATTGTTGAAAATGTTGTCAGGGATCCACAAGATACTGCCACCATCATCTATACTTCGGGCACTACCGGAATGCCCAAAGGGGTTATGCACAGTTTTCACAACATCAGCTTTGTACTTGAATATTTCTCCACCAAAAAGGGCTTGAATATGGAAATGGGTCAGCGATTCTTTTCTTATCTCCCCATGTGTCACATAGCGGAGAAAATGCTTATCGAAATGGGCAGTTTGAAAGTACGGGGAGTGGTTTCCTTTGCAGAATCTTTGGACACCTTTACTCAGAATCTCAAAGACGCGAAAGCCACAGTATTTCTGGCGGTTCCCAGGATCTGGACCAAGTTCGAACAGGGAATCCTGGCAAAAATGCCACTCAAAAAGCTCAACCGATTACTCTCCATTCCTATCCTGTCTTCAGTAGTTAGGAAGAAGATAAAAACGGGTCTGGGTCTTGAAAACGCCAAGCATGTATTCGTGGGGGCAGCACCGAGTCCGCCCAAACAACTGGAGTTCTTTGCGAAACTTGGAATCCATATCCAGGAGGCCTATGCGATGACCGAAAACTGCTGTTATTCACATGCCAATTTTCCGGGGAAGATTCAGATAGGATCTGTTGGTCAGCCTTTCCCCCATTGCGACGTACGCCTCAGTGAGGAAGGGGAGATCCAGGTAAAACACGAGGCCATCATGACCGGTTACTACAAAGAACCTGAGATGACAAAGGAAACCATCACTGAGGATGGGTATTTAAGAACCGGGGACAAAGGTGAGATCGATGGTCAGGGATACCTGCGCATTACTGGCAGGGTAAAGGACCTGTTCAAATCCAGTAAGGGCAAATACATTGCCCCATCACCCATCGAATTGATGCTCTCTGAAAATCAATACCTCGAACAGGTATGCGTGGTGGGTAACGGTATGCCTCAACCGCTGGCCATTTGTGTCAAATCGGAAATTGCCCCCAACGAAGAGGAATTCAGGAATAGCTTGAAAGATCTCCTCGATTCTGTCAACAGTCGCCTGGACCACCATGAGAAAATTGCAAGGATTATAGTCGTTGATGAAGAATGGACCGTGGAAAACGGCATGGTCACGCCAACCTTGAAAGTCAAACGCAATGAGATTGATAATGCATACGGCCCTCACTACGAGGAATGGTCCAACATGGCCGATCTCGATGTAGTAATCGTTTAGGAATTCGGTGAATCTTCAGAGCGGCCGATTAGCCTCTGATCAATATTCTTAGAGGGAGTTGCTCCCAATTTGCGGATATTCTCTGCCCTTTTAACCAGGTTACCCCTGCCCTCGGAAAGCTTTTTCATCGCCTCTTCATAGGCTTTTTGTGTTTGCCCGATATTCTTACCCACAGTAATCAGGTCTTCTGTGAAGTTTACAAATTTGTCATACAAGTCACCCGCCTGCCGGGCAATTTCCATGGCATTCTGGTTCTGGTATTCATTCTTCCAGATATTTGCGATGGTTCTCAAAGTCGCAATCAGGGTTGAGGGCGATACGATAACGATATTCTTTTCATACGCATCGTTGAAAAGGGCGGAGTCATTTTGGACGGCAAGACTGAATGCCGGTTCCACCGGGATGAACATCAGCACAAAATCGAGGCCCTTCACCCCATACAATCCCTGGTAATTCTTGCCACTGAGGTTTTTAATATGTGCCCTTACTGACATAAGGTGGTCCTTTACAAAAGACTCCTTGGCTGAATCATCCTCTTCACTTGAATATCGTTCAAAAGCCGTAAGCGAAACCTTGGAGTCAATGATTATATTCTTGTTCTCGGGCAGACCCACGATTACATCAGGTTGAAGCCTCCTTCCATTATTACCCGTAAAGGACTCCTGAACATGATACTCCCTGCCCTTTTCAAGTCCCGATTTCTCAAGGATGTTCTCGAGGATCAGTTCACCCCACTTACCCTGGGAACGGGTATCCCCTTTCAGGGCGCGGGTGAGGTTTTCCGCCTCCTTGGTGATCTGGGTATTCATTTCCTTAAGACCTGAAATTTGCTCTCGTAATGCGGAGTTCCGGGCTATGCTCTGCTGGTTGCTTTCCTCCACCTTCTTCTCAAAATCAGTGAGTTTTGCAGAGAGGGGCTTTAATATCTCATCCAGACTGGTCTTGTTCTGATCGGTGAATTTTTTGGTTTTCTCCTCGAGGATCTCGTTGGCGAGGTTCTTGAATTCTGCCGAGAACTTAGCCTGTATCTCCCCAAGTTCCCTTTTCTGATCCATAATCCTTTCCTGCAGTGCCTTGTATTCCGCTTCACGGGAGGCCAGTTGCCTGCTGAGGGAAAGAATATTTTCACGCTCCCGGCTTAGCTCCTGCTTAAGTTCATCCCGGTCTTTAGTGATTTCTGATATTCTCCGTTCGGCCTCCTCGGAATTGGCGGTACCTTTTCCCAAACGGGGCCGTAAAAACAGCCAGGCCATCGCTGCTCCAAGCACTAGTCCTACGAAAAGGTAAATGAACTCCATTTAATGCTTAAAGTTATCAATTTTAGTAGACGCGTAGACGGGTAAACGCGTAAACGCGATCAATTTATTTGTGAAGATGGGTTGTTTTTGTGACAATTAGTGTCAAAAGTTAATTAACGGCTAACAACTAACAGTGGGGATGAGGGATGGGGGAGGAGGAATGAGGGGGTTGGGGGAATTCTACCTTTGCGTGAAATTTTCAAGGCCGCTAGTTAGCCACTACTAGTTACTTATTGAAATCTCAAAAAACTCCTCAATCTCAATAATTATATCCTCCCGGGAAATATCCGCTGGGAGGGTCTTTTTAGTTTGTCCTTTTACCAAGTCATAACTTTCAAATCCAACTACATTCATGTCAGTATGCTCCGGATCAGGATAAATTCTAATCGAACGTGAATCAAGAAAATCTGCGATTGAGTAGATGTACTCACTATGAGCGGGATCTAAATCGTAATTTATCCGGTTGATCCTAATATACATACCGGATTTGTTAAGGGAGTCTTTTAAGTCATTTACTCTCTCGGTTGCCATTAGTGATCTTTCTCTTGCTAATTCATATGCCATCTGAGCAACATTAGCGCTTTCCACAGCAAGCTTTTCATTGCGTTCAGCAAGCTTTTTGTGTAGGATTGCTGCCTCGCTTAAGCTATCAACTGCCATTTGAAGGGAATCTACTTCGGATTCCAATTGCGATATATATCCGGACCTGCAAGAAGCCATGATTATTAGAAAACTGAGGAAAAGCAGGTATTTCATGTTTTCATTCTTTAATGATGCCAGTATGATTATATGAATTTCTGGCGAGAATTGTAACCGCTGAAAGTTCACGGGCTCATGGGTTCACGGGACTGAGGACTGGGATTGGGAGGAGGGGAAGGGGAAGGGGAAGGGGGAAAAGAGGCAAGAGGCATGTTGGACTCTACTGTTTTATCCGCTGTAGATTCGGCGAAGGTTGGCTCTACTGCTTCATCGCTACTCCGATTTTAGAATCAGCTGTTCCATAATAAAGAAACCATTTGTTCTTGAACCACACCAAACCTTCTACAAAGCATACTTCGTTTACTTCCCCAACCCTTTCAAAGTCTTTGTCCGGATAGATGAAAGGTGAATCGGTGCGATCTAATAACTTATAGGGCTTGCCTGCATCGAAAAGGGCTTGTCCGGCGCCATAGGTGTAGACTGGGAAATTGGGGTCATTGTAATTTGCTGCATTACTGGCGTTGTAGATTAATAGAACACCACTTTCGGTAAGCATAGCATAGGGACCAGGTTCTACCAGCCTGCTATCAAAGAAGCCCTTCCGAGGGTGTAACACTGATATCCGGGTCTTCTTCTCTTCATCTTCAAGCGGTTCCCAATTGATGAGGTCATCAGAAGTGGCCATGAACAAATCAGTATCGCCGTAGTACATCCAGTATTTTCCATTGATCTTTGTGGCTGTCATTTTACCTGCATTCTGTTTTGTAATAATAGCTCCTGCTTTTGACCATGTGTCAATGTATTTTTCAGAACTAAGAACAGGTCCATGTTTTGTCCAATTTCTAAGATCACTTGATGAAGCCAGGCTTAACCTGGCGGTTTTGCCATCATAGGAAGTATAGGTCATGATATACTTGCCATCCTCACTTTCTACGATTCTCGGATCTTCTACCCCGTCAAAAAGACAATTGAAACAATCGGGAAGGCTATCGGACTGAAATTTCATGTAATTCCATTCATATTCCTTCATGGAATCATTTTTGGGATAAAATACAGGTTCGGGTTCTTTTTGGAAATTGATACCATCTTCACTAATGGCCAGCCCTATCCTGGATGTGCCTGTGCTGTCTTGTGCCCTGTAAAAAAGATATACCTTTCCGTCCCTCACCACTGCTGCCGGATTCAGTACATTACGGGTCTCCCACCGTATATCCTCACCTTCAATAGGATCAATAAATCTCAGATTATCGCCAGGGGTAATAATAGGATTTTTATCATCCACCTTTTCAAAGCCTTCGAGTTGCCAGGTATCCTCGGCTTCTTCCTTTGTATTGCAGTTTACCAGGACTGCCAATAGTAGCATGAAGATGAATAAGGTAGAGAGGTGTTTGCGGGAAAGGTTCATAGTTCTAGAACTGAAGATAGGAAACTAAGCTGACATGAAACATGACGCAAGAGACAGGAGGCAGGATACAATTAGCAGTATTAGCAACTGAATGGCTTAAGCTCTCGTTATAATTCATAAACGAACATCATCATGAAGAAACTATATATACTATTAGGTGCAGCGGCCCTCTTGGTCGGATTCACCACGATCTACCTGACCGAAAAAAATTCTGATTTTGAAATAAAAGAAGTAGAAGCACTGGTCCTAAAGAGCTATGTAAAAGGCGCTTTCAATGATATGAACTACGAGGATATGGCGGCAGGATTCCATGAAGACTTTGCCATCTTTCGGGCCGAGGGTGAAAACCTGGTGCGATATGAAATTGCTGACTGGGTGGAAAACACCAAAAAGAAGAAAGAGTCAGCGGACTGGAAACTGGAGGACAATATCTGGGAACATAAATTCCCGGTCATTGATATTACGGAAACCTCGGCCGTGGTGAAGGTTGAACTCTATCGAAACGATAAGCACATATTTACAGACTATCTTTCCCTGCTGAAGTTTGATTCGGGCTGGAAGATTGTCGGTAAGGTGTATACAAGGCACAATTGAGGAGCGCGCTTCAATTATAGATCATAAGGGTCACTGCCAGGGAGAACCCGAACCCGAATATCATATAGAAAAATACGCTTAGCACACCTACCAATAGGTATCGTACAATACCGAAGAACCCGTAACTTCTGAAAAGTGCGATTGCGTTGATAAATATTAACACCATCAAAATGGGCAGTTGTAATTCAGCGGCATAGAACCCGGTAGTCAGTTTAACTAACATTACCAGGATTACCAGGATCACATATAAACTTGTGATATAAAGGCCTACTACGAGGTACTCTGCCAGATTATATTTCTTCCAGAAAAAGAGCTTTAGCATAAAACCAATGGAGAATACCAGGAAGAACATGATATAGTTGATATTCTTAACCATATAGGAAATAGAGGCCTCTGCAATTTCATTTTGCTCCTGTGTACGCGTATTATCAATTCCGGGATTGCCCTCCAAAGGATCAAATTGTGTGAGGGTACGAATAATTATGTATACCGCTGTCAAGAGAATGAACAAGGAAACAGGCTTGTAATAAGATTTTCTCTTCCCGGCGAAAAATTCCCTGTAAACTCTGCCGGGGTGGATAACCAACCCCTTTAAAGTATAAAAAAAGGGACCTTCAAAAGAGAATGCAGAACTGAGAAAATCACGGAAAGTATCTCCTAAGTTAATTTTGCCCGGCTGGCCCAACTGTCCACAAGCATGGCAATACTCCCCTTCCAGTGGGGTATTACAATTGGCACAGACTTCTCTCATCAGTCCAATTTATGGAAAAAGTCCAAACCAATCCTAACCCGGAAACATTCCCGTCATTCGAAGGGTTGGCGAATTATGGTTTTCCATTTGGCAGGGTCGGCCCTCCTGATGTCGGATAAATAGATCTCATGGTGCTTTCCACGTAGTTTATACCCCTGGTCGGAAATAGCCCGGTGTATTTTTGCGACAGTGGGACCTTCCTCGGAAAACGGACCGATATGCATTATCTGGGCTGATTTTCCTTCCGAGTAATGACAGAAACGCATCAGGTCAAGCACGGCCGGATTCTTTTTTTTACTAACCTTTTCTATGGCATCCATTACCATGTCAACTGAAATAAATTCGGGTTGCATGATCATAGCAGTCCATTTCCAGTCCGATTTATCCAGACTTTCAAATTTACTCATGTCATCAGCCCACCAGAGTCCTTCGAGGGGCATCACCCCATAATCCAGCTCATGGTCCCCCTTTTTTATCATGAATTTTAAGGTGTAGGAAACTGAGTAAAGGGCTTCAATGGCATCGCTGAAAGCCCGGTTTTTGGGATTTCCCTTTCCGTCAATCATCAGGAAATTCATCTGCGGGACATCCACAAACTCCACTTTCCGTGCTGAAGGCTTGTAGAACTCCTTCAGCTCTTTTTTGTAGTCTATTTTAGTAAGCATGGCATGTTCCGTTAATGTCCAGAATATAACCATACGATCTCACAATTTATATGAGCTAGGTCATGCCAGGCTTATTATAGGTAAGCTGGACCATTCCATTGGGATATTCATTGGTTTTGGTAAGCCGGAATTTTTGGACTCCTGAACCCCCTGAAAATAGGCATATTCCTGACCCTATGCTCACCGGAATTATCGTAAGCCTGATCTGGTCGATCAGGCCGGCTTCCATTAATTCGCCATTTACCTGGCTCCCCCCGATCAGCCAGATGTCTTTCCCGGGTTCACTTTTCAGCTGTTCGACGAAGGTGGGTATGTCTCCACTGTAAAACTCTGCGTGTTCGTCGGGGTCTTTTTGGGACCTGGAAAAAACGATGTTCCTGTAATCGGGGTAGGGAAATGGTACATCGAATCCCAGAACCTGCTGGTAGGTCTTGTTGCCCATAAGGGTAGTATCTACGGAGTTCATAAAGTCGGTATACCCGAAATCTTCCCCTTCAATGTCCCACGCAGGATCGTTCAACCAATCGATACTACCGTCTTCGCTGGCGATGTACCCGTCGAGGCTGGTGGCTATGTAGAGCTTGACTTTTCGCATGACAAAAGTTACGGAAAAGAAGTGGGCCTTAAAATATTTCACGCAAACCCTACGCTATATTCTTCACTGCGTTACGGATATCAAAGATAGCTTCGGTTTTTGAAAAAAGGCCCAAAGAATTGCACACCTACTGACCACCTACCGCCTACCGCCTACAACCTATCACCTACCACCTACCACCCACTGACCAACCGCCCAACTGACCAACCGCCCAACCGACTACTTCTTATTAAACTTATCAAACCTGCTCTCCGCATTCACCCTAGGGAAAGTATTGTCCTCGAGGTAGGTATCGGCGGTCTCCAGGTTGGGGTCCAGGATAATATTGGTGACCTCTTTGTCAAAGCTGAAGACTTTGGTGACTTCTTCCTCGTTGAATCGCCAGATTTCGGCGGGTACTTTGACCATTTCCCTGGTGCCGTCCTTGAAGGTAAATTCAAGGATGATGGGCATCACCAGGCCACCCTTATTCTTAAATGTGATCTGGTAATAATTCTTATCTACCAATTTGGCCATAATAGCCTTGTCATCCAATCGCCCCTTGAACTCGCGGTAAGCCCTCTCAGGAGTTTCATTCAGGTTAAAGTAGTCAGGTCCGCCACTGAAATCCGTAGCTTCCCCTTCGGCATCGCCTGCAGCCAGGGCGCCTTTCTCGGCAGTGACCTGTCCTTCGAGTTCCACTTCTTCCTGCTTAACCTTGAACCACTTGACCTTGTCGACGGCGATGTCTACGTGGTCAACTGTGTAGAACCAACCTTTCCAGAACCAGTCGAGATCCACACCGCTGGCATCTTCCATAGTACGGAAGAAGTCGGCAGGCTTGGGGTGTTTGAATGCCCAACGCTCTGAATAGGTTTTAAAGGCCTTGTCGAATAACTCAGGACCCATTATGGTTTCCCTGAGAATGTTTAATGCGGTTGCCGGTTTCCCGTATGCATTGTTACCAAACTGGATAATATTTTCCGAGTTGGTCATGATCGGCCGAATGAATCGCTTATCACCTTTCATATAAGGTACAATCTTATCAGCGGGTCCTCTCCTGTGCGGGAAGTTGGGGTAACGCTCCACTTGGGTCCGGTGCTGCACGAAACTATTAATTCCCTCATCCATCCATGTCCATTGCCTTTCGTCCGAATTGATGATCATGGGGAAGTAATTGTGGCCTACTTCGTGGACGATCACACCAATCATTCCATACTTGGTTCGGTCGGTATAATTCCCTTTCTCATCAGGTCTTCCGAAATTGAAGCAAATCATCGGGTATTCCATACCGATGGATGCGGCATGCACCGAGATGGCAACGGGGTAGGGGTAATCGATGGTGTATTTTGAGTAAACCTCAAGCGTATTCTTCACTGCTTTTGTGCTCTCCTCTTCCCACAGCGGGTTCCCTTCCTTGGGATAGAAACTCATGGCGAGGGGAGTCTTGTCTCCCACTTTTACCGCCTGTGCATCCCATATGAATTTCCGTGATGTAGCAAAGGCAAAGTCCCTGACCATATCGGCCTTGAATTTCCAGGTGGCTTTTTGCTTCGACCTGCTTTTCTCTTTCTTTTTAGCTTCGTCTTCGGTCACGATGATCACCGGCTTATCGAATGTGGTCATTGCCAGGTTGTATCGTTCCAGTTCCTTATCGGTGAGGACTTCTTCAGGGTTTTGCAGCATTCCGGTAGAAGCGACAATATGGTCTGCCGGTACCGTGATATCGACCTCGTAATCACCAAAAGTGAGTGCAAACTCACCCCTGCCCAGGAATTGCTTGTTTTGCCAGCCCTCATAATCATCAAAAACAGCCAATCGGGGAAACCACTGAGCGATCGTATAAACGTAGTTGCCATCCTTGGGAAAGTACTCATATCCCCCTCTTCCGCCATTAGACATCCTGTCATTAACGTTATACCACCAGTCTATGGAAAAAGTGAAGTTTTCGCCTTTTGCCAATGGCTTGGGAAGATCAATCCTCATCATGGTCTGATTTACGGTGTATTCCAGGTCATTTCCTGAAGCATCCTTAACTGACATCAGTTTAAAACCTCCGTCATAGTCATCAAATGCACCGAGGAAACCAGCCTGTTTTACGGCGATGTTGTCCCTTATCTGGCTAGGCGTGATCAGCGGGGTATTGGAATCCCGAGCCCTCATATTCTGATCCAGTTGGATCCACAGATACTCCAGGGTTTCAGGGGAATTGTTGTAATAGGTGATGGTCTCACTGCCGTCCAGTCGCTGGGTCTCGTCATTGAGTTCAACGCTGATCTTATGGTCGGCCTTTTGCTGCCAGTACTCAGGTCCCGGGGCACCGGAACCAGTTCTGTATTCGTTCGGGGTCGGCAGGGCCTCTCCCAGCTGCTCAAATTTACCTTTCCATTCCTGGGCATTTGTGATGCCTGCTCCAAGCAATAGCAACACCAATATTTTAACTTTATTCATAATATTTTTTCGTTCCATGATTTCATAAATTTTCCTCGGTCTACTTTCCCCGACTCCTCGTCCGCTTGTCCCCTCGTCTCCCCAAATCACCAAATTCTATTCTCAATCAATAACATTAAAGCAATTCCTGCGCCAGCCGAGGAGATGACCATTCGCCAGTCCTTCCGGGAGGCTCCGATCAGGTCTACTATAATAAAGCTGATCAGAAGGAATACGAGTACAATGATCACTTGCCCCACTTCAATCCCGATATTAAAAGCCAATAACTCCACCAGGATATTCTCATCGCTCCCAAGGAGGCTTCTCAGATTATTTGAGAACCCCAGTCCATGGATCAATCCAAAGAATCCCGCCAGGTAGTAGTTGACCTGTACCCGTCTTCGTCTTCCATCTCTGTTACCCCTCACCAGGTTAGACAGTGCGGTCAGAAATATGGTGAGTGGGATCAGAAATTCCACCAGTGAAGAGTTAACGGATATAACCCGTAGGGTAGCAAGTGCCAGTGTTATCGAGTGCCCGATAGTAAAGGCAGTTACCAGTACCAGGACCTTCTTCCAATCCTTCAGGAGATAAATGGCACAAAGTATGATAATAAATACCAGGTGATCCATTCCCGCAAGTGCGAGAATGTGATCCATACCAAGGTCAAAATATATTCTAAAGGTGGACATCAGGGGGCGAAAATATTCTATAATTTTGAAAAATCAGAACAGTAAAATGATAATGGCCAAATACGTGTTATTAGCGGTATCATTACTGACACTCACGGGGTGGCACCCACTTCACGTCAGTGTTTGCGAGATCGATTATGACAGGGAGCGAAAGGCCCTTGAAATCACCCAGAGAATATTCTACGATGACCTGGAGCTTGAGCTTAGAAAGGAAACCGGAAATGAAACGCTTGATATTGTGGATGGAGTCACCTACGAAGAATTGGATGGACTACTGGAGCAATACATTCAAAGGCATGTTTCTGTATTCCTGGAAGGCAAGGTGGCTGATTACGATTACCTCGGCCACGAGCTGGAGGGGGATGCCGTATTCTGCTATTTTGAAATAACCAAAGTTCGAAAGCTCAACCGCATTGCGGTAAAGAATGACATACTTCTCAACTATTACGATGACCAGATCAACATCGTGCATATTTCTGAAAAAGATAAAGTGCGGAGTATGAGGCTTGAACGAAAATCTCCCCGTGATGAGATTATTTTCTGAGCGGAAATTTCCTGAATATTTCCCAGTACTTTCCATTGTGCTTTAATAAGCAAACGTCTACAATTCTTTGCTCAGCCTTAAATTCCCGGTCTTTATAGGCTTCCCAGGCCTTTTGAAATTCGCTTTTTCTCAAGTCACGGAATGCCAACGTGAGATGTGGAGTAAATCCACGGTCTTTGTAGTTGCCATCTTTTGATGGCAGGATCCTTCTAACAAGTTTGAGCACATGTTGTTGAAGGTCCATTAGGGAATTATGTTGAACGACATCCATATATAATACCCTGGGTGGGAATGCATCAAAACCCGATAACTCCAATTTGACTTCGGGATGGTCTATTTGCGAGAGATGTTCGATTAGTTTCTCTTCCCGGTCGTCACGCCACTGGAAGGGCATAAAGAGGGTAACATGAGGAGGAGATCTTAGTGCCTGGCGTGTATAGTATTCTTCAGAAATAATTTTCTTAAGCTTCCAAAGTTCCTCCAATAGCGGTTCCTCAGGAACCAATGCGATGAAGTATAGTGATTTAGAGATTTTTTGGGACACCTATTTCAGGATGGAGGCTATGTCTTCAGGGGTCAGCGATTTCATAAAGCTTTCTTCAGCAGTTATTAAATCCCTGCTCAGTTTGATCTTCCGGTTTTGCAGAGCGAGGATTTTCTCTTCCACCGAATCCTTAGTGATAAATTTATAGGCAAAAACTTTATTGGTTTGCCCGATCCTGTGGGTTCTGTCCACAGCTTGTGCCTCCACTGCAGGGTTCCACCAGGGATCGAGGAGGAAAACGTAATCCGCCTTGGTAAGATTCAGTCCCAGACCACCTGCCTTCAATGAGATCAGGAAGAGGTTGATGTTGGGATCTTTCTGGAATTTGTCGACCTGGGCCATACGGTCCCGGGTTGAGCCATCGAGGTAAGCGAATGGATACCCCTGTTTCATCAAATGATCACTGAATATTTTAAGGTGCTTAACAAACTGGCTGAATATCAGGATCTTGTGGTTTTTGGCAATCGTGGTTTCGATCATTTCCAACACATCATTCATTTTGCCTGAATCACCTTTATAATCGGTATCGACCATTACAGGGTGATTTGCCAATTGTCGCAGTTTTGTCAATCCCTGGAGCACCATCATCTGGTTTGACTTAAGCCATTTGGTGTCGAGAACATTCAGAATCTCATTCCGGTAGGCATTCTTCACTTCATTATATACCTCCTCCTGGGACTCACTCATGCTACTGTAATAGATATTTTCAATCTTCTCAGGAAGTTCAGTAGCCACTTGCGATTTATGTCTTCTTAGTATGAACGGCTTTAGAATTGCGTTCAACCGGCCGGTTTTCTTTTCATCCCCCTTCTTCTCAATGGGAACGAGGTATTCATTCCTGAAATAATGCTTATTCCCCAACAGGCCGGGATTGAGGAAGTCCAACTGGGACCAGATGTCCATGGTGCTGTTCTCCAGGGGAGTACCCGTCAGGATCAGTTTGTTTTTGCTTTTCAGCCTGCGAACAGCCTTAGAAATAAATGAACCCGGATTCTTTATGGCTTGTGATTCATCCAGGATGACATACTCAAAGTAATATTGATCCAGTAAATCAATATCCAGTCGCACTATGCCATAAGTGGTAATCACAAGGTCGTAGCGGCTGAATTTCGAGGGATCTTTTTCCCGGTTGGTCCCGGTGTAACAGAATACCTTGAGCCCGGGTGTGAATTTTTCAGCCTCTTTCTGCCAATTGTAAACCAGTGAGGTGGGAAGTACGAGCAGGCTTGTGGACTCGGGATGGGCTTCTTTTTGTGCCTGGAGCAGCGCAAGAGTTTGAACCGTTTTACCGAGGCCCATATCGTCTGCCAGGCAGGCGCCAAACCTGAATTCATTGAGGAACTTCATCCAGTTATAGCCCGCCTTCTGATAGGGCCTTAGTTTCCCTTTGAATTGCCTGGGCATCGGATAGTCTTCGATTTTATCAAAGTCTCTCAGTTTTTCCAGCTTATTTCCAATCTTCAACCTAGCGAGTTTACCCTTTTCCATCTCGCGTATCAGTGAAACATGATGTTTTTTCAATCGCCCGTTTTGCGGGTCATCACCTTCCTCTGACATGTAGATCAGGTCGCTATACTCTGAAAGCCAGCTCTCCGGGATTACTGCCACTTCGCCATTGGGCAGAACGAATTCCGTCTGTTTTTTGAGGATGTATTTCCTGAGGTTCTTAAATGGGATTTCAAACTCACCAAACCGGATCACAGCCTTGATATCAAACCAATCAATTGATTCGCTGATCTCCATCGTAATAGTGGGTTTACCAAGAAAATACCGCTTGTCATTTGACTCTGCCTGGCTGAGTTCAATTTGAAGTTCCTTAAGTAATTCCTTGTGTTTACTCAACCAGTCAAATGCTTCAGTCTTTGGCATAACGGCCTTAGCATGCTGAAAAGTAAGTCCTTGGTCCTTCAGGGCAGATTGTATTTGTTTCTCTCTTCGGATATCCCTGCTTACCCTGTGAAAAACATAGCTTTCACCAAAAGGCTCCATCCGAACATTGACTTCACCGTTCATATCAGCCTTAAACCGGAACTTCCCATAGAGAAAGTTCAATTCAAGTACCACCTTGTCAACCTCGGGCTCTCCATTGCTGCCGCCAAAGAGCACGGACTGCTCATTTCCCTTCAAAACAGAAAGTGTGAGCTTTGAACAAACGGGTTCCCTAAGCGAGTCAATCTCAAAACCCTTCGCATAGACATCGAATGACTCAATGAGGGGAGCCACGAATTTCGAATAGTAGGCTTCCTCTACAGATTTCGGGATGACAATGAATTTTTTGTTGAGAAAGGGTTGCAGTTTGTGCCCGTCTACTTCCTTTTCGAAGGTGAATACATGTCCGTTAAGCGCCATCCAGGCGGGTTCCTTGCAAAGGATGAAAGCACCCTTATACTGGAAGTCCACTTTTTTACCTGCGAGTTTGATCGTTGGGAAATAGTGGGTATTGTCTTCGTTCCTCCTGAAATGAAAAAGTACTGTGGCTTTTTGCTCTTCAAATTTCAATTTCTTCCAGGTTGGTTCTCCGTCATTGCCCATCTCGTACACCTCCTTGCCGTTCAGCAGCTTCAGTATTTTGGACCGCCTGATCTCCAGGTAATTTTCTATCTGCTCCTGCAGTAATTCATTTCCCTTTTCCCGGTTGTATACCTTCAGGAAAAAATCCGGGGTCTTGATTGGCTTTTTGGAAAATTTTCTGACCACTGCGTCTTGTTGAATTTCATCCATTAATCCAATCAATTCATAGTCGGTTTCGTCAAGGCCGTGGGCAAATTCAGGCGCATTCTTGGAAGAGATGTTCTGATGCTTTAAGGTCAGTTTACCTAACTCATTTACCTGGACCACGAAGGATTCAAACAGGTAGCCCAGGTATTCATGTTGGAACAGTGAATAGATAATCTGGAAAGGCTTAGAAGTAGATACTTTCATCTAATATTATACCCTGAGCAAAGTTCCAAATTAAGGGTTTCAGGCCGATTGAACTAATAAATGCGGCTGATTTTTTCCACAGTTACTGTAAATTTTCAAGAGATGTATAGCGAGTGGCAATTATGGCCGGCCGGTAGGAAACCAAAATGGTAATGGCCATGATACTTATGCCGATCTGTATGAAATCCCATGCCCTCATTTTAACTGGATAGTTGCTTTGGACGGCGGTCTCCATTCCCATTGATACTAAGCCTATTTCCTGTTGTAGAATAACAATCAGGGCACCCAATACCAGCCCGATACCGGCCCCGGCCAGCGAAATGATTACACCTTCCTTAAGAAATATCCGCCTGATAGTTTTAGTAGTAGCACCCATTGAAAACAGCACCGCGATATCCCGCTTTTTTTCTATAGCCAGCATGCTCAGGACAAAGAGTATATTGATGGAACCCACACCCATGATGAGTACAAGTGAAATAAAAACAAACAGCTTCTCAATCTTGAGTAATTTATAAAGATCTGCATGTTGCTCCTCACTGTTGAGTACCTGGAAATCATCCCCGAGTATTCCAGAAATCATCTCCTGCGCATCCTCGGTATCGGTTCCTTCGCGGAGCTTGATCTCCAGAGAGGTTCTTTTATTTTCATAATCAAGTAATTCTTCGGCAAAACGGACCGGAACGAAAATGTAATTTTCATCGAAGTATTTCTGAATGCTGAATACCGCTGAGGGCAATATGCTTTTTCGGCTGTATAATCTCGAAGGGTCCAGCCTGCCCTGTTTGACATCCTTAATGTAGTGGACTTGCAAGGCATTCATGTCATCCCCGGGCCAGATAGACAGGTAGTATTGAACACCCTGGCCAACGATGGCATAATTTACCTCTCCCTCTGTAAGTTTCAGGTCTCCCTGAACAATAGCCTGGTCGATGCGGTGCTCATCTATGAACTGGTCACTGACACCTTTCATGGTAACCACCATTTCTGCGTCCCGGTATTTTATGTAGGCATAGTCCTCAATCACTTCTGTAAGAAATTCTACACCGGGAGTTTCCTCAAGTTGTCTGCGTTTTTCCTCATTCCACTCGAAAGATTTACCCTTGACTAATGTGATCTTCAATTCCGGGTCAAAGGAATTATTGAGGGAACGGAGAAGCTCCTCCAGCCCGTTAAACACCGATAAAACTACTATGAGTGCCGCACAGCAAATAGCAATGATAAATACGGATATATAAGTCAGAAAATTGATGAAATTTTTCTTTCTCCTGGAGAAAAAGTAACGCCTGGCTATATATCCCGAGAGGTTCAAATCCTATTCTTCTTCCTGGTTATCGGGTGGGATGTCGAGCTTATTAAGAATCTCTTCAATCCTAATGGCATTTTCTTCCACCTCATCGATGTAAAATATCAGCTCAGGTACCCTGCGTACCTGTCCGCCAATTCTGCGGCCCAGTTGGTTCCTGATTTCTTTCTTTTTATCGTTGAGGAGTTCGAAAGTACCCTCCTTGTCACCGTCAAGCATGAAACTGATAAAAACTTTGGCGACACTCAGGTCAGGACTCATTTTCACCTCCATTACCGTGAAAAAGTGTTTACTACCTACCCCGATGCGATCTCTTTGAAAGATCTCTCCAAGTTCTTTTTGAATAAGGCGTGCAAATTTCCGTTGTCTCTGGCTTTCCATGTCTCACAAATATCCTTATTTATTTGTTATTTAATGCAATAATCTATCTTCGCGCTAATCAAAAACGGCCCTCTTGTTAAATTATTTCAGAATAAATGACCTTTCGAGGCTTATCACCCTGGCGGTGATTCTCCTGGCGATCAGGTTGCCATTTTTCCTGTTTGGCGATACTGTTTCAGGAGCGGACATGCGGTATCTGCTCTTGGGTGAGAAAATCGCTTCAGGAGATTGGCTGTATACTGATATCATTACTTCTGTTTCCCTGCTATCGGGCTTATTTTATGGCTTCCTGGTATGGGTTTTTGGTAAGAGCATTATTGTGTTCCATGTGGTAGCTTACCTGATTACCATTATTCAGGTTTTCCTGTTCAATAATCTGGTCACTGAAAATCGGGCCACTATTAATCAAACCTATTACCCGGGTTTGCTCTACGGAATATTCATTTCCATTTTTCCGGGTAGCTTCGCACTTTCTCCGTTCCTGATAGGCCAGACATTCCTGCTAATAGCCATGAACCACCAGTTCAATCACCTTGAATTCAAGGTGAAGCGGGATGAAAAGATCATTCTGATCGGAATATTGATCAGTATTTTCAGCTTGTTTGAGGGCGCTGCCTCACTGTATATCCTCACGGCCTACCTCGTATTTATTTTATATACCAATACGCTGTTTAGAAGATATTTGCTGATGGCTATAGGCTTTGTATTGCCCTACTTCATAATATGGGGTGTTTTTGTCCTTTCGGGAAGCCCCTCCTCATTTATTGGAGTAATTCCCGATTTGTTTCATGGAAATTGGAATGTGGAACAGTCATTTCTCTGGTTGGCAATCATCCCCTTGCTATTTCTCCTTCTTTTCCTGAGACAGGCCATTTTTGGCGGGAGATTTACCAACTACCAAACAACCCTAAACTTTGCTATGATTATATGGGCATTGTCTTCCATGGGTGTTTTCTGGTTGAGCCAGGAATCTGCTTATCGCTCATTCGTTCTTCTGGTTCCGATTTTGGCTCTATACGGGAGTCATTACTTCCTTTCAAAAAAGAGGAGGTTTTCTTTCATTTTACTCTTCCTTGGTATGTTGCTGGTAAATTCTGTGGAATGGTATCGCCCTGCGATTCTCGAAAGGTGGGTACCTGGTAAGGTCGCTCATGATAATCCATACAGGTCGGTGGTCGATGGTAAATCTGTGTTGGTCCTTGGAGAAGGATATGAGTTTTACGAACCGTCCAGCTCTCATGCTTCGGTCTTTTTCGACTGGGATGAATATCGGGAAATTTTTGAACGCCCAGTAGATTACTACAGGTTAAGGGATATTTACTCCGGACTAAGTACAGATTATCCTGATATTATTATCGATCGGGAGGGCCTGTTTGACAAGTTTTATGAACACTTGCCCGAGGTGCAAAGGCAATACCGGAAAAGGGGAGACACCTGGGTACGCCTTAACAATTGATCTTATCAGTTCTTCTTCCGTGCCGGCCTCCTTCAAATTCGGAAGTCAGGAAGGCCTCGACGATTGAAAGTGCATCTTCATCAGTGATAAACCTCGCGGGGAGGCAAAGGATATTGGCATTGTTATGTTGAACGGCAAGGCTTGCCAATTCGGGATCCCATGCGATCGCAGCGCGTACATCATTGTGCTTGTTAGCCGTCATGCATACTCCATTAGCACTTCCACAAATTAAGACCCCAAGGGGAAAAGTGCCTTCAGAAACAGCCTTGGCCAAAGGGTGCGCAAAATCCGGGTAATCAACAGAATCCGGTGAATTTGTTCCGAAATCTTCGACGGATTCTGCATACTTCCCCAGGTAGCTTTTTACTTTTTCCTTTAATTCAAAACCGGCATGGTCCGATCCAATGGCGATATTCTTAAGCATCTTCAAATTCTTTTTGTTTTTCAAGTTCCCTTTTGGCGGCTTTCCTGATTACCCGTCCGGATATTAATATACTGATTTGGTAAAGCCCTATCAACGGGAAGGCAATGAAAATCATGGTAAATGGATCCGGTGGGGTGATCATTGCAGAAAGAATAAATATTCCAACAATGGAGTGTTTCCGGTATTTACGCATTAAAGCGGGTGTCACGACTCCAATTTTGGAGAGAAAATAGGTAACAATGGGAAGTTGAAAAAGAACACCACTTCCCAAGACAATGATCAGGACGGTAGAGACATAATTCGTAATGTCAAACTGGTTTCTCACTTCCTCAAACACCGAGTAATTTGCAAAGAAATTGATGGCAACCGGGGTTACAATAAAATATCCGAATGTTACCCCGATACTGAAGAGGAGGGAAACTACAAACACTGCACCCCTTGATGTTCTCCGTTCATGGGAGTACAGTCCTGGAGCTACAAATCTCCAAACCTCAAAGAACAGGTAAGGGAATGCAAGGATAATGCCCCCGACAAGCGAGGCGGTCATATGCATCATGAATTGCCCCATCATTTTCCTGCTTTGAAGCTCAAAGGGGAAATCCTGGAAGCACAGGATATCGGTATTAATAACCGTACCCAATTCACAAAGCTTCCGGAATGTCCAGAAATCTGTTTTGGTAGGGGCAAAAATTATTTTTTCGAAGAGGAAATCCGGGAAAATAAAAAGACCAATAGCGACCAGCATTATGACAATTACTGACCTGATGAGGTGCCAGCGAAGTTCCTCCAGGTGCTGGAGGAATGACATCTCCTTTTCGCCACTCTCTATTTGTTCCTCTTCGCTCATTATTTAAATAAGGGATAACCTTTCATCCAGCTGTTAACTTCAGCTTTCACTTCTGAGATAACCCCATCAGAATTCATGTTGTTCAATACTCTATCGATAAGTTCGACAATTTTTTTCATGTCATCCTCGAGTAGTCCACGCGTGGTCATAGCCGCTGTACCCAGTCTCATACCAGAGGTAACAAATGGAGATTCCGTATCAAAGGGAACCATGTTCTTGTTTATTGTAATATCTGCCTTGATAAGCGAGTCCTCAGCTTCCTTACCCGTAAGACCTTTCGAACGAAGGTCGATAAGCATACAGTGATTGTCCGTGCCCCCGCTGATCAGTGCATACCCTTTTTGGGTAAAGGCATCTGCCATGGCTTTGGCATTTTTCACCACCTGCACTACATAAGACATGAAGTCATCAGACAGAGCTTCTTCAAAAGCAACGGCCTTTGCTGCAATTACATGCTCAAGCGGTCCTCCCTGTGTTCCCGGGAAAACACCACTGTCTAGTAAACCGGAAATTTTTCTGAGGGCTCCTTTTGCTGTCTTCAGGCCGAATGGGTTATCGAAATTCTCACCGATCATAATTACACCGCCCCTGGGACCCCGGAGTGTCTTGTGAGTGGTGGTGGTTATTACATGGCAATGGGGAAGCGGGTCATTTAACATTCCCCGGGCAATGAGCCCTGATGGATGCGAAATGTCGGCTAGTAGCAATGCCCCTACCTTGTCAGCAGTTGCGCGCAACTTTTCATAGTCCCAATCCCGGCTATAGGCCGAGGCACCGCAAATGATAAGCTTTGGTTTTTCCCTGCTGGCAATAGCATCCACTTCATCCCAGTCGATGGTACCGGATTCTTTTTGGACACCATAGAAAGTTGGGCGGTAAAGTTTCCCCGAGAAGTTAACAGCAGAACCATGTGTCAGGTGTCCCCCATGAGAGAGGTCAAAGCCCAGGATAGTATCACCCGGTTTTAAGAGTGCCAGCATAACCGCTGCATTTGCCTGGGCCCCGGAATGAGGCTGTACATTTGCCCAAACGGCCCCAAATAATTCCTTCAATCGCTCCCTTGCCAGGTCTTCTACCTGATCCACAACCTCGCAACCACCATAATATCTTTTTCCCGGAAGCCCTTCGGCGTATTTGTTGGTGAGAACCGAACCCATGGCCTCCATCACTTGCGTACTGGCAAAATTTTCCGAAGCGATCAGCTCAATCCCCTCCTCCTGTCGTTTTCTCTCTTTGGCTATAAGGTCAAAAATTACGGTGTCTCTTTTCATCTTGGTGGGTTAATTAACAAGCGGCAAAAATAGTGAGGAATGTGTTCTCGAACAATTAATCAATCGAGCGCAAGCCCGGTCAGATCTTCGGGGGTATCGATATCGATCATACCTTTTGGGAAGTCAACTTTTTCGATTGTCAGATCCTGGTTTTTAAAAATATCGCGGGCACCGCGGTCCCCGTAGAAACTCATCAATTCTTCCTTCCATGATACGGGGAAACAGGCTGGAACCCCCGTTTGGCCATTTCCGTATTTAGACGCAGATATATTTTCAGATTTCACAGAATGTTCCAGAAGCTGGTTGAGTATTTCAACTTTAAGGAAGGGTTGATCAATTACACTGATCCCTATAAAAGTGGGATTAAACTGCTCAATGGAATATCGAACTCCTTCCCGTATTGAGGAGCCCATTCCCTCTTGCCAGCCTGGGTTGTCAACAATATGGACACCCATTTTCCCTACTTCCGGGATCATGCTATCGGCAAATGCGCCTGCTACTACTACGACTTCGGAAAAATTGGAGTCCTTAGCAATCTCAATAGTCCGGTTAAGCAATGATTTTCCATCCAACGTTAAATACTGTTTTGGGTCACCAAAGCGACTTGACGATCCGGCCGCGAGAATAATGAGAACGCTTTCCATTAAAGATTGGCGAGAATTTCAGCCACTGATGCCCGATTCCTGTAATTGAGATCGAAATGAACGAAATTGATGTTTCCCGTTTGATCGATAATGTATGTAGCAGGAATGGGTAAGCTGGAATCTTCACTCCCGTTATTTTCAGCAATGTTCACTGACTTGCTTTTCTCTATCTTATCAACATAGCTGTCAGTAACACGGAAAGTGACTCCAAAAGCATCCATAATGGTATTCGACGGATCGCTGATTATAGGAAATTCAGTTCCCGTGGCGCTGGCAAATTCTTTTGCATTGCTCCGCAACTCGGGGGTGACTGCTACCACCTGGGCACCTTTTTGAAGGATGTAATTGACCGAGTCATTAAAGGCAGACATGTAACGGTTGCATACCGGACACCATTTACCCCGGTAGAAAACCAGGACTACCGGACCTTCTCTCAACCTTGAATAGAGGTCAAAAGATTCTCCATTCTGGTCCCTTCCAGCAAATCCCGGAGCTTTGGTCCCGGCAGCCAATCCCTCCGGAAGCCCCTCAATCATATCTATCCCAAATGAACCCGGATCAATGCTTATTGGTGATTCATTCTCTTCTCCTTCAGTCTTTTCACTGGTCGATCCGGTAGAGCAGCCCAAAGTGAAAATCAACAATACAGGGATAATGAGGTTTTCTATTCTGCTCATTTTTTGTTCATTTGTGATCCTAAAAATAACGCATAGATATTAATATCCGGTAATGAGTAAACTGATCTCAATATTTGTCATCTCCCTTTCTATGGGATTCCAGGCCCCACAGCTTGGCACCATTGAAGTGGAAATAACCGGGTGGGAGGATAGCTCAGGTCAAATGATAGTTGCGCTTTTCAACGAACCTGGTGATTTTCTAAAGAAAGATTACAAACATGTGACAATTAAGAAATTCGATGGTAAATGTGTGGCTGTTTTCAAAGATATACCCATAGGAACCTACGCAGCAAGCGTTTTTCACGATAAGAATATGAATGGTGAACTGGATACGAATATGTTCGGATTCCCCAAAGAACCTTACGGATTTTCAAACAATGCGGTGGGTTATTTCGGGCCTCCCAATTTCAGCCAATCGTCATTTGAGGTAGGATCAAGCACTCGGGTAAGCATTAAGCTCAGATAAATTATTCTCCCGAGAAAAATTCCTTCATTTTTTCAAAGAATCCCTTTTCCCCTTTTCCGGGATTGGGTTTAAAGTTCTCTGAACTTTTCAGCGATTCAAGCTTTTCCTTTTCGTCCTTGGTAAGATTTTTTGGGGTCCAGATATTAACATGGATAAGCTGATCTCCCCGACCATATCCATTGATATCTCCAACACCTTTACCCCTCAGTCGCAAGATCTTACCGCTTTGAGTTCCCGGATCAATTTTAATCCTTACTTTGCCATCGATCGTGGGTACTTCCACACTGGTGCCCAGAGCAGCGTCTACGAAATTCAGGTACAGCTCATACACGAGATTATTTCCATCCCGCTTTAAAGTTTCGTCTTCTTTTTCTTCAATGAGTATTAGCAAATCTCCCGGAATACCACCACCGGGGGCATCATTACCTTTGCCCGACATGGAGAGCTGCATTCCTTCAGCAACACCAGCAGGAATTTTTATACTGATCACTTCTTCTTTGGATACGAGCCCCGACCTGTCAACACCCGGTGGCCTGTGATCGATTACCTGGCCGGCTCCATTACAGGCAGGGCAGGTACTGGTAGAAACCATCTGACCGAGCATTGTATTGACGGCCCGTCTCACCTGGCCTGCCCCTCCACAGGTAGTGCAGGATTTATAGGTAACCCCGTCTGCCTGGACCAACCGGTTTACTTTGATCTTTTTCTCAGCGCCAAGGGCGATCTCCTCGAGATCCAGCTTCAGCTTGATACGCAGGTTACTTCCTTTCCTTTGCCTCCTGCGGCCCCCTCCGGAGCCCCCAAAGAAACTCTCAAAAGCACTCCCGCCAAAAATATCTCCGAATTGGCTGAAGATATCTTCCATGGACATTCCCTCACCCCCGCCGAAGCCTCCTCCGCCGCGCATGCCATCATGTCCAAATTGATCATAGCGTTGCTTTTTCTGAGGATCACTCAATACCTCATAAGCTTCAGCAGCCTCTTTGAACTTGTCTTCCGCTTCTGGGTTGTCCGGGTTTTTGTCAGGATGAAATTTTAAAGCGACTTTCCGGTAAGCTTTTTTGATCTGCTCCGGGGTAGCCGACTTCTCAATTTCCAGTATATCGTAATAATCTTTTTTTGCCATGTTAAATGCTTACACCTTAACTTCCCACGACCACTTTGGCAAAGCGAATGACCTTATCCTTCAGGAAATATCCCCTTTCGACTACATCAACAATTTTGCCTTTCAGTTTTTTCTCAGGAGCCGGAATCTGACTGATCGCTTCGTGTATTTCCACATCGAATTCAGTACCTGGTCCCGCCTTGATCTCTTTTAATCCCACACCTTCCAGTGTCTTCTTGAATTTTTTATAAACGATCTCAAGTCCTTCATCGGCACCTTCAGAGTTATCCATTGCCCTCTCAAAATCGTCAAGAGTGGGAAGCAATTCTACCAGGAGGTCGGCATTGGCGGTCTGAATGACCTCCAGTTTTTCTTTCGCGGTCCTCCTTCTGAAATTGTCGAATTCTGAATACAGGCGTAAATACTTGTCCTTCATTTCTGACAAATCGTCTTTGTCTGAGGCTTTTGATTCTCCGTCATTATTGGATTCATTTTCTTCCTGGATCTCGCCTTCGTTCTCAACGGCTTCCTCAGTTACTGCCTCCTGGTCCATTTGGGCAGTATTTTCGCTCTTATCTTGCTTTTGTTCCTTGTTTTTCTTCATCGCTTTTAAACAATTCTACTATTCATTGTCAATTAACTTGCCAATCCATTAAAGGGTGTCATTTTGACACCATTCTAATTATTCATTCTTTCCCAGAGTAAGTCTTTCAGCTGATCGATTCCCTTTCCACTGACAGCCGAAATAAATATATGCGGGATATCAACAGATATGGTTTTACTAATTTCTTCCTCCAACTCATCATCGAGTAAATCGGATTTAGATATGGCCAAGACTCTTTCCTTATCAAGCAATTCCGGATTATACTTATCCAGTTCACTTAGCAGGAGTTTGTATTCACTGTTGATGTCATCCGTATCAGCCGGTATCATAAAAAGTAATACGGCATTTCGCTCGATATGTCGTAAAAAGCGGTGACCGAGTCCTTTACCTTCGGAGGCCCCCTCAATTATTCCGGGAATGTCGGCCATCACAAATGACCGGTGATCCCGGTAACTCACCACGCCGAGGTTTGGAGTAAGAGTAGTGAATGCATAGTCGGCAATTTTTGGTTTTGCAGCAGATACACTGGCCAGCAAAGTTGATTTGCCTGCATTAGGGAGTCCAACCAGGCCTACATCTGCCAGCAGTTTCAATTCGAGAATGACCCATTCCTCCTTACCCGGTTCACCAGGTTGAGCATATCGTGGGGTTTGCTGTGTAGAGCTCTTAAAATTATCATTCCCCAAGCCTCCCCGTCCCCCGGGAGTAAGAACCTTTTCTTCACCGTGTTCAGCGATTTCACAAATGAATTTCCCGGTTTCAGAATCCCGGGCAACGGTACCGGGAGGGACTTCGAGAATCATATCTTCACCATCAGCACCACTCATCCTGGCTCCGGCACCGGGTTGACCGTTCCCCGCTATTACATGTTTCCTGTATTTAAGGTGCAGGAGTGTCCAGAGTTGGGAATTGCCTCTCAAGATGACATGGCCTCCCCTTCCTCCATTCCCACCATCGGGGCCTCCTTTTGGGATGAATTTTTCCCTTCTGAAGTGTACGGAGCCCGCACCACCCGAACCACTTCGGGCGCATATTTTTACATAATCAATGAAATTCTCATTGGACATCAGCTCAATTGGTCAATCGCATCGCTTATGGATGAGAAGATCTCTTCAATATCACCCAGGCCATGTATCTCTACATACTTTCCCTGGGCTTTATAATAATCCATAACCGGCTGGGTTTCCCGGTAGTATACACTAATCCTGTTATTGATCTTTTCCGGGTCCTGGTCATCGGGTCTTCCGGAAGTCTTTCCACGGTTGGCAAGTCTCGCCTTCAATTCTTCGTCCGGGACTGCCAGAGAAAGCATAGCCGCTATAGGGTGCCCCATATTTTCCAATTGTCGATCAAGTGCCTCAGCCTGGGGGGTGGTTCTCGGATAACCGTCGAAAATAAAACCTTCCGCATCCCGGTGATGTTCCAGGAAATCATCTACCATTCCAACCACTACTTCATCCGGGACAAGGTTTCCGGCATCCATGAATGACTTTGCCCTTAAACCCAGTTCAGTTCCCTCCTTGATATTCTTTCTGAACAGATCGCCGGTACTGATATGTGTTAAGTGATATTTTTCAATAATCCTCTCGCTTTGAGTCCCCTTGCCGGCACCGGGAGGACCAAATAATACGATGTTTAGCATGACTTAGTAAATTTAGGACCTAAAGGTAGGACTCATTTCAATAAAGGTCAGGAGATTCACCCGAAAAATGGTCAAAGCCTTTCCAGGAGGAAGTTGTACATGTCAATCATTGATTGAATATCCGACTTGTGGACTTTCTCATGTGCAGAATGTACGTTTTGTTCAGCTGCACCGATAAAAATCCAATCGATGGGATAAGGAGATTGTTGGATTTCCCTGCCATCGCTACTGCCATTTCCCTCTACCTCCAATTGATAGGGTATTCCGGATTCGTCAGCCAACCCGATGACTCTCTCGACATACTCTCTCCTTGGAATGTTTCGGTCCCTCATGGAGATAACCACGCCATGTCCGGGCATTATGCCATCGGTGACCCATGTAATGTCACAAACTATCGTGTTTCTGATCTTATATTTTTCATGAACGAACTTGATCAGGTAAGGAACTGATCCGCCAAAATGCTCCTCCCATGTACTGAAAACCAGAATGCCGTTCTCCAACGTTTCTGCAATTTTCAGGCTGGCAAACACTCCCAACCGGTTATCCATATAGGGACCCTCTACATAATCCCCTGACTCCTTCATAGATGCATTCCATACGAGATTGGTACCCCGCTGAACCGTTCTTCCAAAGTCATGGAATACCCTGCCTTCATCATCTGATTTCAGGGAACATTCAATAGGACCCAGGCCATCCTGACCCCGAAGTGATGTTCCCGGTTCTATAGCCGGGCTTCCTATACTAACCAATTGGTTGTCATACCGGGCTGTAAATCCTATAGTATCGATATGGGTAAATACTGCTGTTTTAGGCTTTCCAAAGACCAGGATGATATTGTTCTGGAAGTCCTCACCCTGAAAAACCTTTGGCTGGGTAACCCACGATGATTGGTGTAAATCAATATATTCTAACAGGAATTCGCTTATTTCGCGTTCGTCCCCGGAGGGTCCGTAAATATGGGTGAGTTTGTTCAAGAGGTCATATTCCATGTCAGGTCAAAAATACTATGGATTTTCAATAAATTGGGGGCCTTACCGATAATAAGGGTAAATATGGAATCCAAAAATTTCCACTTTACGTTATCAATAGCGTGGATGTAGCCAAGATCATAAGTATATATCTCCTTTCCACCCTGAAATTCTTTTCAGGCCCATTGGGAGGTTACCTGGCCGGGCTGAACATTGTCCTTACCATGGGAATCACCGTGGCAGGAATGATGACCAGTGTTTTGGCCTTTACCTACTTTGGTGAGTGGATCAGAAGAAGAATCTATAACCGGTATTTTCTTGGCAAGCGGAAAATCTTCAATAGAAGAAACCGAAGGGTAGTTCGTGTTTGGAAGCGTTATGGGCCAGTGGGTATTGCAGCATTAACCCCTGTTATTCTGATGCCTATTGGCGGCACACTTATCCTTACGAGTTTTAGTTTACCCCGTAAGAAGATCATGAGATATATGTTGGTCAGCGCTGTTTTCTGGGCTATCATTGAGACCATCATGGTCTACAGCTTCGGCAAGTTTCTCAGGCACCCGTAAAATTAATAAGCCCTGGCAAAGATCACCCTGCGCTTTGAGGGATTGCCGGAATAGATGCAGTTACCTTCCTCATCTTTGGTATCAATGGGAATACACCTGATGGTGGCTTTTGTTTCCTCCTTTATTTTGTCTTCAGTCTCTGCCGTACCATCCCAGTGTGCCTCAATAAATCCCCCTTTTTCATCGAGAATATTGGTAAACTCTTCCCAATTGTTTGCTACAGAAGTATTGGCTGCCCGATAATCGAATGCACGTTTATAAATATTATCCTGGATATCCACCAGTAGCGATTTAATATGGGTAGTAACGCTTTCCAGTGAGATAACCTCTTTCTCGCGCGTATCTCTCCTCGCCACCTCTACGGTGCCATTTTCAAGGTCTTTTGGTCCCAGCGCCAGGCGTACAGGAACCCCCTTAAGTTCGTATTCGGCAAACTTCCATCCTGGTTTGTGGGTATCGCGGTTGTCAAATTTCACCGTTATTCCGGCTTCGCGCAGTTGTTCCTGAATGACATCCGCTTTATCCTCAACCATTGATTTCTGCTCATCATTCCTGTAAATAGGAACGATCACCACTTCTATTGGTGCCAGTTTTGGAGGAAGTACCAACCCGTCGTCATCGGAATGAGCCATGATCAAGGCACCCATTAACCGGGTGCTGACACCCCAGGATGTTCCCCATACATGTTCGAGTTTACCCTCTTTATCAGCGAACTTCACATCAAAAGCCTTCGCAAAATTCTGACCGAGAAAGTGGCTGGTACCCGCCTGCAAGGCCTTTCCGTCCTGCATAAGTGCTTCAATACAATAGGTATCTACGGCCCCCGGGAATTTTTCACTTTCAGTCTTACTGCCCTTAATTACAGGCATAGCCATATAATCCTCCGCGAAGGTGGCATAGACATCCAACATTCTCAGGGTTTCTTCTTCGGCTTCCTGCCGGGTGGCATGGGCGGTATGGCCTTCCTGCCAGAGGAATTCTGCCGTTCTCAGGAAAAGCCGGGTTCTCATTTCCCATCGCACCACGTTGGCCCATTGATTGACCAAAATCGGCAGATCGCGGTAGGATTGAATCCAGTTTTTATAGGTGTCCCAAATCACTGTTTCAGAGGTGGGCCTGATAATGAGTTCCTCTTCAAGCTTCGCCTCCGGATCTACAATAACGCCCTCACCAGTATCTGAATTCTTTAGCCGATAGTGAGTAACCACAGCACACTCCTTGGCAAAACCCTCCACGTGGTCAGCTTCTTTACTCAGGTACGACTTTGGCACAAAAATCGGGAAGTATGCATTAGAATGTCCCGTTTCCTTGAACATCCTATCAAGGGTTTGCTGCATTTTTTCCCAAATGCTGAACCCATAAGGCTTTATGATCATGCAACCCCGGACTGGTGAATGTTCCGCTAAATCAGCTCTTTTGACTATTTCGTTGTACCATCCGGAATAATCTTCGCTTTTTTTAGGTATCGCCTGTGCCATTTATCGACTTTGGTATAAAATTTGTATAATTTCACTATGGAAAGAACCTGCAAATATAAGAGTTTGACAATCTTTCCAATCTTTTACGGCAAAATGTCGTTATGTATATAGAGGGGATTTAAACTTATAGATATGAAAAATTCACGGAGCATTTTAGGATTTCTTCTCACTGGAATTTTCACAATTTCAGGGACTCTGGTAGCCTATGCCCAGGAATACGATGATATGTATTTCAATAGCAGGGATCGTCAGAAGGAGGAGATGAAGAAAAAGGCAGAAAGGGATAGCATCAGGAAGGCTGAGGAGGCTTTGCTCTCGAAGAATGTAAATCCCGATTATATGGACCGCTTGCAGGACTATGAGGAAACCGGGGATGATGCCGGTTACTACAACGAGGAGTTTGCGCAGGATGCCCTTGATTCCGACAGGCCGATAAATATCTATAACAACTATTACGGAAACGGTTGGAACAACAGAAATTTCGACGATATATATTGGAGTAATCCAGCGCTTTATGCCAACACAATGTATGATCCATTTTTCCGAAACAGGATCCGATTTAACCGATGGAATGCCGGATGGTATGATCCATGGGCTTGGGACCCCTGGTATAGCCCCGGTTGGGGTTGGGGGTGGAACACCTGGGCACCAGTCAACCGTTTTTACGGTGGAGTGACTATCTCTTATGGTTGGTCTTGGGGAAGTCGTTGGGCACGACCCTGGTATGGCGGTTGGGGATATAATTATTACGATCCATTCTGCTACAGCCCCTGGGGATATAACAATTTCTATGGTAACCGCTGGTATGGCGGTGGCTGGGGGAACCGAACCACCATTATAGTTAATAACTTCGATAATGACCGTGGGTTCCGAAGGGGTCGCAGGGTTTCCAGAAGCTCTTCCTTTGGTAGACTTGCCAGCAATAATAATGGTACGTCAACCAATAATATAAGTCGACGTAATGGCAGGATCGATAAGGATACGCCAGTAATGACTCGTAGAACGTCAAGCTATAACAGTGATTCAAGGTCAGGTAGAATAGCGAGCAATACTGTGGGAACACGTCAGACTACACGCAGCGGATCTGATATCGTCAGAAGTCGTGGTACCTACGAGAGCAGGAATATGGATACTTACACTCAAAGGTCTATGGACAGGACTCTTAACAGGTCCAGGACCCAGGTGGCAGATCAGGGATTCCGTTCTAGATCCACTACTCAGCGATCAAACAGTTCTTCTGTGAACAGGAACAGGTCTTTAGATGATAGGAGGACCAATACCAGTTCCTTCAGGGATATTCGTTCAAGGAGTTCAATGGGCAATACCAACTTCGGAAGGTCGTCCAGATCGACTTCAAGTTCGAACAGCAATAGGAGCCTTACGCGTGGAATAAATTCCAGGAGCAACAGTTCCGGCTACAATCGAAGTTCCAGTAATCGTAGTAGTAACTACCAGAGATCCAATACCGGATCCAGTAGGGGCTATACTCCCAACAGGAGCACTAACCGGTCCAGTGGCTACAACAGGGGAAGTTCATCTTCATCCAGCTCAAGGTCCGGAGGTTACAGGAGCAGCAGTAGCAGGTCTTCTTCCTCGCGGTCAAGCGGCATGAGCAGGTCTTCTTCTTCAAGTAGCCGTTCTTCGGGAACCAGCAGCAGAAGCAGCAGCAGCCGATCCAGCTCGAGAAGGGGTGGTAATTAATTAAGGGGACTTAAAACCGTCAAATAATGAAAAATTTAAAGCTTATAACATTAAGCCTGGGATTCCTCTGCGCAGCTATCGCAGCCGATGCTCAGAGTTATGCGGAAGGAGCTCTGCTATTCAGCAGGACAAACCCCGGGGGTACAGCGAGAATTCAGGCACTAGGTGGTGCACAGATCTCACTGGGAGGAGATGTCTCATTGGCGGGAAGTAATCCTGCGGGATTGGGAATGGCTAACCGCTCTTCGATAACTTTTACCGGTTCACTATTTTCCAATACAACAGAGTCGTCCTTCTATAATTCACTTACACCCGATTCGAAGTTCAATATGAATATTCCACAGGTGGGTTTAATCATTAACAAGCCTGCCAGGGGTAATGGCAAATTCAGGGGAGGATCGCTGGCAGTTAATTTTAACAGGATCAACACATATCATAACAGGGTGACCTATGAAGGTCAACCAACGGATAACAGTATAGTCGATTTTTTCCTGGAGGATGTAGATGGATTTCCACTCAATGCCTTTGACGAGGGTGGATATCATTATAACACAACTACAGGGTTGGGATGGTATACATTCCTGATCGATACGATTGATAACTTCTATGATAGCTATGTAATCGACTTTCCTGAATCTCAAGGGGAGGAGATTGATATGCGAGGGTCACATTACCAGTGGTCTTTCTCATATGGTGCCAATTATGATGATAAATTATTCTTTGGAGCCGGTCTTGGCCTTACGAGCTTCAGGTACAGTTCACAGAAGGATTTCACGGAAATATTTAATAGTCCTGATTTAAACAGCATCCAGTTACAGGAGAATTTATTCATCAATGGTTCGGGGTTGAATTTTACCCTTGGGATGATTGCCAGGCCTATCCCTTACTTGCAATTAGGCCTAAGCTATACTACTCCAACTATTTATAATGTCAATGATGAGTGGGATGCGAGCATAGTTACTGACTGGAATAACTTTACTTATCCCTCAACGGGCGAAGTTCTCAGTACCATTTCAGAGCAGACGGAGATCCTCATTTCTGATTATTCCCTGACTGCTCCCAGCAGACTTTCATTCGGAGCAACGGGATTCTTGGGCAAATATGGATTTGTTACCGCCGACTTTGAACAGGTGGATTATTCTAAAACCAGGTTGAATTCAAGGGACTTCTCTATGTCAACAGACAACCAGGAGATTTCATCACAGTTCACAAAAGCTACCTCCGTTAGAGCGGGAGTAGAATTGAGATATGAAGTATTCAGATTCCGATTTGGAGGATCGCATGTGTCCAGTCCATATGCAGGCGATGATCCCGATTCTGATGACTTCAATCGGTCTATTAGCTCTGTGACAGGAGGAATCGGAATCAGGAACAAGAATTTCTTTGCCGATCTGGCAATTGTGAAATCCAATACTGATATGCTGAACCGTCCGTATTTTATCGGGGGTGTAGACAATACGGCCATATCCAATATCAGTAATGTGACCGGATCCCTGACCGTAGGATTTAACTTTTAATGGATTGAATGATCCTGGTGAGAACATCGGGCTCCTCACCATTCAAGACAATATCCGCCTGCCTGTATATGGGCAGGCGATTTTCATTCAGGAGATTTAACCTTTCATTTTTATCACCTTCCAGGAGAGGTCTCTCGTCCTCCTCCTTCAAACGAGAGATCAAGGAATTGACACTGACCTCAATAAAGACAGTTATTCCCTTTTCTTTCATCTTCTCCAGGTTGCCATGAAAAATAGGCAAGCCCCCACCAGTGGAAACCACCAGTTCGGGTCCCTGTAACTGTTCGAGCAGCTTGGTCTCAAGTTGGCGGAAATATTTTTCACCTTTTGTCTTAAAGATTTCGGCGATGGTCATCCCCTGTTTTTCCTGAATCTCCTGGTCTGTATCCAGGAATCTCCAGCCCAGCTTGTCAGAGAGGGCTCTACCCAGGGTGCTTTTGCCGCTGCCCGGCATTCCGATGAGAAAGACTATCATAATAAGGAAGCGAGTTCCCCGGTATCCGGAAGATCATTGATATGCCATTTTCCGAGGACGAAACCGTCGTTGATAAGTATGATTCCGGGGTTGGACCTTATCATGGCTTTCAGAACCGTCCCATCCACAAAGAAGTAATCACCCATAATCTGGAATTCATGGCGAAGTACCTCGAATTGGGTTTCGGGCATTGAGGTAAAGTGAAGTACCTCAATCTTCCCGTCCAGTTCTGTGATCAGTTTTGCGAGGTCAGGTAAGTCATTATCCCTGAGGGTCTTTAAATCCTGGAAGACCACAATCATCTTTAGCCCCTGGAAGGAATACTGGGTAAAATCCTCGCCATTGGGACTGACTACCTGGTAATCCTGGATCTTGGGAATGATCTTATCCTCGTTAATAATCCTGCTGTTCTTGTATGTATAACCTTCCTGCTCAGTCAGATATTCCTGTGAAGCTACTTCTTCACCATCTTTTTCAAATATATATTCAATGACAGGCTGCTCTTCCGGGAGCATTTTTTCGGGAATGGAATTCCCGATCTTGTAGGGTCGGAAGTCGATATAAGGCAGATGTTCAATGGCATATATACCCACTATTAGCGAACCGATGGCGGTTCCCAGGATGATGGCATTGCCGGTTTTTGGTTTGAGGACGGGGGAGAATCGTTTTCGGTACCAGAACAGGTGTGCAACCAATACAAGTAGTATAACGTCTTTGGTAAAGCTCTCCCAGGGTGTAAGCGGAATTGCATCTCCGAAGCATCCGCAATCCGTCACTTTATTAAAATAAGCGGAGTAGAAGGTCAGAAAAGTAAAAAACAATATGAGCAGCAGGAGTATCCAGGTGCTCAGCTTCATACGCCAGTGGATGAGCAGGGCCACCCCCAGGGAAATCTCTACTATGATAAGGATCACTGCTATTGGCAGTGCGAAAGGGACGAATAATTCGAAGAATGATCCGAAATCCACAGAGAATACTTCGAAGTACTCCTCCATTTTGATCTTGGTCCCGATTGGGTCATTGAGTTTCACCAGGCCCGAGAAAATAAACAAAGCTGCTACCACGAACCTGGCAAACTGGTCTATTATTCTCATCATGATTTTCCCTCTTTCATTTTGATCAGGCAGAATACAGAATAGTTGATCATATCCTGGTAATTGGCTCTAATTCCTTCTGATACAATGGTTTTGCCATCATTATCCTCGATCTGCTTTACACGGAGAAGTTTCATTAGGATAATATCCGTCATCGAACTGACTCGCATCTCTCTCCAAGCTTCACCATAATCGTGATTTTTATCCTGTAGCAAGGCAAGGGTGTCCCCGGTTGCTTTATTATACATAGGTTCCAATTCCTCGTAATTGAGTTCCATTCTCGGATCATCCCCCAGGTCAATCTGGATAATACCGAGAACACAATAATTGATGATCCCTATGAATTCACCCTGGATGTCATCGGCAACGCGTTGTTGACCTTTCTCCTGTATAGACCTTATTCGCTGCGCTTTGATAAAGATCTGGTCAGTAATCGAGGAGAGCCGGAGGATGCGCCATGCAGTCCCGTAATCCCTGGTCTTATTGGCAAATAACTCTTTGCACCGCTCTATTACGTCCCTATATTCGCTTACCGTTTGATCTTCCAAGATATATATGTGTAAATGACCGGACAAAAATGGCAAAAGATATCCTTTCAGCAAAGAAATTGATCAATGTGCGGGGGGAGTTACTTGACTTGTCCCGGCCGAGGATCATGGGGATCATGAATGTAACACCTGATTCCTTCTACAGTGGAAGCCGGATGGATTCGGAAAAAATATGGCTTTCCAAGGCAGAGCAAATGATTGAAGAGGGTGCAACATTCCTGGACGTAGGCGGATACTCTTCCAGGCCCGGAGCGGCCGATATTCCTGTGGAGGAGGAGGTAAAAAGAGTTGAAAAAGCCGTGAAGAGTATCCGGGAGCGGTTTGAGGTATATGTATCCATAGATACCTTCCGATCTGAAGTTGCAAATGTAGCGGTAGATTGCGGAGCTGACATAGTGAACGACATATCAGGTGGTGAACTGGATCCCGGGATGTTTGACTTCCTGGCGGAAAGGAAACTCCCCTACATTATGATGCATATGAGGGGAACTCCGCAGACTATGAGGGAGTTGACAGATTATGACAACCTGTTGACGGAGATCACTGATTATTTTGCGGCAAAACTGAATATCTTGAACGACCGGGGAATTGATGATGTTATTATAGATGTGGGTTTTGGATTCGCAAAATCCATTGATCAGAATTATGAAATTCTGCGAAATTTGGATTATTTTGAGGTATTGGGCAGGCCTGTTCTTGTGGGAGTTTCCAGAAAGTCAATGATCTTTAAAACCTTGGGTACAGATGCGGCAGGAGCCCTGAACGGATCTACGGTTTTGCACACAATGGGACTTTTGAAGGGAGCGTCAATTTTAAG
>JAHEKQ010000020.1 GCA_024638265.1 Flammeovirgaceae bacterium
TTCTTCCTGGCTGACATCAATTACCCGGTCTACCCGATCAGGCTCAAATATTTTCGGTAAGAATTCTGGGGACCACCGCCGGATTCCCGGAATGGATGAACCATCGGTTGGCTGGGTACCAACAATTTGTATTTCGGGATTTTGCTCCTTGAGGTATCGCGAGACCCCCATAATTGTCCCAGTGGTTCCCATTGCAGATACAAAATGAGTAATCTTTCCCTCCGTGTCCCTCCAGATCTCAGGGCCTGTGGTATTGTAATGCATCCTGTAATTGTCGGGATTGGAAAACTGGTTGAGAATATGGTAGCCTTCACTCTGTGACATCTCTTCTGCGAGAGTTCTTGAGAATTCTATGGTTTTTTCCGCTGGAGTGAGTATTACATCTGCTCCATAGGCTTTCATTGTAATGATCCTCTCTTCGGTGGAATTATCCGGCATGATCAGGGTCATTCTTAAACCCAGGAGTTGGGCGATCATTGCCAGGGCAATACCGGTGTTTCCACTTGTAGCCTCCACAAGCCGATCTCCCTTTTTAATTTCTCCCCGGTCGAGGGCTCCCTGGAGCATCCCTAATGCGGCCCGGTCCTTAACACTACCACCGGGGTTTTGACCCTCCAATTTCCCGAGGATCTTAACATGGGGATTTTCCGGAATCACCGAAAGTTCTACAAGTGGGGTGTTCCCTATAAGGTCGGTAAGCCTGTTCAATGATCTTTGATTTCTGTTTGAATACCGTCTTCAATTTTTGCACGATAATAGATTTTAGACCCAGCGGGTACTGATTCTGTAATCCAGACATTTCCGCCAATGATGCTATTGTCCCCAATATGGGTATTTCCCCCCAGGATTGTCGCACCGGAATAGATCACCACATTGTTTCCAATGGTGGGATGTCTTTTCTTCTCAGCGTCCTCCTTATTCACAGAAAGTGCTCCCAGTGTTACCCCCTGGTATATTTTTACACGATCCCCAATTTCTGTGGTTTCCCCAATCACAACACCTGTCCCATGATCTATGCAGAAGAAATGTCCGATCCTGGCGCCCGGATGAATATCTATCCCCGTTTTACTATGAGCATGTTCTGTAATAATTCTGGGGATCATTGGAACTCCGAGTTTTCTGAGCTCCCGTGCCACCCTGTAAGCGGCAATCGCATAAAATCCCGGGTAGGAACGAATTACTTCGTGTTTACTTTTTGCTGCAGGATCACCTTCAAATATAGCCGTAATGTCTTCTTCGATCCGCTCATGAATATAGGGCAGTTGATCGAAGAAACTGTCTACGATAAGGTCCGGATCCATGGAGTCTATATCCAGGTTTCTTGTCAAAATCTGGTCAAGCCTAACTTTCAGGCTCTCAAGGTGTAATTCAAATTCTTTTCGGGAACTGAACTTATTTTTTGAATAATCCGGAAACAATACTCCCAGCAGATCCTGGAAGAAATTACTCATTACCTCGGGAGACGGACACTTGGGGCATTCCCGGTGGTTTTCATACAGCTTATCAATAAATCCTTCATCCATAGTTAACCATTAACGGTCTGGGGCATATTATAGTTCTTTGGTATGATGTCAAAACTCCTTAATTTCGGCGCGCCAACTCTGGTATAAACTGGAATAAATTGCTTGACTTTTTCACATCGGGAGACCGTGCGGTAACCCAATTTAATTTTGCCCTGATTGGAACAACATTGTTCTATTCCGTTTATTGGTTTTCCAGTCGGTCCAGACAGTTTATCCGACTCTTTGGAGGGGGAGAATCAACGGTTAGCAGATGGACGGTGATCAGGGTATCAGGCCTTTTTTTTATGGGTATTTTCCCCGCGATTTTATTGGTAGGGTTTGATATAATGTCTCTCGAGGAGGTGGGTTTTAACAGCAAATGGCATCCCAATACCTGGCTATGGCTAATGATCCTTACGGTACTAACCCTGGTCTTAAACCTCGCGGTAACGCGCACTAAGGAGAATCTTCAACAATATCCACAGATCAGGTCGGAGCGGTGGACTAAACGGACATTTTTTTACGAGTTTAGTGGATGGGCTGCTTATTTGCTGGGTTACGAATTCCTTTTTCGGGGAGTGCTGCTTTTTGGTACTATACCGCTAGTTGGTGAAACGGCGGCTATCGCGATTAACGTAGCAATCTACTCAATGGCTCATATGGTCAAGAACTGGCTGGAAACTTTCGGATCCGTTTTACTTGGCGTTGTGCTGTGTTACCTTACTATCCTTTCCGGAAGTATCTGGTTTGCACTTATCCTGCATATCATTCAAGCGTGGATAAATTCTTTCTTATCGTTTAGGAACCACCCCGATATGCGCTATGGGCGTAGATAAACGAGTTTTTGTAACCGGCGCCACGGGTTTTATTGGCGAAAATCTCTGCAAAAGCCTTTCAAAGAAAAATATCAAGGTCAATGCCCTGGTACGAAATCCCAATAAATCACCTGACCTCGTATCAGATCCTAACGTCAGCTTAATCCGAGGCGACCTACTTTCAAAAGATGATCTTTTACGAGCTTCAGAGGGTTGTTCCGAAAGCTACCACATCGCAGGATTTGTGGAACCCTGGCATCCTCAAGAATCCTATTTTTATAAAATAAATGTGGATGGCACCCAAAATGTACTGGAAGCAACCAAAGAGAATGGAATCCAAAAGGTAGTATTTACCTCTACCGCCGGGGTATTTGGCCCCAGCATCTCAGGTCGGGTAACCGAAAAGACTATAAAACAAATTCCACTTACGACGCATTACGAACGATCAAAGGAGGAAGCAGAAAAAGTAGCCAGGCAATACTCATCATTGGGAATGGACGTTGTCATTGTAAATCCTACCAGGGTGTACGGAAGGGGGCAAATCTCAAAAAGTAATGCAGTGACACTTCTGATCGATCGCTATAGTAGAGGGAAATGGAGAATTTTGCCCGGTAATGGTAATAAACTGGGAAATTATGTCCATATAGAAGATGTGGTACAGGGTCATTTGCTTGCAATGGAAAAAGGCCGTTCCGGGGAAAACTATCTTCTAGGTGGTGAGAGTGTCACCTATCGGGAATTATTCAATATAATCGCAGAAGAATCGGGTAAGAATCACTGGATGATTCCATTATCGAGCAGGATAATTATATTTGTATCGTATTTGCAAGAAATACAAGCGAACCTATTTAACAGTCCACCCTTAATTACGTCCGGTTTTGCGAAGAAATACCTCTACAATTGGGACAATGACAGTTCAAAAGCAGAAAGAGAATTGGGTTATCGTCCAAGATCGCTCCGGGACGGAATCAGGGATACACTAGAATGGCTAAGTAATAAGTGAACAGACCTACTAAATACGCTATCGTCACCGGTTCCAGCTCAGGGTTGGGAAGGAGTTTTGCTCACCAGCTAGCTGGTATGGGCTATGGATTACTCCTGGTGGCTCTTGACGATGTGCACCTTGAAAACACTCGCAGGGAAATTGAAAAAAACTATGAGATCGATGTAAGGGCATTCGGAACTGACCTGAGTGATCACTGTGCAGCAGAAAAAGTTTCACAATGGGTGGAAGAACAGGATGTACCTATTAGCATTTTGATCAATAATGTAGGTGTAGGTTATGTTTCCGGTTTTCTTGAAATGCCTTTGGATTACTACGAAAAAGTAGTGAACCTCAATGCCATAGTTATGATGAAATTATCTTACCTGGTATTGCCACGGCTCATGAAAGAGGAAAACGCATATATACTCAACATTGGCAGTATTGCGAGTCTCTTCCCTGCCCCCTACAAAGCGATCTATTCGGCATCCAAACATTTTGTAAAGAGTTTCTCCTATGCGCTCCGTGAGGAACTTAAGAATGATGTGAAAGTAAGTGTAGCTTTCCCGGCAGGTATATATACAAATGAAAGCATAAAAGACCGGGCACATAAATTCGGATGGCTGGCCCGACTGGGAATGCTTGAACCTGAAAAAGTGGCCAGACAATGTCTTCGGGGAATGTTCCGTGGACAAAGAAGGATTATGCCTGGAAATGCCCCGGTAGTATATTCCCGGATAAGAGACGTACTCGGCTATCGGCTGACCATGTCCATACTAATGAGAAACTTCAAGAAAGGCATAATTAACCACTGAGATTTCAAAAATCTCTCCGCTTGGAAGACCTCACCATCATATAAGCCGGTGTAGTCATCCACAGTAAGAGCATAATCCCTGAAATTACAATCCCCCAGTTACTGCCGAAAAACGTTTGGAAAACAGCTCCGGTATAGCCCATAAGAGCTGAAATATCCAATTTTATCAGCACGAGAATCCTTGAGAGATCGATGGGATTAAGCATGCTCATCAAGAGTGAAAATTGATCGATAGGGTAATTCTCAAATATCAATAACAGGCTGAGAAATATACCATCATAAATCACGGCGAAGAACAACCACAACAGGACAGAATAGCCAAAACCCTTTATCCTGTTTGAATTTCTCAGGCTAATCCACATGGAGAGGCCTGTAAATGAGAAGGTCAATGCCATACCGATGAATATCAGCATGATAAAATTGAAGATCTCCGCAGAGTTCGCCAGTCCGAAAATTAGAAATGGCAATCCCAACCCAATGACCAGGCTGAGGGAAAGTGATAGGGATACCCCGAGATACTGGCCCATAAATATCCTGCTCCTCCTGATAGGCTGAGCTATTAATAGCTCCGTGAATTCCCTGGAATTATAGTAAAACATCACCCCAAACAAGGTGCCAATCAATGGGGTTAGAATGATAATGATATTCATGATCGTAATCACCGAAGATGACAGGTCATTATTCAGAAACAGCAGAATAAACCCAAGCAAGAGGTAAAACAGCAGGTAAACTATGATCCATTTAGCCCGGATCATGTCCTTAAAACTATATTTGAAGATCAACCACATCTTTTCCGTGAATTTCATTTACAATGGCCCGCTCAAGTGAATCCTGTTGCGTGCTTAGTTTTAGATCTGTTACAAACCCGCGGTACACCATTCTTCCTTCCAGCAGGTATACGATCTCATCAGCGAGTTCGTCTACAATACCCATAATATGGGTGGTAAGTAATATGAGTTTACCCATATCACGGTGCGACTTGATCAACTCCTTCAATTTGACAGTGCTTACCGGGTCGAGGCCGACAGTTGGCTCATCCAGGATCAGGATCTCACTCTTGCACATAAAGCTCAGCACTACATTGACTTTCTGCCGGGTTCCACCTGAAAGATTCCCAAGTTTCTCGCTGAGGAATTGTTCGAGCCCGAAGAGACTTACCAACTCCATATACTTTGAATCAACAGCCCTGAGATCCCTGATAATGGCCAGCAATTCTTTCACACTGAGATTCTCAGGAAATGTAGCTATCTGTGGCAGGTATGCTATTTCGTTACGATAATTATAATCTTTGCTTATATCGATTCCATTAACCCGGATTGTACCATTGTCAGGGAGCACCATTCCCAGTATAGTTTTCAGAAGAGTGGTTTTTCCCGATCCATTGGGCCCCAGGATTCCAATTATTCCCGGCTCATTAAATTCCAATGAAATGTCCTTGAGAACCTCCAACTTCCTATACTTTTTCGATATCTCCTGTATTGCTACCATTTTATCTTCTTCATACTGGGTTGGTCATCCATTAAATTATCAGGGGTAAATACCGGGGTCACCCTTTCTGAAAAATTGATGATATCAATAAAAAAGCTTCTCAAAAGTACGATGGTCTCCGGTGTTCGATTTACCACATAGGAGAACAATTTTACGGGCCGGTAAGGTATGTCTCCCCAACCATCCCGATCAATATCATATCCGGAATAAGAACTCCAGAAGTTTCCCTGGAACAGGTTGTCGTTCAGCTTTGAATTGTAGCTCACGTCAAAGGAATTAGAAATGAAATTATTGGATGTGAACTGGTTAACATAGCAACCTCCTGTTACCCTAATAGCCCACCCATTTTGGATAAAATCATTATTCCTGTAATAAATCCGTGAGGACCCATCAACGCTTATCGCGACCGTATTCTTTTCAAACAGGTTCATTTTAATCTCGGCATCATAGATCTCTTTCAGGAGCAGTCCATAGGAGCTCGTACCCCAATTGTGCGAAAACCGGTTGTTGATCATCTTGATATTTTTGGAGAACATCACGGCCACCCCCGCCCCATTGTTGTAAAAATAGTTATCGAGGTAATCATCGTCATTGGAAAACATGTAATGCAGTCCGTAACGGGTATTGTGATGACTCCTGTTTGCAATCACATAACTGTCATCTACAAATTCGAAGTATATGCCATCTCTGAGTCCACTAAGATCGTTTCCTTCCACCCGGGCGTTTTTGCAGTGCCAAAGATGGATACCGTTGCCCGAGTCAAATTCCCTGCTGAAGCGTCCTTTAACAATGTTATCCTTTACAACTACGTTCGAAGATTTCTCCAACCTGATCCCAAAGAATACATCCTCCAGGTGATTGTCAGAAATCTCCAGATAATCGGCCCGAAAGGAGTAGATAGCAGCGTAATCCTCTGTATGTGATATACCCACCCTGCGAATATCAAAGCCGGTGAAACTGACACTATCCGATAATATCTTTACGATATATCCCTTGTCCTCTCCATCGAGGACTGGCCGGTTCAGACCCCTTAAGGTTATGGGTTTAGTTATTACCATATTATGAATAGGGTAGATTCCCTTATGAACAAGGACTGTATCGTGGGGGGAGGCTGATTCAATGGCAGAGGGTACGGTCTTGAATTGACAATCAGAGCAGACCTCAATCTGTCCAAAAACGCTGGCCGAGATCATAAGACAAGTCAATATGCCCAGGAATCGACTCATTTCAGGTAATTAGACATTGTTTGCCATTTGAATACCGGGATTTGTCCTGTGTAAACAGCCGCTTCCGTAGAATCGGTGAAGGCTGTCAGGTTTGCTCCCATTGGGGAAGGGATTTTCTCGCTTATAACAAAGTAGGCATCCGATACCTCCGTCAGTTTGCCGGGTTCGTCTACTGTGGAAACGAGCATCATGACGGGTTCTATCTCGAGATTTCTCAAATCCCGGAACATGCATTCTATCGCGTCGAACTTGAAGGGTTTACCTTTATCGGTAACGTACTGTGCGCTGTGACTCTGATCAACGATGGTCATGGAACAGTAGTGACACTGGTCCATCCCGTAGTTAATCTCCACCGGTTTGACCTCGCAAGCCGCGAGGACGATCAATATAAGAAGCCAATTTTTCATTTCTACCGTGAATTTGGATTCTGTTATCTATTAAAATATCGGTCATTCACCCCTGGCCCTAAAAAAGGCCAGAACGGCGAGCAACATCCCCCCCATCAGCAAATATGTCCCTATCATGGGGGTTGAGACTGCTGTAAAATTCAAGATGTCCTTACTGCCAATCAAGGGAGGTTGATATCCCTGGCCGGGGATCTTTATTGCCGCGGTGGGATCGAGATTATGGCCATAGTCGTACTCCCAAAGATAGAAGTCATACATCCCAAGTATGCCCAATATCGCAACAATAATCAGCCATACCATGTAAAATTTCCTGTTTCCGATAAATCCCGCTATCAAACCGAGGACCGTCGCACCAATCACAATACCCGGGAAATACCTGAACTCGGGAATTTTTTCGGGAATCGGTTTCATCCCCACATAATGATTCATGAGATTGATATTCTTAAGGTCGTTTTCGTTGTGATCAGCGATCTTATTGATCCAGATCTCCATACCAATTGGTTCGGGATATTGTGGAGCCTTTAAGGTGATCTTCCACATAGGAAATACAAAAAGTGATAACAGGAGCAAAGCACCTACTATCATAAATATTTGAGATTTTTTCATTATTTGACCTTTATGGGGTGAAGGGGGCAGCCGGTAGAAATGTTGTGGACGAGGCTGCCCCCATGTTGACAAATCAACTATTCACCGCCCATTTTTTCCCCATCAAGAGACCATGATAACGGGACACTTGAACCTTCAGGAGATACTCTTACGTATCCCTGCATTTCCTGATGAAGTGCAGAACAGAAGTCTGTACAGTAGAATGGCCAAACACCTACCCGCTTTGGTTCCCATACGAAAGTCTCTGTCTGACCCGGCATGATCAGTAATTCTGAAGTGTTTGCGCCAATCATGCTGACCCCGTGTGGCACATCATAATCCTGCTCCAGGTTAGTAATGTGGAAGTATACTTTATCACCTACCATTATTCCTTCAATATTGTCAGGTGTAAAGTGGCTACGGATCGTTGACATATAGATATGTACCTCTGAACCATCCCGCTCCACTCTTGCTTCAGCATCAGATTTGATACTATAAGGGTGATTATTGTCTTCCAGCCTGTAGAACTTCATTGAATTTGGCATAATGAGATCCGCAGGGGCACCCGCAGCATAGTGGGGCTCACCAATGGTAGGGAAGTCAAGCAGCAATTCCATTTTATCGCCGGAGATATCATATAATTGCGCGGAGTGAGTTAACTCCGGACCTGTTGGCAGGTAGCGGTCCTTGGTAATCTTGTTCATTGCAACCACGTACTTTCCAAATGGCTCCCTGGAGTTTCCACCGGGAATCATCAGGTGACCCACAGAATAATAGGTCGGTGCCCTGTCAATTACTTCCCAGGTACCGATTTCCCATTTTACCACTTCAGAGGAAATGAAAAATGTGGTGTAACCGTAACCTTTGCCATCAAATTCTGTATGCAATGGACCTAATCCAGCTTGTTCTACTGAACCTGCCACCACGTCGTCGTAGTTAATGATCGGGATTCCATATGCGTCACCGTCAAACTTCTCGCCCTCGATGGCCTCCAGCATTTTAGAAAATGAATGAGCTGTGATTGAAGCCGCCAGTTTTCCGCTACCTATAATATACTCACCGGAAGGGTCAACATCGCAACCGTGAGGGGACTTAGGTGTAGGAAGGAAATATACAAGACCGGGAAGTTCAGCTGGATCAAGAATACGGACCGTTTTGACCTGGTTCGAGGTTGTCATCTGAGTACTCTCATCCCATACATTATGCCTGTAATCGGTTTCCACTTCTGTGAATTTACCAGCTGCCATGTACTCCTCCGCCTTTTTCCAGTTTATGGCTGCAATGAAATCCTTATCATTTTGTGAGGCATTGACCTCAAGAAGTGAGCTTGCTTCTTCTGTATTATATGTAGAAAAGAACATCCAACCATGTGAAGCACCCCGACCCGGGTGTGCAAGGTCATAGTTAAATCCGGGCATCATAATCTGGAACTCAATGTTCATATGACCCTCATCATCAACCTTTATAAAGGTTACCGCGCCTTTGAAGTTACCCTTGTATTCGTCAATTGGCATATCGCGTTGAGGATAGGGAACACTGAATCGGGTTCCCGCGACAACATACTCTGTATTTTCCGTTACAAAGGATGAACTGTGATTTCCAGCACTGTTGGGAATCTCAATAATTTCCTCTGTTTCAAATGTTGACAGGCTCACCCTCGCAATCCTGGGTGTATTATTGGCGTTGATAAAGCACCATCTTCCATCAACAACACCATCGGTTTGAGAAAGGTCCGGGTGGTGGGCATCATCCCATGGGATAGTTCCAAAAGATGTCTCAAGCATAGGTTTGGTTTCCTCGTTAAATCCATAGGCTTTTTCAGCATCGACTGAAAAAACAGGTACCACGCGGAAAAGCCGGCCTGAAGGCAAGCCGTAGATGGAAAGCTGACCACTATACCCACCGGAAATAAAAGCGTAGAACTCATCGAGTTCCCCTGGGGCTACATAGACCCGTTCCGCAATATCCCCAGACAATGCACCTCCTTTTTCCGTGGAGTTACATCCGGGAATCAATACTATCAGCATCGCTGACAGCACGAATAACATATTTCTGATTTTCATTTTATTGAACTTTAGTATTTATGACTTATTCAGGAAGGATCACCGTATCGACTACATTGATAATCCCGTTGGAGGTCTCGATCGTACCAACCACTTTGGCGCCACCAACAAAAACGTCCTCACCGTCAACGACAATGTCCAGGTAGTCGCCCGTGGCCATGTATAGTTTCCTTTCCCGTGAGGCCTCCTTTTTCAGGGCATCCAGGTCGTAACGTCCCGGTGCCGCATGTCTTGTCAGAATGGTAGCCAGGTCAGATTTATTTTCAGGTAATAGTAGATTGTCCACTGTTCCTTCAGGTAGCTTTCCGAAGGCATCATTTGTGGGAGCAAAAACCGTAAGTGGCCCCGCGTTAACAAGAATGTGTTCAATCTCTGCAGCCTGCACTGCTGCCACAAGGGTCGAATGGGCTTCTGACCCAATGGCTACTTGCAGGATGTTCGCATCGGATTCTTCATCCACAACTGAGGCCTGTCCTAATGGCCTTGTATCTTCGAGGCCTTCCGCCTCTTCTGTTTGACCCGGACCCGAGCCACAAGACCAACAAATGACTATAGGTATCACGAGAAGTGATAGGTTTAAACGCTTCATAGTTTTGATATTAAAGTGTTCGAAAATATTCAAGTACTGCCCTGGCCTGTTCTTCGGTCAGGTTCTGGTTTGCCATTGGCGACATATTGTATTCAATAAGCAACAGTTTGGCAATGGGGTCTTTCTGGACCATTTCCTCTGGATTGAGAATCATGTTCATAACCCATGCAGGAGTTCTCCTTTCAAAAATACCTGCAGGAGCGGGACCGATGAATTTCTTATCAGGCTTGTGACAGGCAGAACACATCGTGTTATAGATCTCCATACCCTCTGCAGCAAGTGCCTCGTCAATCTCTGAAGTCAATTCAAAAGATTCGATAGGACCCACTCCGTTATAGGATTTATAATTCGCTTCGGCTTCTGCAAGAGTCGCAGGCATTTTCACTTGTCCGGGAGCTGATGATTCAGTCTTGTCACCCCCTCCCCCACAAGCAAAAAATATTGCTGAAACAGCAATAAAGGTTAGTACATTTCTCATCTGAATAATTGATTTGGTTTATGTCTACAAAATAAGATAATAAGATATTTATATCCTATTTAATTCAATTAATTTTTTTACATTTATAATGTGTTCTCCAATTCAACAAAATATGCCATCAGGGCCATTTTGCAGCTGTCCACACTCCCACCGCAAGAACGCGCAACAGTAGATGAATTAGCTAGTGTGCTCGACCTTCCTAAAGCCTATCTCAGTAAACTTCTTCAACAACTTTCACGGGCTGATGTAATCTCATCTTCAAAGGGGCGTGGTGGGGGATTCTTTCTTTCCAATTCGAACCTGAAACGACCTCTCATAGATCTCATAGAATGCCTAGAAGGGCATAATGTTCTCAAGAAATGTCTGCTGGGTCTTCCCAACTGCTCCGACAAAAATCCCTGTGCGCTGCATACGTATTATAAAGAGTTCAGAATCGACCTAGAACGCGTCCTTATGAAAGAGTCACTGAGGGACCTCGTGCTTGACTCAGACCTGCTTAACCGGATTCCCAAAAAGTCATGATGTTGACAATTATTCAATCCCACATTTTGTTTGGAAACATATAGCCTATTGAGTTTGTAAATACTGCATGGAAACAACGAACAGACATTATGCAGTTATCGACCCGGTCCGTCGTCGAATAACTGTAAAATACCAAGGTGAGACCATCCTCGAATCGGAAGATGGCCTTATCCTTAAGGAAGTGGGAAAATCTGTCTACGACCCAGTGTATTATTTTCCCAAACAAGATCTTTCGGTGGACTTGCTTCCCGAGGATTCCAGGTCAAGCCATTGTCCAATCAAAGGGGATGCAAAATACTGGAATTTGGATCAAGCCACTGATAACTACTTTGCCTGGAGTTACGAAGAACCCTTGCCGATGAGCAAGAAGATCAAGGGACATATTGCTTTTAATCCCAACTATGTCACCTTTATCTCGGCCCCTCTATAGATTATTCTCTATCATCTATTCTCTATTCTCTACTCCCATTAGCTTATACCTCAATCCCGAGTATATCATCCTGCCAAAGATGGGTCCCCATACCAGTGAACTATCGAAATAATTACCAAAGGGATCATCGGCCGCAATGATTGGGTTGTTCTGGCGGAAGTTAGTAATATTCTCCACGCCGAGATAAAGAGAGAATTTAGCTCCCCAGTTTTTGGTTACCTGGCCTGAAAGCAGCCCGAACGTAGGGGAAAACTCTTCGCGCTGGTAGTCACTAGGGTTCGCTCCCGTAAATGGGATTCTCTTTGCACCCTGACGGTTATAGGTTATATCAAAAGCCCACCCATTGCTCAATTCATAGGCTATATTGGCAAATGCCCTGTGGTTAGCAACCAATGGCTTCAATAATAAGCCTGGTTGGTAATCTGCTCTTACATCCAGCCATCGGTAAGCGAGCCGGATGTCAAAGCGCTTGAACAACTCGTAATCCAGCTGTGCCTGCAGGCTATTTGAAAATGACTGACCTTGAAGGTTGTAGAAAGATACTGCCTGGGTATCATCATCGAGATCCACGATTACCTGGTTAGTAAAATCTGTCCTGTAGTAGTCAACACTGAACGTGCCTTCACTGTAGTTTACGTTAAAATACTGGGTCAGATTTAATCCATAATTCCATGCGATTTCCGGGTCCAGCCCATACGGGTTGGATGGATCGTTGCCCTGGATATTCCAGGTTCGCGAGGTTGCCATCAGGCCTGCATTGTCTGCAAATATCCTTGCTGTCCTTTGCCCCCGGCCGGCCGTGAGCCTTAAAACAGTATTTTCACTCGCTGCGTACCGTATGAAAGTCCTGGGAGTCACAAATGTCCCAAATAGATTGTGATAATCAGCTCGTAATCCCACCACAGCACTGAATTTATCTAAATAGTTATAGGTGTACTCGGCAAATACGCCAGGCACGGTTTCCCGGTATTGATAATCCGTACCCTCAAAGTTCTCGTCATAGTCATCGAACATGAAGGATGATCCAATCCTGTAAGTATGATTGGTATTTCCGATGATACTCTGAAATAAGAAGTTTGCGTACAAAAAGCTCTGTTCTCCAGAATATTCCCGAAGTCCAAAGTAAGAATCCTGCTGGTGGTAGCTTCCAGATAACTGAAGGCCGAAACTTTGGTAAGGCTTTTCGTCACTGATCTTCCCAATTTTCATCCAGCCTTCCACCCTGTTGATATCGATCGCGTTTCCCCATACAGTCGAGGAACCCCGATCCGATTCCGGGTCAAAGTTCAACTGGCCACCATTGTTGGAGAAAATAGTTCCTTTTACTCCCCCCTGCAGATAAAGACCTTCACTGTATTTCTCCCACCTGTTGAGTCCAATAAATCGGGTTCCCAGGGGATTGTCGAGAAACCCATCACTGTTTACATCATTTTTGGTTCCGTTGTAAGTTCCGTGCAGCAACAGGCTTGTCCCCCAATTTTTACCGACGTCCTGTTGCAGGTGGGTATTTAACTCCAGCCTGCCCATCCTGTTGGCATACAGGTTGACAAAGAACCTTTCCATATCAGCTGGATTCTTCAGGTCAACATTGATCTGTCCACTGATACTTTCAAATCCATTGGCCACCGACCCTGTACCCTTATTCAGCTGTATATTTTCCACCCATGTACCCGGTGTAAAGGTCAGACCCTGAATACCGGCCAGTCCCCTGGTGTCCGGAAGGTTTTCACGCATGATCTGGGTATAAGTCCCCGAGAGCCCCAGCATCTGTATTTGTCGCGTACCGGTGACTGCATCAGTAAATGATACATCCACACTGGGAGTGGTTTCAAAACTCTCAGACAGGTTACAGCAGGCCGCCTTCAAGAGCTCCTTTTCCCCAATATTCTGGATTTGCAGGGATTCAAGATAGTCAATCTCTGTAGCCCTTTTTCTTCCAAATATTTCCACCCCTTCCAATATGGTTGAGGGATTCATATCCACTTCGAGGTGGTGCTTTCCAGTCACATCAATTGTGTCATTGCTATAACCCACATAGCTGATCACCACCTTTGAGGTACCATGCACATGGGGGAGTTCAAATCCACCATATTCGTCTGAAGTCGCCCCCGTTGTAGTACCTTCCCAGAATACATTTGCACCCATCAGGGGTTGTTTTATTCCCTGGCCATCACTCTCGAATATATGCCCCATGAGGGATTCCATATTGTCAATCCGGTATAGACAGCAGTCAGGTAATGCGGAATAGACCTCATCTCTTGCCTTGAATAGTGGCGTATCATGACCTACCCCGGCTATGACCCTGTGAATCGAGTCGAGGCTTACTTTTTCTTCCTGAAACGCAACGGTGAAAAGTTTGGAGTCCACATCCCAATTGGCCATCCGAACACCGGAGAGGTCGATCACTGCAGATTCAATCCGGTTCTTACACATTCCGCATACCCCAGACACTTCGAATTCTTCCTGTACGAATTTATCCTGGGCATTGACAGTCAACCCCGCAAGGGTAATTAATAAGATTAAGTATGTATTTTTCATTTGACGCTAAGTATTAATAATTACTGATTAAGACATTGGGTAACCAGTAGTACTTAGCCGTAGTAGGTAAGAGAGCAATTGATGAGCCGGACCTGCCTGGAAGGCGGTGGTGGGAGATCCAAAAATACCTCAGTGCCCACAACCATGCTTGGGAAGGCCAACTCAATCTCCGCAAAATTAGCCTTAGTAATAATCCAATCGTTGGAAACAGTAAATTGATGATTTACCGGGGAGTGGTCATCATCGAGTTTGATCAGCTGCTGCTCATCTTCACAGCAATCCATCATCCCCTTCATATCCCCACAACAGCACTCTTTCTCGACCTGGAAGAGCTGGGTAGATTTAACCTTTCCCATACAGGAATGACTGTAAAATACCACCCCGCTACTTACAACGAAGTAGAGTACTGCAGAAAATACGATCGATGCCTTTTTTATCACCTTCACTTATACAAAGTTACGAAAACCCTTGTAATTTGTTGTAACAACAAATAAACCATTGCTGTTCAAACGCCATACACTGGAGGGTATACGCCAAGGTGTAATCACCGTGGCTTTCCGAAAATGGAAACGCCCAACCGTAAAGGAAGGGGGTACGCTTCAAACTCCCGCAGGCCAGCTTTACATCCGCAAGATCAGCCCGGTGCGTATTGATGAAATAAACTTACACGAGCTACATGCTGCGGGGCTTTCTGATCAAGAGGAGTTAAAAGCTCTGATTGCCGACAGGGAAGGTGAGCTCGTAAAAGTGGAGTTCGATTTCCTGGGTGGTGATCCCAGGGAGGCCCTGCGTAAACAGAGGGACATTCCGGCCAAAGAAATAGACCGGATCATTTCAAGAATTCATAAACTGGACCAGAATGTTATTTCGAGAGATTGGGCGAGTAATATACTTAAGCTAATTGACCAATATCCCGGTAAACGGGCCGCGGACCTGGCTGAAATGATGGGGGTAGAAAAAGATTGGCTCAAACCCCAAATCAGGAAACTCAAGGCAATGGGTCTCACGGAAAGCCTGGAAGTGGGGTATCGGCTATCTCCCAGGGGCCAAGTGATTTTGGAAGTGAATAGTAGAAAGTAGAAAGCACCCTTATAACCTTCTACCCATTCACCTATTCACCCATTCACCCATCTACCCTTCAACCCTTCAACCTAATTCCCCCTCACCGTTGGATACTTAATCCCCAGTTGCTCCAGGTAGGAATCATACTTGGTCTCATCGTAGTAGTACCGCCGCATCTCCTCCCTGAATTGAGCCATAATCTCGCTATTAATATAGGTGGGCGGAACATCCTCCGCTGAGATCAAAGGGGTGTATTGAGTTTCTTTGGTCTGGTTGGAAAAATAGGTAGAAGCATCCGTGAGCAACTGGGCATCCAGTAGCAAGTCAAGCATGGTGGCCGCCATGACTTTAGCACCTGAAACCACACCCTTATGTGCAATGGGGGTGGCCATTGCTACGGCATTGGACCAGTGATGACCTTGTAAGCCGGGAATATTGGCCGGGAATCTAAGAGTAACCGTGGGCACGGTCCATGAGATGTCCCCGATGTCGTCAGACCCGCCGCTCACGGGAGAACGGGGTGGTGCGCCCAGTTCAGGTAGCTTACTGCGCAGGCCGTTGGCGTTGGAATTCACCTCTTTCTGCAATGACTTTGCAAGAGTCTGGTCGTTTTCTGACCACTCGGGGAGTCCCACGATTTTAATATTATCGTACATGCGTTCAGCGATCGGCTTATTGAAATGGCGGGGCCAGGCACTTCCGAGTATCCTTGAATTCATTTTTGTATTGGTCATAAGTGCGGCTCCCTCGGCAATCTTCAAACCAGATTCAAAGTTCTCCTTTATTCCCTTATAGGTGATCTCCCGGAAATAATACCAGACTGAGGCCTTTGAAGGCACCACATTGGGTTGATCGCCTCCATCAACAACCACGTAGTGACTTCGCTGTAAGGGATGTATGTGCTCCCTTTTAAAGTTCCATCCAATATTCATCAGCTCCACGGCATCCAGGGCACTTCTTCCCCTCCAGGGAGCTCCGGCACTGTGGGCTGACTCCCCATCGAAACTAAACAGCACTGATACAAGTCCCGTGCCTCTCGCTGGCCCGTAGGTAGTGGATAGATTACTGGAGACATGAGTAAAGAGACAGGCATCAACATCTTTGAAATAGCCATCCCTGGCGAAATAGGCTTTACTGCCAAGCTGCTCCTCTGCGACACCGGGCCATAAAAGCAATGTACCCTGTATTCCCTCGCGTTCCATGATCTCCTTAACGGCCAGTGCCGCCACCACATTTACCGCCTGGCCACTGTTATGACCTTCCCCGTGTCCGGGCGCACCCTCGATTAGAGGATCATGGTAGGCAACACCCGGTTTTTGTGAAGCCTTTGGGATACAATCCAGGTCGCTACCAATGGCAATGACAGGTTTTCCGGATCCCCACTTAGCCATCCATGCTGTCTCGATCCCTGAAATGCCCTTCTCAATCTCAAATCCATTCTCCTCGAGCACGCTCGTTAAATAATTACTGGTCTCAAACTCCTGGAAACCGAGCTCTGCAAAGGAGAAGATCTTATCATTCATCACCTGGGCTAATTTTCCATTAGCAGCTACCTTTTCAATAGCTTCCATTTTCAGCTTTTCGACTTGCTTCTTTGAGTATTTCTTCTGTGCGGCAACTGTGAAAACCAACAGGAACAGGAATAGGGTAAACGCATAGCTTTTCATATAAATGTATTTTATGAATTAAGATTTTGGTCTTTAAATGGTGAGGCATCCTGGTGCAGCTTTATCGCTTTCCTCGAGAAGTAAAATCCTATTCCCAGGGAGATAAACGCACCTATCCACAGGCCGGGAACGAATGATATGAAGAGAAAGTAGTCATAAATACCATGAACCAGCAAAGCACTTGCAAAAGCCATAAAACTCAGTAAGAATTCATGCTTATGAGTGAACTTTGCCTTCCCCAGGTAATAGCCCATTATTATCGCGAAAGTAGCATGAGCGGGAACTGCTGTAAACATTCGCAGGATTGCCGTAGAAGCATCCGTGTTCATTACATAAATGATGTTCTCCACGGTGGCAAATCCCATCCCGACCACCACAGCATATACAATTCCATCAAAGGGCTCATTGAAATTCTTGTCACGGTAGAGAATAAACCGTACAAAGAGAAATTTAAATGATTCTTCGACCAGTGCCACGGTAAAAGCATGCTCTGCTTCCCCGAGAAAATTATGTCCAAATGCATCGGTAATACCTATAAACTGGGAGACTTTAAGGGCCAGCCAGAGGGCAATACCCCCATAGATAAAACTGAGGATGATCAGTCCCAGGGGCTCCTTCTCATGTTTGTCGGAGAGATAGATAAAAACCACGATGGCAATTCCGGGTAAAATGGAAAGTGCCAGCAGCAATAATTCATGCATGTGGAAAGATAGAGAGAGAATGGGAAAGGTTCAAGAGTTCACGAGGCAAGAGTTCAAGCGACCGAGGGAGGGGGAGGAGTGCATGAGGTTAAAGATGTAGCCCTAACCCAATCTTGTACTCAATCGCTTGAACCCGAGTCGCGTGAACCTGAGTCTCGCGAATCCGTGAACTCGTAAACCCAAATCGCTTGAACCCGAGTCGCGTGAACCCGTGAACCCCAATTAACTCATTTAAGCAGCTTCAACGATACCATCCACTCATCATAAAACTTTCTTTCGCCTGCTTGTTGATCCATATTCCAGGCTCGGGCGAATCCGAAAGAGAGGGTCGCAGGGTTCAGGGAGAACATTACCAGCCGGGTATCGACCTGCGCGCCGAGGTTAATAAATTGCTCAGACCGGTCATTGTCGAAATCATAGACATTAAGCACAGTAGTAAATATGTTGGATTGGGTCCAGTTGGCATAGAGATTGAAAAAGCCGAGTTTCCGGTAGCGTATAGGGGGCAATACAAGATCCGCCATCGCCTTGGTGAAGGATTTCGCTATTACCGTCTTGTCGGCATTGAAACTTAAGCCGGGAAACGAGAAAGTATTCCGGTATCGCTTGTGTGTCATGTAGTCAACATAATTATTTCCAAACGCAGCAAAACCGAACCTCGTGAAGGGATTGAATGTCTCACTGAACGAATTTCCCGCGGCAGTCCTAAACCACAGTGAAGTATGACGGAAAGGCAATTGGAATCCAAATTCCATGGTCCCGGTCGCGGTTGGATATAGCGTATTCCCAGTCAGGGCAGTCCCCGCTCGCACAGAGGTCCTGAATCCCTTTTCATAATCCACAGCCCCCATTGAATTCTTGACGTAACTATAGGACAAGGATCCATTAAGATTATAGAAAAGGTTATCATCGAATCCTGTGGTCTCGACTTTCTGGAATTCAGGGGAACGATCGAGTCCATAAAATCCTCCCAGATTCAGGTTCAGGTCTAGTCTCTTTGGTGGATCCCAAATCAGGGACCTGTTGTAATTGACTGCAAAAGTAGCACCCCTCCTTGATCGTTTGGTAGGTCCGAAAAGATCGTAGAAATCAGCTTCATTATAACCGGCATATACATTGAACCTGCCTGCTTTAAAATGCATTGAAGCATGAAACCTCTCATCATTCTCAAGGGTATCTCCACTTGATATATCCTCTCCCAATTCATTAAACCAATTTGTTGGTGTATAGGAAAAGGAAAGATCCATGGTGCGGAAGCTAAGCGGATCCCCAAAGCTGAACTTGTAACCCAGCCCAATCCAGTTTTTGTATCCGACCAGGATGGGGTACGCCTGGTTAAGCCGGAACTTACTCATTGGTTTATAAGCTCCTTCATTGATTGTCAAAGCATCGATATCCACATCTTCCTTTCCTGGTATTTTTAATTCCCAGTCCATCAACATAGGGTGTTCTGCAACGGCCATGTTACCGAGGAATTCAATGCGTTTAATCCCCTCGGCTACTTTATTAGGTATTGTGACCGGGATGAATCCATCGCTTTTGAACTTAAAGGCGAATATTTGATTCTCATTGAGAAGAATAGGCCTGAAATACCCTGTCAGTGCATTCGACATAGGCTCAATTTCGAAGGTCTCTGCATCCAATCTTAAGATATTACTTACACCTGATAAATAGGATGACCCGATTAGGTACCTGCCATCTTCGGTATACCTGAAGCTCTGAGGGGAGGCTGGTTCAAAATTATATACCTCCGTTGATTCCGGTGAGCCGCCATCAAATGCCTCAATATCATAAATGAGTAATCTCTGATCACCGAAATAGTCTGATACTGCCGCGCTCAACTTTTTGCCATCGGGAGAAATATCAATGTCAAAGATATCCTGACCATAGGGCAGAGTATATATCTGTTCCCATGTGCTGTAAGGCGCTTTTTCACCCTCTTGTTTTGGTATCCTCACAATTGTTGAATAACCATTGAGGTGCTTAATACCCCATATGGACTCATCTGCGTCGTTAAATGCAAGATCTCCCGTTCGGAAATCCTTTTGTAATCGTATCGTTTCTCCTGTCACGAGGTTGTAACTGTTCAGGTCCCTCCAAGCGTCATTGTCTGTAGTGAAAAATATAAGATCATTCTTTTCATCATAAACTATAGACGATACATAAAACAACGCGGCTCCCTTTATATCGGTCAAATGTTCGAGCTTGCCATTAGACAGGTCTATCGCCGCAAGGTGCGGGACTTTCCCCGGGTAATTTACCGCGACATAGACCTTGTTCCTTTTTTTATCATGATAAGCATATGATACTGAACCAAGCACATTTTGAGTGACTGGCTCTGATACCGTTACAGGATTCTGGCCTATAGTTTTGATATTTCGCCGCTGAAAATCCCGCTCGAATTCAATCCATTCATCCCAGCCCTCGTTGATAGGTTTTCCGAATACATGTTTGAACTGTGCTGAAAACAATCGCTTACTCCCGTCTTTTCTCTTTACCCATTCTATCATCTTTTCCGGACCATATTTATAAGCGAGGTAGCCCATAAAGCGGGTTCCATATAAATAGGAATTAGATTTCCCCTGGAAGTCCGTGGTTGTCCCTTCTGATTCAAGGCCCTGGGCGCTGTAGATCCTGGCGTCTTCCAGTACCCGTGTCCTGAATACCATTTCATCGTAATTGCCCAAAGCAAGTCCTACCCCTCCACTCATCCATGTTTCTACATAGGAGGCTATCCCTTCATGGTACCATCGAGGGGAATACCTGCGGGGTGATGTCAGGTAGCTATAAAACATAGAAAGTGGCTGATCATTGGAGACGTGAACTTTCCCAAAAAACAGTTTATGGAAAAAGCGATCAGCCCGGGTAGAATTGTCAAGTGCTACCACGTGTACCAATTCGTGATTCATCAAACTGAACACACGTTCTCCAGCGGGACTCGTCTCAAAAGCATAACTGAAAGGTGACAAGCCCATGCTTACAGCATTGACCGGTACGGCTGTTGCTCCACCATTCCCGTAATCTCCGAAATCCTGAATGAGTACTGTTATTCTTTCGGATGGTTCATAATCAAACAATTTCCTGTGGAATTCCAGTGCATTATGAAAGCACCTACCTGCGTGAGGGAGAATATATTTATGTCCGAAATCGTAGGTCACAAGGCTCATATCCTCTGTCTCTATCATATTGAGTTGAGCAAAGGATGTATGAGCTGACAGGAGAATCAGCAGAAGAAGGGCTCGCATAGGTTCAGGTTTGAATTACTTAAAATAGTGAACCTGCGTAAGCTTATCAAGTTGGACCTAAAAGGGATTAAACAAAAAAGGAGAAGGTTGCCCTTCTCCCTTTTGACCACAGTTAAAAAAAACTACTCTAAATCTTCTATACTGGCCATCTTTTCGAGGTCGCCAAACTGGGCGTTCATCATCAGATTGCCAAATGTAGGGTTCTTCATTACTTCACTGAATGCAGGTGATTTCATCAAGTCATTGAATGAAGGTGATTTCATAAGATCACCAAGTGCGGGCATTTTCATCAATTCGCCAAATGCTGGTGATTTCATCAGTTCACCGAATGCAGGAGACTTCATTAATTCACCAAACTCGGGAGCTTTCATTAATTCGCCAAAACCGGGAGCTTTCATCAGTTCACCAAATTCAGGAGCTTTCATCAGTTCACCAAAATCAGGTGACTTCATCAGTTCACCGAATGCAGGCGACTTCATCAGTTCACCAAAATCAGGTGACTTCATCAATTCACCAAAAGCAGGGGATTTCATTAGTTCTCCAAGTGCAGGGGCCTTCATCAGGTTTTCGAAAGCCGGGCTCATAGCAAGATTCTGAAATGCTGGACTTTTAGCTAAATCAGAAAACTCAGCATTCTTTTCAAGATCCGCGAATTGTGCATTCTTTGCCAGATCAATCATTCCGGGACTCTTCTGAAGTTCCGCAAATGCTGGATTCTTAGCTATATCAAGGAATGCGGGACTCTTCATTAATTCTGCAAAGTCTGCGTTCTTCTGAAGTTCACCAAAAGCCGGAGACTTAAAGAGATCGGCGAATGAAGGAGACTTCATCAATTCGGCAAAGTCTGCATTCTTTTGAAGCTCACCCATTGCCGGGCTCATCATGAGATCTCCAAAATTAGGGGCTTTCGCCAAATCGGTGAATGCTGGAGATTTCATTAAATCAAAAAATTGGGGACTTTTTGCTAGATCCAGGAATGCAGGATTCTTCGCTAAATCCATAAATACTGCATTTTTCGCAAGAGCCGTAAATGAGGGTGACTTCATTAAATCCCGGAATTGATCATTTTGGATCATTTCCTGGAAATCATCATTCTGCAGCAGTTGCTGAACTTCTTCTCCCTCCAAATCGACGGTTTCACCGCGCTCACTCTTATACTTTTCCGCCTTCTCGATTCCTCCGATAGCGGATCCTGAAGCATCTTCAGGGTTGAAACCATTGCTGACGATCATATATCCTGCGACGGCTACCACTACTACAGCGGCTGCAATCGCGATCGTGTAATTTCGTTTAGGTTTGTTTTCCATGATCAGTTTTTCATTTTTAAGTTGTTCAATTATTCTATTTTCGAGTGAAGCTTGGGGGAGCTTGAACTTGTCCAGGCTCTCGAATGCTTCTTTTTCTTCCGGGGTTAAATTCTGTTCCTCTTGCATCGTCACTTCTCATTTAAATATTTCCTGATAGCACGCCTGGCTTGGAAAAGCTGGCTCTTACTGGTTCCTTCACTTATTTCGAGCATTTCACTTATATCTTTATGTCTGAAGCCCTCTACGTCGTGTAAAATCAATATCTGGCGGTATCCATTTGGCAGTGATTCAATTGCACTTTCAAGGTCCATCAGATCAATCCTGTTTTCCGTTGTTAGTGCCGGATCTTCTACCGACAGGTCTTCATAAACTTTTTCCCTGATTTTCGCTTTAAAATTCTCCCGGTTAATATTGATCAGTATTCCGATCAGCCAGGTAGTCAGGGTTGATTTATGTTTGAATGATTCAAGCTTCTTTATCGCCCTGATCCAGGTATCCTGTATCAGCTCATCTGCTGCTCGATCATTCCGCCCTGTCAATCTATACGCCATTTGATATAATCTCGGGGTGTAAGTCCTGTACAAGGCTCTGAATGAATTCTCGGATCTTTCAGCCAGATACTCATTTACCATTTGAAGGTCCTGAGAGTCCATTTTCTGTTAGTTAGTGTGAGATACACCTAAAAAGGTTGTATCAAGGTTGAAAAAAAAGGAAGATAATATAAAGAATTGTACCCGGTTAATGAAATTTCCCGGGTCCCCGAAGGATAGATTTTACCTCTCTAAGGTTTCTGAAATGTCCTCCAAGTCACCAAAACGGGCATTTTTCATGAAAGCGGAAAAGGTCTCGTTTTTCATTAATTCTGTAAATGACGGGTTCATCGCCAAATTGGAGAAAGAGGGATGTTTTGCAATTTCTGTCAATCCAGGATTCTTCATCAGCGAGATAAAGTCTGGCTGCATTGCAAGTTCTGTAAACGAAGGATTTTTAAACAATTCAGAAAATGCAGGGTTCATGCTCAACTCGAGGAAAGAAGGGTGCATCATCAATTCCCGGATCGCTGGATTCCTCATGAACTCCCCAAATTGTGGGTTCTTGGCAAATTTGACAAAAACCGGGTTCCTGGCTAGTTCAATAAATGCCGGGCTTCTCGCCAAATTCTGAAAATTGGGATGCATGGCGAGTTCCTGCATTCCGGGGTTCATGGCCAATTGCTGAAATTGACTGGACCTTGCCAAATCCAACATGGCGGGATTGTGGGCAAGTTCTTCGAAACCCGGGATTCTGGCAACATCGGCCAAGCCCGGGTGCTTCATAAGTTCAGAAAATGCCGGATCTTCCAACATTTCTCCCAATTGGGGAGCCTTTGCAAGCTCAGCCAATGCATTGGTCTTTTGTAGCTGTGTGAATTGGGGGGTACTTCGAAGTGCCTCAAATTGCGGAGACCTCGCCAGGGTGGCAAAATCCGGATTCATAGCGAGCTGATTAAAGGAGGGCAACATTGCCAGTTCAATGAATACAGGGTTGGAAACCATCTTGGCAAACTCGGGAGACTTGAGGAGTCGCCGGAAAGATTCGTCATTCATTAATTCGTGGAAGTGCTCGCTTTGTAATAATTCCTGTACTTCCTCGCCTTCTAAATCAACTGATTCTGTTCTTTCTGTTTTATGTTTTTCTGCCTTTTCAACACCTCCAACAGCTGAACCTGAGATCATGGATGGATCAAACTGATCACCTACTACCATAAAGTATCCAATTGCTGTTACCGCGACGACCATTACAGCCACATATGTCAAACCGCCCTTTCTCATGGTTTTCCGATTGGAGAGAAACAAATATAGTCAAATTCGAAAAAATCTTACATCAAAATTCATTTGTAACAGCCGCAATCCGCCTAATTGCCACATATATCGATGAATAACATCAGGTAATACGAAGAAATCTTACCTGGGGTAAGCCCGGATAATTAAGATGTTTCCCCTAAAAAATTGAACCCTTCCAAGGACGATGTTCAGTAAAACTTTCAACAATGGTGCTGAATGATTTTTTAAATAATACATAACATTTATATTTGACTCGACCATTTACCGCAAATAGACCTACTCTAGAAGGGAATTCATTCGCGAAAAGATGGTGCCACTGCGACTAAAACCAATGTAAGTGGTAACACTATTTTTTTGACATGAAGTATAATATCTCTGGCTTATCTGAACAGGAAGTCGCCGAATCTCGTGCGAAATACGGTTCTAATGAACTATCTCCATATAAACTGGAGAGCTTCTGGACTAAGCTACGCCAAAACTTCAAAGACCCGATTATTATCATCCTGGTCATTGCGCTGGTGGTAATATTTGTACTTTCTCTCTTTGAACTTACCGAATGGTACGAAGCTGTGGCTATTGGTGCCGCTGTATTACTCGCCACCTTCGTATCGACTTTCTCTGAATTCAAGAACGAAAATTCCTTTCAAAAACTTCAGGAGGAGGCATCGCGAATTAATAATCTCGTAATCCGCGATAGCCAGGTAACACAGATCCCCATTACTGAAATCGTCAATGGAGACTACGTCTTCTTACAGGCGGGCGATAAAATACCCGCCGATGGCCACCTAGTCGAAGGGGATGTCAAGGTGAACCAGGCCAGCCTGACCGGGGAATCAGATAGTGTAAACAAAGACCCGATCAGGGAAAATGACATCGATCCTGAGAAAATGGACTTCTCCAATAAGTCGGACCTTTTCCGGGGTTCCGTAATAGATGAAGGTGAAGGAGTGATGAGGGTGGCCATGGTCGGCGATAGGACGGTATACGGACGTCTTGCCAGTGAACTCTCCGGTGGAGATAACCGGCCTTCCCCACTTCAGGTCAAACTAAAAGGTCTTGCGGCACTGATCAGCCGCTTTGGTTACATCGCTGCCATCCTAATTTTCGTTGCCTTTATATTCAACAAAGCTTTTGTACTGAACGGTTGGGACTGGGATCTTATCCGAGCCTATTTTTCAGATTTAAATATACTTCTGCCGGATGTGCTTAACGCCATCGTACTTTCCATAATAATCGTGGTAGCCGCAGTTCCCGAGGGCTTGCCAATGATGATTGCCATCGTACTTTCTCTCAATATGAGAAAGCTCCTGACAGAAAAAGTCCTGGTTAGGAAGCTTCTTGGAATCGAAACGGCAGGTAGCCTCAATATCCTTTTCTCAGACAAAACAGGAACCATCACCAAAGGCCAACTCGAACCGATGATGTTTATATCGAGTTCAAAGACCACCTATAATAACTATGACGAGATCCCGGAACCTTTAAAGAGTCTCGTGGGATTCTCTATTATAGAAAATACTGCTTCCTATATTTCACCTAAGGGAGAGGTCGTGGGAGGTAATTCTTCGGAACGCGCTCTTTTGAGCTTTATTAACAAAGAGGATATCAAGAGAATCACGGATTTCGGCGCCAAACCGGAGAAGTTGATCCTCTTTGACAGTAGTCGTAAATTTTCCGCTACTCAAGTGATCACCCCTCAGCCCATTCCGGGTACTGACCTCGGCAACCTGTCCCTTATTAAAGGAGCCCCTGAAATTGTCCTGGAAAAGTGTAACTACTACCTAGATGAAGAAGGCCAGGTACAGGAGTATCATAACCATGCAGATCTCACTGCTCAAATAGACGACCTGGCCGATAAGGGAATCCGCTTGATTGCCCTGGCCGTTTCAAGACAGCCCCTGGCGGATGAAACAAGTATTCCCGGGCAGGCCGCACTATTAGGTGTCATTGCCATTCGCGATGAGATCCGGGAGGAATCCAAATGGTCCATCGATGAAGTAAAACGCGCAGGTATCCAGGTGGTTATGATCACAGGAGACCGCAAAGAGACGGCCCAGGCCATTGCTACGGAGACCGGCCTCCTGGAGGATGAGAACGATGTGGTATTGGTCTCGTCAGAACTGAACGAAAAAACAGAGGAAGAACTCCTGCAAATTCTTCCTAATCTAAGAGTAATCGCCCGAGCATTGCCGACGGACAAGAGCCGATTGGTCAGGCTTTCGAAAGCTGCCGGTAAGGTGGTGGGGATGACCGGTGACGGAGTAAACGACTCCGCCGCCCTGAAGCAATCCGATGTCGGTATTGCCATGGGTTCCGGTTCAGAGGTTTCCAAGGAAGCCGGAGATATAGTTATACTGGATGATAACTTCTATTCGATCACAAATGCGGTAAGGTATGGTCGTGCCATCTTCAAATCGATTAGAAAATTTATCATTTTCCAGTTGACGATTAACGTCGCCGCTGTGTCAACGGCTTTTCTTGGCCCTCTATTTGGAATTGACTTCCCGCTAACCATTATCCAATTATTGTGGATCAATATGATCATGGACACGCTGGCTGCCATTGCTTTTGGCGGGGAACCGGCGCTGTTCCGGTACATGGAGGAACCTCCGGTCAACCGGGAAGAGAATATACTCACGAAGTATATGCTTTCGGCTATACTGACGACCGGGTTCTTTATTACTGCTTTCTCCCTGTTCTTTTTAACCTCCGATGTATTGCGGGAGTTGTTTGTAAGGGACGGGGTTGCCAATGAAGCGGTCTACCTGACAGCCTTCTTCAACATCTTTATCTTTATGATCATCTTCAATGGCTTTTCTGTGAGGACGCACAAGATCAACCTGCTCGATCACCTGGAAAAGAACTGGAGGTTTGTCATTGTCATGGTGGGCATTTTGATCCTCCAAATCATTTTCACCTACATAGGGGGGAACATACTTCGAACCACCGGACTGACTATGCAGGAGTGGTGGTATGTATTTGCCATATCACTGATTATCATTCCCATCGACATGATCCGAAAGCTGATTTTTAAGGCAGTTTCGAAAGGACCGGTGAGGTCTGTATAGACGGTGGTCAGTGGTCAGTGGTCAGTGGTCAGTGGTCAGTGGTCGGTAGTCGGTAAGTAAAAAGGCAGAAGGCAAAAGTTAAAAGTTAAAAGTCCCTTCCCCTGTATCCTCGTCCCCATGTCTCCTTGTATCCCTGTCTCCCTGTCCCCTTGTCTCCCCCAAAAACTTGATTTTGGCTCAAATTTCGCTATTTTATAGTATAGACCATACTTAAAAAGCGGAGTGTTCCGCATGGAATTTTGAAATAAAATTAGATATGAAAGATCGAATACTTATAGCAATTGATATTAACGATGACAATGACCGGTTGATCAGTCAAGGGATTGAACTTGCCAATTCACTGGGCAAGGATATACAACTTTTTCACAATGTGACGGTACCTAAGTCTGCCTATATGGGAGCTGGAGTAATGGACAGTGTTCCGCCGGGAGAAATTGTTGAATATGACCTGAAGGTGGCCTCAGCAGAATTGAAGGGATTATCAGAGGAAATAGATGACGCCCTCAATAAAGACCTGAAGTGCCGTTACGGGACAAGCTATGGAACTACTGAGTCAGCGATACTGAACGAGGAGGAAAGGCTGAACCCCGATATGATACTCATGGGAAGACATGAACGTGAGAATTTTCTCGACAGTATCCTGAAAACTTCCGTGAAGCGAATCATTAACGGAGCAGACTGCCCGGTCATGATCGTTCCACAGTCCAATAAATAAGGTTTACATATGTCTAAACACAATCTAACCCCTCTTACAAACAAATTACGGGAGCTTGAATCCCACGGATTCAGTACACAGTTCGCTATTGAAGACGATTCACTGATTTCCAGGGAATCCGGTGATTATTATGATCCCGAAGAAGTAAACCTAATTGATGAGTTACGATTTGAGGGAAATACTGATCCGGGAGATGCCAGTATCATTTATCTCCTGGAAACCAAAGATGGGAAACTGGGCACACTGATCGATGCCTACGGTGTGGACAGTAGTCCCGAAATCAACGAATTTGTACAACAATTAAGAGAAGGATACGGGAAGGGGATACGGGAACGCGTATGAGGGAGTGAGTTTGGAGGAACTACCAAATACCAAATACTAACTACCCAATACCAACTCCCAAATAATTCGCTTATTTTTAATCCCAGATGCTAGACCAATATTTTAGCGGCAGTTCGGGGTATTTCGAGTATCCCTCATTTACGGTGGCAATATTCACCTTGCTCCTGGCACTGGTATTGAGTACCGCGATTGCCCTGACATACAGGCTTACCTTCCAGGGAGATACTTTTCCCAATAGTTTTTTCCAGGCTATCGTATTGAGCTCTACCGTTTCAGCAATGGTAATGATGGCAGTAGGTGATAACCTGGCAGTGGGATTTGGGGTCCTCGGAGCAGTCTCTATAATCCGTTTCCGGACCATTGTCCGAAATCCAAGAAACATCATTTTCATATTTGCCGGTCTATCAATCGGTATAGCTACAGGCGTTTTTGGATACGCTATTGCCATCAGTGGTACGGCAATATTCTGTTTGACTGTTTTCCTGCTGTACTATTCCCCTTACGGAAGGGAAGGCGACCAGAAATACCTCGTTACCTTTTCTACCTCAAACGAGAGTTCAGTGGGACAATTCCGGTCCTTGATGAAATCATATGGGTCTCCCCCCCGGATTAACAGGGTTCGGTCAGAAGAGGCGGTTACCCGTTATACATTCCTGGTGGGTTTGAAGACCGGAACGGACCGTGAACAGGTATATGCCGAAATCAGTAAAATCCCGGACCTGATCGATATCCGCCTCCAATATGATGACAGTGAAGAGCAATTGTAATCTGTGAAGAGTAAGCTATTCTATATCGCCATTGTCCTGATCGCCATCCTTCTCCTGGTGTTTTCACTCTCCAGTATGGAGAGCTCCGAGGCTATTATGGCCGAGGTAGAGTCTCAGAAGACAGCCATAAGCTTTGGAAAGCCGGTACAAATCAGGGCCCTGCATGTCACTGATGGTCAGAAGGTGAAGACGGGCCAGGTTCTGTTGGAGGTTTCCAGGCCCGACCTGATCCTCGACAGGGAAAGGCTTGAGAACGATCGCCAGCGCGAACTGGCTTCCAGGAAAAAACAGGTTTCGGAACACAAGAGTAAATTGACCCTCCTGGATATCGATGTTAATGGAAAAATTAAGAGACTGCAGTCACAGATTGCACAGCTACAGGCCGAGATAAGGGCAGATAAAAACACCTATTCAAGTCTCCTGGCATTGGCGGGAGCAGACAGTTCTCAACTCCCGGTGAATGAAGAAAGAAACATCCGGTTGGCATCACTTGAAAATGATATCCAAAGCCTTGAAAAATACCGGACTTCAGAGCGTAGGAGATTAAACGTCATACTAGAAGAGAACCTAAGTACAATAGACCTAGAATTGAATATTATAGAAAGGGAAATGGCGACACTCAAATTAGAAGAGGCCAGCCTGAAACAGGTAGCTCCTTTTGATGGCACAGTAAGCAATGTCAATTCACAACTACTGGAATTAGTACCTCCGTATCAAACCATACTCTCCCTGTTTGAAGAGAGGCCCTCGACGATCAAGGCGCATTTAAACCTGGAAAGTGGATATGGTGTTGAGGTTGGCCAGCGTGTTAACGTAGAATCTGCCGCCCGTACCTACACGGTTGAAGGGGAAATTGTCGAAATCGGATCCAGGATTATCAGCTATCGTGAGCCGGGCAGTCCCCTTTCCACTCCACCCCTATATGGCCGGGAATTGTTTGTTAAGCTCCCGCCCGACAACACCTTCCTATATGGAGAACAGGTGTATGTTTTTATCATTGAAAAGTAATCCTTATGTATCGATTCGCCACCCTATTGTTCGTGTTGACCTCATGGTCAGCCCATGGTCAATTTTCCATGGAAGACTTTCTCGCATCCTCCAGCAACAGCGCTGAAGCACTCGCTTTGAAAAAGCAATTGGACTACGTGCGCGAAACGGAATTTAATTCTCCATTCCTGCGTGAAGTAGAAGTTCGCTTAAGGGAAACCATAGTGAGTGAAGGCCTGGAAGACTACCGGCTTCGGTTCAGTCCCGTTAATCCACTGGAACGCAGGGCCAATCGGAATTATCGTACCGCAATCAACCGCCAGATGGAGGTCGAGTACGAACTTACCCTCAATGAGGTCCTATACAGCAAGTACAAAATCCTGGTAGGTCACTATTCCACTACCCGGGAAATTGAGACCCTTGAAAAAAATATTGCCCTCCTCGAGGAGATCGTATCCCTGGCCGGGCGACAACCCGAGCGGTTCAACGCCGAAGACCTGGTCGAACTGGACCGCGATCTGTTTGATTCTCGACTCAAACTACAAGACCGCCAGGCGGTACAACAGAGATTGGAATTCCTCATACGCCTCACCTATCCTTTTGAAGGTGGTATTACATGGGAAAACCTTGACCTGGTGGATGTGGAAAGGATCAGGAACTGGATCAATACCGGACAGACCCCATTGGAGAACAACCTGATCATGACGCGAATGAAAGAACGCACCAACGTCGAGAAATCGATTTTTGAGATCAACCGAAGAGAAAGCTTCAGTAACCTGGGATATTTGCAGGCAGAGTATAATACCGACAACGAGCGAACATTTGATCAGAATCTTGGCATACAATTGGGCCTTACCCTACCCATCGTCAACCCCGACCGGCCTGATTTGCAACGACGCATGATCGATGTAGTAGAAGCGGAAGGAAGAATTGAAGAGCAACGCGAAGAACTCAACACCGAATACGGACTGTTGTTTTTGGAAATGGAACACGTACTGACCAAGTATGACATGGTCTCCGAAAAGCTGAAGAATTACCTGTCAGTCCCCCTGGCCACCCAGTTGGAGCGAAATGGCCTGGGTTTAGTGAGGGAACTACGCGAATACAAAATCGAACTCGAAGACCTGGCTGAAAAACTCTACAGCGAACTCATGGGCCACTACATCGAAGCCCTGGCACTGGAAGGAGCATTGGTTAAGGGACCGTTGGTGAATTATCTGTCTTATTCGGGAAGCACATTTGAGTTGGGTGGTCAGTAGGCAGTAGTCTGTGGGCAGTGGTGGGGAGGTGGCGGTTGGGAAGTGAGAAGTAAAAAGGCAAAAGTCAAAAGTCTTCTATGATTCGTGGTCAATTGTTAGTTGTCAATTCAATTATTATCTATTCACTATCATCTATCATCTTACCTGTCCCCTCGTCCCCTCGTCTCCTAGTCCCCTCTAATGCACCTTACCGAAAGGGCCCATTCCTTGGAAGGGTAGTTGAGATCATAGGCTGCATTATGGTTATGGCCTAGTTGGAGAATACGGGCTGAGCTCTCCCCTACTTCAGTGGAAGTCCAGAAATAGGCCTGTTTACCTATCCCGTTAAAGTCGAGGTATAGTTTACCGGAATAAGACCCTCCGGGACGAGCGGAAAACCCGCTGACATTCGTAGCCCCCATATTGGGCACCTTCCATAATTCGTTGCCTTTTTCTTTCAGGGCGCCCCCAGAGCTTTTCATACGGCCGAACCGGGAGTACAATACCGTAAAATCATTGGCCTCCGGCAACCGCCATCCAGCGGGACAGGCATCTAAAGCTACCTCCCAGGTATAGAGTCGCCCGTAGACTTCCTCGTAATCATCTTTATAGTCATAGGAGAAACTGCCCTGGCCAAAAGGTTGGTAGGCGAGATTCTCCGCCATCCAAACCTGGTCTCCAATCTTAACCCACGGGTATTCCTTCCCGTCCCTTTGATCAGTAAAAGACCCTCTTTCAATCGGCATGAATTGCCCAAAACCCATTACAGGCAAGAGAAACAGTAAAGCCACTAAGCGAAACACGACTTACTAAAATAAGTAAAAATTCAAAGAACCTTCCACCACCCTCGTCAACTCGTACCCTTGTCTCCATGTCTCCCTCTCCCCTCATCCCTAATCCCCACTGTTAGTTGTTAACTATTATTATCTATCATCTATCATCTCCCCTCACCCTACTGTTAGTTGTTAGCTGTCAGTTGTTAGCTAATCCTCACCCATATGCCTATCTTACATACCAAAACCCAGCAGCCCATATGACCATACCCATAGAACTCGTTATAATCACTGCCATCGTACTGATATTGGTATGGATTCTCTTTACGGTGATCCCGGTAGGACTTTGGATCACCGCACAATTTTCCGGTGTACGGGTTAATCTTTTCGAATTGGTATTTATGCGGATCCGGAAAGTGCCACCACGGCTCATCGTGCGATCCATGATCCTGGCAACTAAAGCAGGTCTGGCCAATATCGACATAAAACAACTAGAGGCCCACTACCTGGCAGATGGAAACATTGCTAATGTGATCAACTCTCTGATTGTAGCAGATAAAGCCAACCTCGATATGGATTATAAACAGGCGACCGCTATTGACCTGGCCGGAAGGGATGTACTGAATGCCATCCAGGTTTCAGTAACTCCCTATATCATAAACGTCCCGGCCGTAAGTGCGGTATCCCTCGATGGTATTCAGCTCATTGCCGAAACCATAGTGACAGTCCGGACCAACATCAAACAATTAGTGGGAGGTGCCGGTGAAGAAACCATCAAGGCGCGGATTGGCCAGGGGATCATTTCAAGAATCGGCCAGGCCAGCAACTACCTTGAAATTCTTGAAAAGCCAGAAGAAATCTCAAAGGAAGTTCTGGCCAACGGACTCGATGCCGGGACCGCTTATGAAATTCTCTCCATAGATATTGCCGACATCAGCGTTGGAAAGAATATTGGTGCCACCCTGCAAATCGACCAGGCAATGGCAGATCTGGATGTGGCTAATGCCAAAGCCGAAGAACGCCGGGCCATGGCCGTCGCCCTGGAGCAGGAGATGATCGCACGGATCCAGGAAGCCAAGGCAAAAGTCATTCAAGCTGAATCTGAGGTGCCCAGGGCCCTTTCGGAAGCGTTTAGGAAAGGAAGGCTTTTTAAGGGGATGAACCCTTAGGGGAAGTAAAAAGGCAGAAGTTAAAAGTTAAAAGGTAAAGGGAAGTAAAAGTGCAGGGTGAAAAGTGTAAATCTAGTGGAGAAGTAAAAAAGCAAAAGTCAGAAGGTAAAAGTTAAAAGCGGTTATTAATTGAGAACAAGCTAGGGTCGATCTTTACTGCCATTATTATCTATTCTCTATCATATATCATCTTACCTCACCCCTCATACCTCATCCCCACTGTTAGTTGTTAGTTGTTAGTTGTTAGTTTAAAATGCTGTACTGCGAGTGCTAATCTCATTTTAGCAACTTCCGACATCCCATTCCCCAATTCCCAATCTTCCCCGGAAATCCCAACAAGATGGGCTGATGGGTACGAATCATAAATGTCATGGCATAACTGTAAAATGGCTGAGGGCGGCAATGCATGGGATGTATACGAATGTTGTGCCTGCGGTTTTACCTCTTCGGATTTATACCCATTTTCATACATTTCATGAGAAGCATCAATGAACCAGACTCTTTGATAATTCGATATTAGCTCAGCATCCTCGATCTGAAGTTGATACCGATATTGTAATTCGAACCGGGTATCATCTGCCATCCTGTCAAGGAAAGCCCAGCCCAATCCGTCGTCTGCTCGTCCTATATTACCAATTCCAATAACCAGGATCTTTTCCATTAATTGCTTATGGTTTTGATCAGCTCATCATCTGCATTATATAACTCTGCTTTCAAGGGCATTTTTCCAAGTGCTTGCGTTGCACAACTCAGGCATGGATCATAGGCCCTGATGGCCACTTCGACCTGGTTGAGCATCCCTTCGGTGATCGTTTCCTGTTCTGATATTACCTCTTGTGCTACTTTTCTCACACTTCGATTCATTGCTTCATTATTATGCGTAGTCGAAACGATCAGGTTACACTTCTGGATCATACCCTTTTCGTCCACCTGGTAGTGGTGAATTAATGTTCCCCTTGGGGCTTCTATGATTCCAATTCCTTCATTTCGGCGCTCTCCTTCCCTTCTGAGATCGGTACTGAGAATGTCCGGATCATTCAGCAGTTCTTTCATAATTTCTGCACAGTGCAGTATTTCTATAAGTCTTGCCCAATGCGTATGCATCGTGTGATGATTTACTGACACCCCGTTAAGGGCAAAGAAATCTTGTCTTTCCTGCTCAGCAAGGGGGGTGGGAATACTTTCACATACATTCATCCTGGCCAATGGACCAACCCGGTTCCATCCATTTTCCAGACCGCGGTCCTTGAGAAATGGAAATTTCATATATGACCATCTCTCAACATGTTCTGAAAAATATTTGTGGTAATCATCTGTCGGTATGTCATTCAGTGTTATGTTACCTTCCGCATCAATCGCCCGCAGTGCACCATGGTAGAGTTCCAGCTTACCATTTCCCGAAACCATCCCGAGATGGCCGGAAGGATGACTCGCGAAAGTGTCCATGAAGGTTTTGTGCTCTATATGATAAGCCTTCATGAAGTTTATGATCTCCCTGGACCATTCTATCATCGTGTCAATGTTGGGTATATCCCTTCCATTCAGAAAGTACTCCCGCTCCTCGGGCATGAAAGTCTTATATACACCCCCCGGTACACAGGCGGTACCATGGATTTTTTTTCCTGCTATGGCCTTAATTACCTCCTGGCCAAACTTTCTCATTAGGATTCCTTTTCGTGCTAGTTCCTTGTCTGCCATTGCCACACCAACCACATTCCTGTTCAGGCTGGGAGAATCAACTCCGAATAAAAGGTCAGGTGACGCCAGGTAGAAGAAATGCAAGGCATGGGATTGGAATATTTGGCCGTAGTGAAGGAGCTTCCTCAGCTTTTGCGCAGGTTCGGAAAGATTGAAGGGATCAATACCTACCAGCTGGTCTATCGCTTTTGCGGCTGCCAGGTGGTGGCTCACCGGACAGATACCACAGAGTCTTTGCACAAGTACCGGTGCTTCCCAGTATGGGTGGCCCTGGATGAATCGTTCAAATCCGCGAAATTCAACGATGTGAAAATAGGCCTTATTGACTTTGCCCGTATCGTCAAGGTGAATAGTTACACGTCCATGCCCCTCTACTCTTGTTACCGGATCAATGGTGATTTTCCTACTCATAACCTATTGCTTAATCGTATTTGAATTCATGATACAATACAGAAAATCCCTCATCCCACAGAAGGTTCCTGATCACCTTCCATAAGTGGTCTGCCGATGGCGGACAACCCGGCACGAAATAGTCTATCTTGACAATTTCATTGCATGAATAGACCCTGTCGAGCAGCTTGGGAAGATCTTCATGATACGGGATAACCCATTCTCCTTTAACACTTGTTTCCACGTTGATATATGCCTCCTCAAGACATTCACCCAAAGGTATCGTGTTACGCATGGCGGGCAGGCCTCCCCAAATAGCACATTCACCTACCGAAACCAGGATATCGCAATTGTCCCTGAACTTGCGCAACGTTTCAATATTTTCAGCATTACAGCAACTACCTTCAACGATACCGATATCGCAGCGTTTAGTGAACTCTTTGATATCAGTAAGGGGAGATTTATTGAACTCTACCACGTTAACAATATCGAGAAGCTGCTCATCTATATCCAGGAGTGACATATGACATCCGAAGCAACCTGCAAGAGATACGGTGGCCACGGTCTTTTTATCCATTTTCTTTTGTTCTTTCTTAGAGGGGAAGAGGACATTGTAATCCTTTTGATCAGATTCCATGTCAAAACTTCTCTCACCGAAAGGCTCAACAAGACTGCTGCCCCTCACAATGATAGCCCCGGTCGGGCAAAGATCCATGGCGGCTTTGGCCTGTTTCTCTGTCAACTGTGCTTCCTGTTCATAATCGACGGCTACAAGGGTATCTATTCCCCTGTTGTGATACATAAATACCCGTTTGCCCTCATCGGTGAAGACCTCTTCCACACATCTTCTACACTTGATACAACGGTTGTTCTCCAGGACCATTCGTTGAGGGTTATAGTCAATAACCCGGTCTTTAAAGAGGTGGGGAAAGCGGATGTTGGTAACGCCTAATTCATAACCCATATGCTGAAGGTCACAGTTACCGCTTTTCTCGCACGATGGACAGAAGTGATTTCCTTCTGCGAACATCATTTCAACAAGTGCATGGCGTATATCCTTAAGTTTTTCTGTATTCACTTCTATAGCCATGCCTTCCTCCAATTTTTGGATACATGCGGGCAGATAATTGCCATTCACCTTACAGGTACATGCCCTGCAGGTTCCCAGGGGTGGATCATGATGTTTAAAATAACACAATGAAGGAATAAAGACTCCGTTCTCCATAGCGGCATCGACGAGATTCTGACCTTCCCTGGCTTCGCAGGTTTTACCATCGATGCTAAAGCTTACAAGTTTTTCTTTTGGTTTAGTGTTCTTCATAGCCTTCACTTGCTAGCTTTTGTACTTTTCATATTCCTTCACTGACTCCTCGAGATCGAACTTGTGATTTAGCCCGTCAAACGTGGTATCCAGTTTAGGTTCGAAATAATCCCGGAACTTTTCAATGGCGAATACGGGGGGATTACAAGCTGTCTTACCCAAGCCGCAACGGCTGGTAGTCTTCATGATGTCACACCACTGATGCAGATCATTTAAATCTGAGTAGGTGGCAATACCATGCTTAATTTTCTCGAGCTTCTTGTGCACTATATAATTCCCCGCACGACATGGAGTACAGATGCCGCAGGATTCCTTCATAAAGAAGTCTGAGAAATTAATCAGGATATCGATTATCTCACGGTACTTGTTAAAGACCATTACGGAGCCTCCACAGCGGATATCCTGTGTCGCCATCAGGTCACGCATAGAGATCTTTCGATGCTTTTCGTGCATACTGACAGATTCACCGGACGGGCCACTCACCTGGATAAAATAGGGATCAGCGGCCCCTGCTAAGTTGAGAAGCTCTTCGATAGACATCCCCCATTCAATCTCATAGATTCCGGGATTATCTACATCTCCTGAGAGGCTGATCAGCTTGGTACCCGGTGATCCGGGTATACCCCTGTTGAGGTATTCATTAATACCCATTTCGATCATCCTTGCAACCGCTGCAAATGTCTCGACGTTATTGACGATGGTGGGTTTCTGCAAGTAACCCCTCTCTACGGGGAAGTACCACTTGGTACGCGGTTCCCCGCGTTTCCCTTCCATTGATTCAAGCAGGGCCGTCTCCTCTCCACAGACATATGACCCGGCGCCCATTTGGATTCTTATATCAAAATCGAATCCCTTTTTACCCTTAATGTTTTTTCCAAGAAGGCCTTTGCTATAAAACTCATTGATGGTATCCTCCAGCTTCTTCTTGAGCCAGAAGTACTCAGCCCGAAGGTATATAACTCCAAATTTTGCCCCCGTAGCATACCCGGCAATGATCATTCCTTCCAGGACTGAGCCCGGTTCCCTGTTCAGAAGCACACGATCTTTAAACGTTCCGGGTTCTCCTTCATCAGCATTACAAATGATGTAGTTAGGAGTTGCTTCTTGCTTTCTACAGCTATCCCATTTTATCCAGGTGGGAAAGAATGCACCTCCCCTTCCGGATAAATTGGATTTTTTAACAAACTCTATAACATCTTCGGGGGTTCTGATTTCCAGTTTAGCAAGAGCTTCCCCGGCAGTATAAGGCCGGAAGAAAATGGTTTTATCCTCCGGGGGTAGGTACATGATATTATCATCAGGACAATCACACATCACGGCAGGGTCTTCACCATCCTTCAGGGCCTGAATGATATTCCTGACCTTCATTATGTTGAGATTTGTGAAAGGGTAAAAGTTGACGAGTGCAGCGGGTTCCTGGTCACTCATTCCAATACAAGGTGTCTCAAAGAGGGCAAATGTGTTTGTCCTGTCGCTCGTACCAAATCGAGTACCCGTTTCCCTTTCCAGGGCCTCCCTGATCCTGGAATAGCCTTTGATCTCTGAGATCATGCTGTTGTTCAGGTAAATGACATATTTGGCTGTCGGTTTTGTATGCAGGAAGTGATAAAAGGAGATCACCCCTTCTACCTCTACCAGCGACAGTTCCATCTCAGTGGCCAGTTGTTGTGTGGCCTCTTTTGATATATATCCTTCCGTATATTGAATCTCCCGTAACTTATTGAGCAGTTTACTCTGCTTGGGTTCATGCGGGAAAAATTCCATCAGAGAATACGGCATAATGATTGGGACGATGTTCTAAATCATCTAAATATGCCAAATTTGAAGCCCCAAAACCATGAACTTTGTCATGGTATCTGCTGATCTTTTACGTAATTAAAAAGGCAGAAGGCAAAAGTTAAAAGTTATTAAATGCTGAGTCGTGCTCTGTGAATCTCTGTGGTCCCTGTATCTCTGTGGTGAAAAATAGTAAGTAAAGTGCAGAGTGAAAAGTGTAAATCTAGTGGAGAACTGAAAACTTTGCGTCTCTGCGTCTCTGCGTGAAACAAAATAGAGGCAAAAGTCAGAAGGCAAAAATTAAAAGTGGATAATAGCTAACAGGTGTTGGTTGGCGGGGTGGCTTGTTTATCTCAATCTGGATTATAATTCGTATATTATATTGCCATGAGACTTCTGATGCCGCTCCTATGGATAGGTTTTCATCTCTTTTCTTCTTGTCAACCGCAGTCCAGTCAAATCCTAACAGAGTTACCTACCGATAATACTTATTGTCGAACTTCCTCGATTTCGCTCATCTCCTCACTTGTCAGCCTCGAGGAAATATCAAAAGTTGAGCATCCCCGAATTATTTATTCTGATGAACCTTCTGATTATCCGAGAATCGAACCTAATCACAATTGGGTAACCAGCGGTGAATTAAATAACGATATGCTGGAAATCGACCTTGAAGTAGCCTGGGGCGATTTCTATATGGAGGACGATTCCAAGGCGGGGTTCAGGGTCATTGCAATTGGTGAAAAAGGAAAGCACCTTTCAATCCCTGCTCCACTAATACGCGTCAAGAAAGGGACCACGATACGTGCAACTATTACCAACTCTATTCCTGATTCCTCGATCTCCGTATTCGGCATGCAGGAACGACCTTCCACGGTTGCCGATAGCATTACAATTCTATCAGGTGAATCAAAGATGGTGGAATTTAAGGCCGGCATGCCCGGAACATACCTGTACTGGATAAGGGCCGGGGCAAAAAAAAGAAGGATATTTGGTGAAGAAGAACAATTGGCCGGAGCTTTTATAATCGATCCTATCGAAGGGTCTCCACCAGACAGAGTGATGGTGATGAATATATTCTCTGTACCCAAAGAGATGCCCGGTAGAGACGCATGGGAGGCCTTGACTATTAACGGAAAGTCCTGGCCCTATACTGAACTATTCGAACCGGAAGTAGGTGATACATTAATTTGGCGGGTAATCAACGCCTCAAAAAGAAACCACCCCATGCATCTTCATGGCTTCTATTACGATGTTCTTTCAAGAGGAAGCACACTGCAGGATGAAATCTATCCCAATGATAAAATATCCCAGGTAGTTACGGAATTTATGACCCGCAGAAGCACTGTAGTCATGCGATGGATTGCAACAAGGCCCGGTAAGTGGCTGTATCATTGTCACCTTTCATTCCACGTTTCATCAGAAGTAAAAATACCCGATGGGCTGGATCACGGGGATCATATGGCCGGATTGGTAATTGGTATCAATGTGAAGCCGGGAGAAACTGATCTCCTCTGGAAGGGGCCAGAGAAAAGGATTGAACTCGAGGCGTTAGATGATCAAATTGGAAACCGCAGCTTGAAAATTCTCCGAGAGTCCATGAGTGAATCAAGTGATACCAATTCTTCCCCTGTTCCGGGACCCCTCCTTGTACTCAAGCAATATCAGCCAACCTTTGTCACGGTATCCAATTCCATGGAGGAACCTACAAGTATTCACTGGCATGGCCTCGAAATAGACAGTTGGTCGGACGGGGTCCCCGAATGGAGTTCTTCGGATGGTAAGACCTCGCCTATCATTCACCAAAATGAGAGTTTTACCTATAAACTTGGCCTTATGAGGCCCGGTTCCTTCATCTATCACAGTCACCTGGATGATATTGAACAGCTCACTGATGGCCTTTATGGGCCCATGATTGTACTTGCTGAAGGGGAGAAATACGATCCGGAGACCGACAGGATCTACATGGTTGGTTGGAGGAAAAGTGAGGACCCGGACTTAGTATTTATAACAGAAATTAACGGGGACACCGTTCTTCAAGACTTTACCCGGGGAGTGGTTGGAAATACCTATCGAATCAGGCTAATGAACATTGCTCCGGCCGGTAGGGTTGGAATTAGCATATTCAAAGGTGGAGAGCCAGTCACTTTTAAAATTATTGCAAAAGACGGAGCAGATCTCCCGGAATCACTCCAGGAGGAAATGAACAAGAGTTTCAGATATGGGGTCGGAGAAGCTGCAGATTTTAGTTTTACACCGGGTGAAGCAGGTATTTACACGCTTTCCATAAAAAGTAATACCAGGAAAAAGCCTTTTGAACAGAAATGGGAAGTGTCGATGCGGTGATAAGACAATTCCTCCTCGGTTAAAATAATTATGTAATTAATTATATAATTATTTATGTGATTAATTGGGTAATTAATTATATAAATATTGATGAATGTGTTGTGAAAACTAAATTATTTAAAGACTATTGTTCGCGATAGAATTCACAGGGATCAAAATAAAAAAACGGTTGCAAATTGTTGAATGCAACCGTTTTTCTTTGTGGCTCCCCTTCTTGGACTCGAACCAAGGACCTACTGATTAACAGTCAGCCGCTCTAACCAACTGAGCTAAAGGGGAATATAAGCTCAACAGTTCAGGAGTTCAGCGGTTCAGCAGAAAACTTGCGCTGGTGAACTTCCTCCTCAGGGATATACATCCCCGAAAAAGGAATGCAATATTAGAGCCTTTGGTTCAATTTTGCAATATCATGAATTGAAAACTATTCGATTAAACACTTACTTCCTTTATCACAGAACAGTCTTGCATTGAATCTGAATTCCAGAATCACTATTTTAATTGTTTAAACCAGTAACACTTAGCCCCAAAGAATGCAAATCTGATGGTTTCTCTCAAGAACCTAATGCTCTATGCCCCGGTCCTGGCTGCCATAACTATGACTGCCGTGGCCCTCTGGTTGCTCAGGGCGGGTAAAGGAAGAGAATCCAGTCGGGCCTTCTCATTGGTTCTTATCGCAAGGGCGGGCTCACTGATGGGTTTGACCCTGTTTTCCGTCACAGAATCTCTGGTGTGGATTCGAGTTGGAAGTGCTTTCTATATAGGATTCGCAATGATCACAGCTGTTGCTGTAATTTACTTTGTTCTGGTGTATCCCAAGCGATGGTCGGGCTTGCCGCGCCAATCATTTATTCAGGTAGGGATTCTGTTGTTGACCATTATCCTGGCTGTGGCAGTTTGGATCCGACCCGACCTGGCAAATCCAACAGGATCACCTGATGGAACAGGTGTTGTCGATGTAGTTATCTGGGCCTTTTCTTCGCCTACTTCTCCCATCGGGTTTGGTCCCACCTTGCTGGATTTTGTTATGGCCGGATCGGCATTTTTTCTCGTCAGAGATTACCTGATGGCTGAACCGGGACGCGGGCGGGATACCCTTCGACTGGTAGCCCTGGGGTTCTTTGCACCCGCATCCTGCAGTTGTATGGTTGCCGGCCTTCTTCTTAAAACACAGGCTGGAATTCCCCCCCCAACCAACCCGAGTTTGTTTAATATGATTGAAATGGGCCTGTTTGGTGGATGGGCACTTCTGCTTCTGGTCATTTTAGTTTATCTGGTCGTTAGTCGGCGCACACGCGTATCCGGCCAGCGGGGTGCACGAATCTTCTTAGCGGTTGTATTAATCGCAACAGCAGTAGGTATGAGTACCGCCCTGGTATCTGACCTTGAGAACAGAATAATATCAATCAATGCAATGCTTGCATTCTGGTCTACCCTGGGCGCCGCCCTTGTAGCCCATGGTGTAATGCGACTCAACCTGTTTGACATCGATGTCAGGTTCAAAGTCACCATGAGGCGAAGTACAGTGGCAGCGATATTCGTAGCATTTTATTTCTTGGTAAGCGAGATCAGTGCAACATGGTTCGGTAATGTCGTCGGGTCGGATTACTGGGGAATTGCGGGTGCAGCAGTATTGTTATTAGCTCTCCATCCAATACAGTCGATGGCAAAACGGCTTGCCAACCGCCTGATGCCATCAGCTCAGCCGCTTAGAGATCTTGACCAATCCAAACAACTCGAGTTCTACCGACAGCAGGTAGACCTGATGTGGATGGATGGTAATTTATCCCTCACAGACCGGAAGGTCCTGGCAAACCTGAGGAGTCATCTGGGTCTCGACCCTGAAACAGCAGAGGCGGTAGAACTTGAAGTTATTGCTAATCGCTCTGAACATGGCACCGATACCAGGTAAAAATTTACCTCTTACGTCTCAATGTATTTCTACTATAATTGCCGCACATATTCTTTTTAAATTGTAACATGAAGTTGATCCATAAACAGTTAATCCTTATCGTTCTGGTTATTGCCGGGTGTCAGACTCCACCACCTGATAGCCCTTTTGAAGTAAGTTCCTCTTACGACGACCTGGTCACCCTCTTCCACGAATGGAGGGATTTTGAAAACCCTCCCCTATTGGACGGTACCCCCGATTACACCGCTGCCACCTTTGAAAAGCGCTGGCCTGAATTCAGGCAACTACAGGAAAAACTGCTAGCCTTTGATACGACCGGGTGGACAGTAGAAAATCAGATAGATTGGCGGATTGTGTGGGCGGAGATGAATGGGTATGATTTCAACCACCGCATCCTGAAACCCTGGCAGAGAGATCCCGCTTTTTACAAGTCGGTATGGACCGCCCGAAGCGATGTCCCCGCACACGAGGGACCCACACATCATTCCACCACAGAACTCTGGACCTATGAATACCCGCTGAGTTCCGAAGAAATGAGCCGGTTGATCACTGATTTGAAGGTCATCCCTCCCCTGAATGAACAGGCCAAACAAAACCTCACCGGGAATGCCCGGGACCTTTGGAGAGCGGGGATCCGTCCCATCTCGATCCAAAGTGCAGTGTTGAGAGACTTCCTCAATCATCCCGGTATAAACGGGGATGCTGAAATAACACAAGCCATCAATGATGCCATTGCCTCCACCGACGACCTGGTGGAATGGCTGGAAGCTGAATTGCCCTCCAAAACCGGGCCCTCGGGCATTGGTAGAGAAAACTACACCTGGTATATGCAAAATGTACACCTGGTGCCATTGACCTGGGAAGATGAAGTGATGATCCTAAAGCGCGAACTTGCCCGCGCATGGTCCGGCCTGAAACTGGAAGAGCACAACAACAGGAATTTGCCCGAACTGGAACCTGCAAATACCCCCGAGGAATTCGAAGCCATGGCGGAACGGGCTGCTAAAAGTCTTCTTAATTTCCTGGAAAAGGAAGAAATCGTTACCGTCAAGGAGTACTTTGAACCGGCCCTGAGAGCGCATA
>JAHEKQ010000083.1 GCA_024638265.1 Flammeovirgaceae bacterium
AATCTAAGTAGATGAAAAGAAAAAGCATATACGGAAGGGCTATCGGATTGATAGCCCTTTTTATTTTAGTGTCATGTACAAGTGGTGAGAATCAGAAAAAAGACCCGGCTCGCTGGGAGGGTGCTTTTGCCATTCACGGTGTTAATATTATTAGCATGGTGGGGGAGGAAATACTTAACGATCACTCTATCATTGTCAGGGACGGCCTGATTGACAGTATCGTACCCTCATCCGAACTCCCGGAAGGGATTGATCTCATCGATGGGGCGGGCAAATGGGTAGTCCCCGGACTTGCTGAGATGCACGCCCATATTCCTGTAGCCAGGGATGGTGATGAAACGCTGGTCGAAGAAACTCTTTTTCTCTATTTGTCAAATGGAGTTACCACGATCAGGGGGATGCTCGGAAATCCCTATCATCTCGAACTGAGAAATAAGGTACTCGATGGAAGTATCCTGGGACCCAGGATCTATACTTCCGGACCATCTATCAATGGAAATTCTGCTCCTGATCCTGAAACTGCCGCAAGAATGGTAAGAACGCAAAAGGAAGCGGGTTACGATTTCCTCAAGCTTCACCCGGGACTCACATTAGAGACCTTCGATGAAATCGATCGCGTAGCTGAGGAGGTCAATATTCCCTTCTCAGGTCATGTATCCGTATTTGTCGGTATCCGTAGGGCCCTTGAAGCACAATATGCCTCCATTGACCATATAGATGGATATATTGAGGGCCTCGTGCCGGAGGAAGAAGAGGCTGACCCCGAATCCAATGGATTTTTTGGCCTAAATTTTACCGACATCACTGATACCACAATGATCAGGGGACTGGCGGTAATGACCCGCGAAAAAGGAGTATGGGTAGTCCCCACACAGTGCCTGCTGGAACGATGGGTGGGGCCAGTCGACCCCGCCGGGATAATAGCTGAACCCGCCATGAAATACATGTCACCCAATATACGGGAGGCCTGGGTTCGGAATGTAAAGCAATTCCAGGCGGATGAAAATTATGATCCGGAAAGAGCTACGAGGTTCCTTGAAATACGCCGTGATATCTTAAAACAGTTAGATTCAGAAGGAGCTGGATTATTACTCGGATCAGATGCTCCACAGATATTCAATGTCCCGGGATTTTCGATCCAACACGAACTGAAAGCCATGATCAATGCCGGGCTCGATGAGTGGACAACCCTGAAAATGGGTACCGTTAATCCTGCAGTTTTCTTTGGTAGCAAAGGAGATTTTGGCCAGATCATGGAAGGCTCTTCGGCTGACCTGGTTTTAGTGGACTCCAATCCGCTTGATGATATTTCAAACATGGAAGATCCGGCTGGTGTAATGGTTCGTGGTACCTGGCTTTCCAGGGAGGAAATTGCAGAGAGGCTAAAGCAGATTGCTGATAAATATGCTCAATAATGAATATCGAATCATTCAGGGACTATTGTATCAGTAAACCCGGAGTTACAGAGGGTTTCCCCTTTGATAATAAAGTTCTTGTATTCAAGGTGATGGGTAAGATGTTTGCACTTACTGATATTGATGAGTTTGAATATTTCAATGTGAAGTGTGACCCTCAGAGGGCCTTGGAACTCAGGGACAGGTATGATGGAATCCGTCCAGGGTATCACATGGATAAAAAGACCTGGAACTCAGTATATATCCACCAGGGCATTCCAGAACCTGAGCTATTTCAGTTTATCGACGACTCATACGAACTTATCGTGGCGGGTCTGACAAAAAAGAAGAAGGAAGAATTAATGAATTTAGATCAATGAGAAGAATCGTATTACTGGCGATTGCGTTTGCCGCATCCACACCCTTGTTTTCCCAGGAGGAAAAACTGATGAAAGAAATAGAATCCCTAAAGTCCCAGGTTAGCAACCTTCGACACAGTTTTGACCGGCTTAACAAGGGAATTGACGATCTGCTATGGTATGAACGGGTGGGGGATCTCGCTCATATTGACAAGGTCCATATTACAGGTCCGCCAAAATCCGAGCAGCAACAAAAGAATAAAACGGCGCAGGGTTATGGGAACCCCCTAGGTTTTCAAACCTATATTTTTATTCCCAAAACCTCCCAATTGGGTAAGAAATACCCGTTGATCGTTTTACCGCACGGTGGTGTTCATAGTAATTTCAATACTTTCTATACCCATATAATCCGTGAACTTATGAGCCAGGGTTATATAGTCGTAGCCGCTGAGTACAGGGGTAGTACGGGCTACGGAAGGGGAATGTATCAGTCCATTGATTACGGGGGACTGGAAATTGAAGACGTGTATGCTTCAAGAAATTATATGGTCGAAAATTATGACATTGTCGATGCCAACCGCGTAGGAATCATGGGTTGGAGTCACGGTGGATTGATTACGCTATTCAATATCTTCAATCATGGCAAGGATTACAAAGTCGCTTATGCAGGCGTTCCCGTGAGTGATCTCATAGCCAGGATGGGGTACAAAACACAGGGTTACCGGGACCTTTACTCGGCGGATTTTCACATTGGAAAAACGGCCTATGAAAATGTGGAGGAATATAAAAAACGATCACCTGCCTGGCATGCCGAAAAACTCAATACTCCACTGCTGATCCATACGAACACAAACGACCAGGATGTCAATGTCCTTGAGGTTGAACACCTTATCAAATCACTCAAAGCAGCTGATAAAAAATTTGAGTATGAGATTTACGAGGATATTCCCGGTGCTCATTCCTTTGACAGGATCGACACAAAAAAAGCGCAGGAAGTAAGGGTGAAAATCTATAAGTTCCTCGCGGGATATCTGTCGCCGGAAACACCGATTAGAAACGTGAAAGACCTGCGAAAAGCCGCTTACCGCTATTGAATGGCATAAAACCCCATTAGTGATTCAACTGTTTTTTGTCCTATATTATCGTAGATTAGTAAATATTTCAGCTTACTTTTACGTTGGTAAAGTCCAACAGAGAATGTTGAACTTATTTTTTTGACCATGCCGGTAAGGAAGTTCACAGCCATATTGCTCCCCTGGATTGCTGTCTGGGCCATACTTTCATCCTGTTCTGAAAAGATGATATGTCCTGCATATCAGAGTGCCTTTATCTTTGATACTACCGCTCTAAAGAAGAAGTTCAGCTATTTTGTCAATGATACTCCTCGGATATCAAGCGTTAATAAAACGAAGTTTCTGTTGATTGAACCGGTAAGCTATCGGAAGAAACTTGCAAGCTTTCGAACCATAGAAATGCTCCCAATTTATCCGGAAATTCCGGATTCCCTCAAATTTACGGGCGATGCACAAATGGTCGCGGAAAGGGATATCCAGGACAGTACCGGGGTAGTAGAAGAGCCCCTTCACCCCGGATTGATCGGTCCGAAATTCAATGTGGAGCAGGAAAACTACATGTACTACTTCCGAAAAATCCTGGTATTGCCGGACAAGAGGGCTGAGGCAATGGGTCTCTCTCCCTCGGGTGCAGCCAAGAAAAAGGAAGGATTCTTCAAGAGGTTATTTAAGAAAAAGGATAAAAAAGCAGAAGCGGAAACTACCACTGCTGCCCCGGATTCAACGGCCAAACAACCCTTCTTTAAGCGGTTGTTTAAGAAAAAAAGCAGTGGAGCAGAACAGCCTGAAAAATCCGAACCGAATTTCGGACAAGACCCCCCGGAAAAAAAGCCCAATTTCTTCCAGAGATTATTAAGTAAATTCAAGAAGGAAAAACCCGAAGAAGAAACTGAAGAAGAAGAGAAGAAAAAGGCAGACAACGACGGTTTCTGATCATAGAGAGGGCATCCCGGCATTTACCCAGCAGGTGAACCAAATATCGGCCGTTAGCTCAATGGATGTCTTGATTTGTCTTTCCACCATGCCATTAAGCAGCCGATGATATTCCGTGGCATATTCTTGTGATACCACCCTGGATGTGCCATTAAATGAATATTTTATACCGGTCCCGAAATGTTTCTGAAGTTCAATTTCTGTTTGAAGTACATCATCCACCAATGCATGAGCACTCAATAACCTGGAATGGAGAATACTGTCGGGTTGGGAAAGGTATTCAGCTTGTCCGCAGAATAAATCGTACTCACTTATAAATAATTCAGGTAGCCTTGTTTCCCACAAGCTATGAATACCATGCTGCCCCGTGAATTGCCCGTTATAGTTGCTGGTAGTGTGGAGTGGAACCTGTGAATCGGCAATGTAGTGACAGAGTTCAGCCGAGAGCCTGATAATACCGGACCGATTCTTCCTTTTAAATGCGTAAGTCAATTTGAATATATACTCCCGGATTGTCCAGGGAACGCTGCCATGCTCATTCTTGAATGATACACCCAGCAGTGAATCCACTACCTCTTCTTCCGGGAATCCGAAGCGATAAATATCTTCGGGGTATAGATCGAGGTCAATGTAATGCCTCGCCGCTTCATCGGGAGAGGCATACCTCCGCTGGTCGGGTTTGGTGGAATATTCGATCAGCTTATCTGCGGAATTAAGGTAGAATCCCGAAAGGGAATGGGGTAATGAATAAATGGCAATTTGTACGATCTTCCGGTGTACATCAAAGCCCCAGGGGGAATCGGCGTGAATTCTTGCCGACCCGGAACCAACCGGAATGAGTACGAAAAGTATAAAGATTTTCTTGATGCTACCCATTGGAATTTAATTGAAAGAACTTACCTTTGCGTTCCGAAAAACTTAAAAGGAACGAATGGCAAACCATAAGTCAGCATTAAAGAGAATCAGGAGCAGCGAAGCCAAAAGGCTGAGGAATCGGTATCAGCACAAGACTACTCGAACTTATATTCGGAAGCTAAGAGGAACTACCGATAAGACGGAAGCACAAAACCTCCTGAAAGAAGTGACTGCAATGATCGACAAACTGGCCAAGAAGAACATTATTCACAAGAATAAGGCCGCCAACCAGAAGTCGAAATTGACCAAATATGTCAACTCTCTATAATTCCTAAGAAATTTGAGCAACCCCGTACTACGGGGTTTTTTTATGCCCATTCATCCCAAATATATTTGTTATATTATATTAAATATTAAAAAAGTAATATAATGAATACGGGTAATTCCATAAAAATGTGGAAAGAGGATGACCGTCCGAGGGAGAAAATGTTGCTCAAGGGAAAATCCGCACTTTCCGATGTTGAACTATTAGCCATATTGATCGGGTCGGGGACCCAAGGGAATAATGCGATTGAGATGGGTAGGATTCTGATGAATAAATTTCAAAATGACCTGAATAAGCTGGCCGGGGCATCAGTAAGCGATCTGCGTAAAATTAACGGTATAGGAACGGCTAAAGCGGTAACCATAGTGAGTGCTTTGGAATTGAGCCGAAGAAGAGAAAAAACGGAGGCCCGTGAACAAACGATAATAAGGAGTTCCGAGGATGTATATAATCTGATGAAACCCTTTTTGCTCGATTTAAAATCAGAAGAGTTTTGGGTGATTTTACTCAATAGACGAAATGCTGTAATAAAGACCAGTAAGATAAGTGCTGGTGGTATGACAGGAACCGTGGTGGATCCAAGGTTGGTATTTCGTGGTGCACTGGAAGAATATGCTTGTAGTATGATCCTGGTTCACAACCATCCATCCGGGAATAACAAGCCCAGTGAAGAAGACATCAGGCTTACACGTTCAATGAAATCTGCCGGTGAATTCCTTGAAATTCAGGTGTTGGATCACGTTATATTCTGTAATGGGTCTTATTTTAGCTTCGCAGATGAAGGAATGATGTAATGAAAGGAAATTTTTGGATACCGCTTATAGCTATAGGGGCCCTTCTCGCAGGGTTTTTCCTGTTTACTGACCACGATGAGGGAAACGAACTTGAGTACCTGGACCGGATTGATCAACACCGGACTGAGATTGATTATTTCATGAGAAATTCTGAAGGCTCACCGTTTTTTGATCGACTGGATGAATATCATAAGCTTTCCTACTATCCGGTCAATGAAGATTTTAGGGTTTCAGCCCGTTTTACACCGGCAACCAGCCTTAACCGTATTGATTTGTCTACTTCAGATGGCAATCAAAGGGCCTACGTGACTTATGGATACCTTGACTTTGTAATAAATGAAACCCCACAAAGGTTAGCGGTTTACCAGCCCGCAGACCCTTCGGACAACGAATTGTTTCTCGGGTTCGGAGATGCCACAAGTGCCAATGAAACCTATGGGGGTGGGAGATACTTGAATATTGAGCACAATGGGGAAGCAGAGGTCGAGCTGGATTTCAACCTGGCTTACAATCCGTATTGTGCATACAACGAAGAGTTTGTCTGTCCTTTCCCTCCAAGGGAGAATATTTTGTCTGTTGTTATTACAGCCGGGGAGAAAGACTATAAAAACGGTTCTTCGTTGGACTGATAACCGTCATTTCCTTTAACTTTGTGCCTTATTTTAGAGCACTATGAAAGTATCTCTCAGCTGGCTGAAAGAATATATTGAACTACCTGAATCGCCTGAAGAAATCGCCGATACACTGACCGCTACCGGCCTGGAAGTCGAGAAGCTGGAAAAGCTGGAAACGATTCCGGGAGGATTGAAAGGCCTTGTGATCGGGGAAGTACTGCAGTCTGAAAAACATCCAAATGCTGACAAACTAAAGCTTTGCAAGGTAGATCTTGGAAACGGTGAGTCTGTTTCCATAGTCTGTGGTGCTCCCAATGTGGACGTAGGCCAGAAGGTCGTTGTAGCTCCGGTGGGAACAACTATTTACCCGAGTGGGCATGAACCCTTCAAAATAAAAAAGGCCAAGATCAGGAATGAGGTTTCAGAAGGCATGATTTGTGCCGAGGATGAAATCGGGCTGGGTGGGGATCACAGTGGTATACTTGTGCTTGATACAAAGCTCAGCAATGGTACACCGGCACGCGAATACTTCAATATCGAGGATGATTACGTCATAGAAATTGGTCTCACTCCCAATAGGGGTGATGCTACTAGTCATATCGGGGTTGCCAGGGATTTAAAAGCGGTGTACTCCAGGGAAATCCAATGGCCCGAAATCACTTCCTTTAGCTCAGGGCCCAACATAGATATTGATGTCAAAGTAGAGAACACAGAAGCCTGCCCCAGGTATTCAGGTATAGTAATCTCAGGACTCACCATTGCCGATTCACCGGAATGGCTTCAGTCCAAACTCCACTCGATCGGATTGAACCCCATCAATAATGTGGTAGACATTACCAATTACGTACTCCATGAGACAGGTCAACCCTTACACGCTTTTGATCTCGATGAGATTACAGGCAACCAGGTTATAGTAAAGACCCTTACCGAGGGATCAGTTTTTAAGACACTGGATGAAGTAGACCGTAAACTGCTCGCAACCGACCTGATGATCTGTAATGAAAAGGAGGGCATGTGTATAGCCGGTGTATTCGGTGGCATAAAGTCAGGAGTAAAAGAGGGCACCAAGGCAATATTCCTGGAAAGTGCCTGTTTTTCACCGGATTATATTCGAAGAACAGCACAGCATCATCAACTGAAGACAGATGCATCTTTCCGGTTTGAAAGGGGTACAGATCCTGAAATGACCATATATGCCCTGAAGCGGGCAACGAACCTTATTTGTGATATAGCAGGTGGGAAAGTTAGCTCGGAAGTAGTGGATATCTATCCGGATCCAGTGAAACCCCAATCTATTTCTGTTACCTATGCACACGTGGACCGCCTGATAGGTATTTCCATTGAACGAAAACAGATTCACAAAATATTACAGTCTCTGGATATAGAGATAGAAAAGGCAGATGAAGATGGTTTCCATGCCGTAGTTCCGGCCTATCGTGTAGATGTAACCCGTGAAGCGGATGTTATTGAGGAAATCCTGAGGATCTATGGATTTAACAATATCCCTCTACCTGAGTCAATTGGATCGGATTACCTGGCAGAGTTTCCAGAGAAGAATCCTGACCAACTTCGGAAGACAATGACTGATATTCTTACCGGTGCGGGGTTCTACGAGATTATGACCAACTCGCTGACTAAACCAGTATATGCCGAATGGGATGTTTCCGATCCTGATGAAAGTGTAGAGATATACAATAAACTCAGCGAAGACTTGGGCGTCATGCGTCAGAGTCTTCTCTTCGGATCACTGGAAGTGGCCTCCTACAATATTTCCCACAAACAGCGCAATCTAAAATTATTTGAAATTGGGAAAGCCTATAGGAAGAAAGGGAAATACAGGGAATCGGGATTGCTGTCTCTTTTGATAACCGGTGAATTCTCTACCCAAAACTGGAATCAGCCGGCTAAACCCGTTTCATTCTATGACCTTTCATCCGTAATCCAAAATCTACTAGGCAGGATCACAGTACACGGATTTGATACCGAGGTAATTTCTAACGACAGGTTTAGCTATGGTTTGAAATATAGTATCAGTGGTAAAGAAATTGGCTCTGCCGGACTCATCAGCAAATCCATCTGCAATAGGATGGATATTCCGCAGCAAGTATTTTATGCCGAGCTGGATTGGGAATATCTCGTTAAAAAATCTACTTCACAGCTTACCTATGCAGAAGTCCCCAAGTATCCGGAAGTTAAACGAGACCTTTCTCTTGTACTGAAGAAGGAAATTCAGTTTGACAACGTGAAATCAATAGCTCTGAAAAACAGCAACCATCTACTTAAGAGAATAACTGTTTTTGACGTATATGAAGGGGATAAAATAGGAGCCGATGAAAAAGCCTATGCGCTGTCATTTGTATTACAGGATCCGACAAAAACTCTAACGGATAAGATAATTGATAAAACAATGACTAAATTAATGGGTGCCTTTGAAAAAGAACTAGGAGCCCACATTAGAAAATAATTATGCTTGATAAGCTGCGAGCACTCAATACCAACCTCGACAAACTGCTTGAACAGTTGGACCAGCTGAAGAAGGAGAATGATCAGTTGCGGGAACAACTTAACAGCGTAGATCAAAATCAAGAAAATCCCGTAAGTGGTGCGAATGGGATGAAAGGAAATTCTGAGGAGGTTTCTGAATTAAGGGAAAAGATCGATGCCAATATCAGCGAGATCGATCGGGCTATTGAGATACTTAGTCAACAATAAGCAGAGCGTTTAGTTCTTTAATAATTTTCACAAAATTAGTAACATTGTATAAGGCATCGTGCCTGAGGAGGATAATGGTAATTATCCGGGTTATAGATTATTAGGGCCATGATACGGCCAGGTGATATAATATATTGAATAAGACTTCCGAATATGGATGAACTCTCACTAAGACTTAAGATTGCAGACCGGGAGTACCCGATGAAGGTTAAATCGGAGGAAGAAGAAAGGGTGAGAAAAGCTGCGAAAATTGTGAATGAGAGATTAAAAGCATTCAGAAACCAGTTCGGTATTGACGACAAGCAGGATTTGCTTGCAATGGTGGCATTTGATGGGATGATTAAATATTTGAAAGAACAGGAAAACCACCAGGGAAACAATAAAGCTGATCAATTGCTGGACGAGATAAATACTAAGTTGGAAGAACGACTGTAACCAACGATCTTTTGCCACGATGCTGCTATAAAATATAGTAGTATGGACACAAATCTATTGATGATCCTGATCGCAGTGGGCGGTCTCATCATCGGAGGTCTTATCAGTTTTTTACTGATATCCTCATCTAACAAAAAGAAGCTCAAAGAAGCTGAGGAAAAAGCAGAGTCTGTTTTAAAGGAGGCAGAACTCACTGCCGAAAATATCAAGAAGGATAAGATCCTTGAGGCCAAGGAAAAATTCATCAAAATGAAGTCGGAGTTTGAAGAGGAGTCCTCCAGGAAGAAGAATCAGATCATTAATAACGAAAACAAACTAAAGCAACGGGAAAAGAATCTTTCAAGGGAGATTGAACAGATCAAGAGGCAGGAAGCCGATGTGAAGGAATTGAGAGAAAACCTGACCCAGCAGTTGGAAGTCGCTAAAAAGAAAAAGCAGGAGATCGATCGATTTAATGAGCAGAAAGTGGAGATCCTGGAAAAGATCTCTAACCTCACCGCCGATGATGCACGGGAACAATTGATTGAATCCCTGAAAAACGAGGCTGAAACGAGGGCTTCAAGCCTGATAAAGGATATTGTGGAGGAGGCCAAACTGACGGCCACCAAAGAATCCAAAAAGATTGTCATTGAAACCATACAGCGCACTGCTACCGAGCATGCCATTGAGAACTGCGTCTCCATCTTCAACATTGAAAGTGACGATATCAAAGGTAAGATCATTGGCCGCGAGGGTCGGAACATACGGGCACTTGAAGCCGCTACCGGAGTGGAAATTATTGTGGATGATACCCCGGAAGCCATAATCATTTCGGGATTTGATCCTGTAAGAAGGGAAGTAGCCAGGCTCTCGCTTCACCGCCTGGTCCAGGACGGCCGGATTCACCCCGCCAGGATTGAAGAGATCGTTTCGAAAACGAGCAAGAATATTGAAGAAGAGATCGTGGAGATCGGGGAGAGGACGGTCATCGACCTGGGAATTCACGGTTTGCACCCCGAATTAATCAAAATGGTCGGAAGGATGAGATTCAGATCTTCCTACGGGCAGAACTTGCTGCAGCATTCCCGTGAAGTAGCTAAACTCTGTGCCATTATGGCGGCTGAACTTGGATTGAATACCAAGCAGGCCAAGAGAGCAGGCTTACTTCATGATATTGGTAAAGTTTGGCCGGAGGAACTCGAAAAGCCTCACGCTATCGTCGGAATGGAACTGGCCCAGAAATTCAAGGAACATCCCTCCGTTTGCAATGCCATAGGTGCGCACCATGATGAAGTCGAAATGACCAGCTTGGTTTCACCTATTGTTCAGGCTTGTGATGCCATATCCGGAGCCAGACCCGGAGCAAGGCGTGAGGTAATGGAGCAATACATCAAGCGACTGCGGGACCTCGAGGAACTCGGGTTGAGTTTTGAAGGAGTAAATAAATGCTACGCAATTCAAGCGGGTAGAGAGCTTCGGGTCCTCGTTGATGCGGACCAGGTTTCTGATGATAAAGCCTCACAGCTGTCTTTTGAGATTTCACAGAGGATTGAAAAGGATATGCAATACCCCGGACAGATCAAAGTTACCGTGATTCGCGAGATGAGATCGGTGGCCTTTGCCAAGTAACCTGCAAAGCAGCTTATTGACCACTTAGGTTCAATAGAATCCTATTGCTACGAATGACTCCACATTTGAAAGTCGATGAGTTATATTTCAAATGGACTTAAAATATTGAAAATGAAAAAGCTTAATTCCCTCTTATCACTTATTCTACCAGTTTTACTAGCCTCAATCGTTTCCTGTAGCGGACCATCAGAAACTGCTGAAGATGATACTATAGGGCTGGACCTCACCAACATTGATTCTACTGTTACTCCTTCCGAGGATTTTTTCCGATTTGTCAATGGAAGATGGGTTGACCGAGTAGAGATACCTTCCGACCGTGGAAGCTGGGGCAGTTTTGCAGAATTGAGAGAAGCAAGTAACGATGTCGTGTTGAATGTATTAACCAAGGCGGCTGAGAGTGATCAATACGATGAGACTACAGACCAGCGAAAAGCTGCAGATTTCTTTGACATCGGGATGGATTCTGCTGCAGCTGAGGGATTTGGCCTTCATCCTTTGGATCAATTTCTGGAGAGAATAGATGCCATCTCCAGTGTGGAAGACCTGGATGATTATATGGCCTACCAACAAGGTTATACTATAGGCGCTTTCTTTGGGTTTGGTGTTATCCCCGACCTGATGAAAAGTGATGAAATGGGAGCCTATATCTTCAGTGGAGGACTAGGCCTACCCGAGCGCGATTACTATACCAAGACCGATGATAAGTCCGTTGAAACCCGCGAAAAATACTTGGAGCATCTTCGAAAGATGTTTGATCTCGCGGGGTTGGATGATCCTGCAAGTGCAGCCGATCAGGTAATGGAACTGGAAACCCGGTTGGCCAATGCCACTCTGACCAAGGAAGCTGCCCGACAGATCGATACACTTTACAACAAGTATACGATGGCAGAACTTGAGGAACTTGTTCCCTCCGTGGACTGGGCTTCCTATTTCGAGGATATAGGTGTTGAAAATGTTGGTGATGTAATTGTCACAGAGCCTCTTTTTATGGAGGAATACGAGCGAATTGCCACGAGTGTAGATATTGGAAGCATAAAGAACTACCTCCGGTGGCATTTGATCAACGGATCCGCAGCCTATCTGAATTACGAAATGGTAAAGGCTGACTTTGATTTCTATAGTAATTATCTGCAGGGTGTAGATGAAATGAGGCCACGATGGAAGCGGGTATTGGGTAACACCAGTAATTACCTGGGTGAAGCCATCGGTAAACTTTATGTGGATGAAGCATTTCCTCCGGAAGCGAAGGAAAAAGCCCAGAAAATGGTCAATAACATTAAGCTCGCCTTTGCTGATCGTATTAAGGAATTGGAATGGATGAGTGATTCCACCAAGGAAATGGCCCTAAAGAAATTAAACACAATAACTGTCAAGATCGGTTATCCGGATGAATGGAAGAATTACTCGGAACTGATTGTTGACAAGGGGCCTGAAAGGGGAAGTTACCTGCAGAATATCATGAACGGAAGAAGGTTCCAGTTTGAAGATAATGTAGACAAATATGGAAAGCCCGTCGACAAGAAAGAATGGGGTATGACTCCCCAGACAGTCAACGCCTATTACAATCCACTCTTCAATGAAATAGTATTTCC
>JAHEKQ010000021.1 GCA_024638265.1 Flammeovirgaceae bacterium
ATCCAGATGGCCCAATTGCAATCAGTGTAAGCTTCAATATAATTCTCAGCCATCAGATTGAGTTCACTACTGAGATTATAAACATTGAAGTATACTTCAGGGACATTTTTTGGCTTTAAGACGAACTCAAATGCCTTTCCATACATCTTGGTATTATTGGATTTAAACAAACCCTTTGCCCTGTTGAGAAAGGTAATTGCGGCAGATGGATTCCTCAGTTCCTCATAATGAAGCAGTCCCGTATAATATAGGAGAGCTATGTTGTTGGGTTCCTGTTTAAGTTTATCGATGAGTAATTTAGCAGCTTCCCTGCCTTGGCCGGAACGGGCATAGCTTGCAGAAAGTAATTCCAGGGTAGAAGTACGCTCCCTCCATTCGTGTGATCTCAAAGCGTTAAATAGGAAGGCTGCATTGTCATATTTTTCTTTCTGAAATGATGCAATGGCCCTTTCACGCATGTCCAGGATCATTGAATCCCTTTGAACATAGTAATTGAACTCCGTCACATTGTTTTCAATTAAGCGGTCGATCATGTCAAAGGCCAGTTCGAAATTATCATCCCTGAATTCAACCATGGCAGAATCATAAAGCAACTGGTTAGCAAGAACACGCTCCTCCTCCCTTAGTTGAATGCGGTAATTCTTAATCTCGTATAATCCATATGCTGAACCTATCAGTGCAAGAAAAATAAGAATAAGTATTTTCTGAACCTTGTAATACTCCTTGTCAATTTTATAAGCACTGGTTCTCCTATGGGGTTGTGGTGGCCTGTAATATTGAGCGGGTTCATATTGATAGGTGGTGCCTCCACTTGAACCGGACATCAGCTCGGTATATTCAAGTTTATGATTGTATTTTGATCTGGAGACTGGATCTGAAAGGACCTGGTAAGCTTCATTGATCAGCTTGAATTTTTCTTCCGCTTCATGGTCCCCGGGATTGCGATCCGGGTGATATTCAAGGGCCTTTATCTTATAGGCCTTCTTTATTTCGTCCCCATCTGCGGTACGGGACACACCGAGCAAGCTGTAATAATCCCCCGTCATAATAATCTTCTAATATAAATAATTCCCTGTTGAATAATGGCCATATTTGCGCCATGAAATTGCAGGGAGTCACCTTAATGCTTTTGGCGACCTTCTTCTTTGCCCTGATGAATGTCCTGGTAAAGCTCGTACCCGGAATACCCTCAGTGGAAGTAGTCTTCTTCAGATCGGTGGTTTCTTTTGTATTGAGCATCGGTATTTTATGGTGGAGAAGAATTCCGATTTTCGGTACGAACAGGAAGCTGCTACTTCTTCGTGGAGCCTCCGGTGCTATTGCCCTAATCCTTTATTTCTATACACTTCAAAGGATTCCGTTGGCCAGCGCGGTTACCATACAATTCCTGTCACCGATTTTTACGACCATCATAGGGATTATTATGCTCCGGGAGAAAGTATACCCACTACAATGGCTATTCTTTGGGTTGGCATTTATAGGTGTGATCCTGGTTCAGGGATTTGATACACGGGTATCGTTTGAATTCCTTGTAATTGGTATCATTGCAGCCATTTTTGCCGGACTTGCCTATAACTTTATCAGGAAGATTCAGACTCGTGAGCACCCTCTGGTAATAGTTTTCTATTTCCCCCTCGTCACCCTACCGATAACCGGAGGTATCTCGGCTTTTGATTGGGTGACTCCGCAGGGAAATGAATGGGGGCTACTTCTTCTCATTGGAATAGTAGTCCAAATAGCGCAATACCTGATGACAATGGCCTATCAGAAAGATGAAGTTTCAAAAATCGCTTCCATCAAGTATACAAGCATCGTGTATGCATTGCTCTTTGGCTGGATAGTCTTCGATGAGAATTACACGTTTATTACATATTCGGGAATGGGGCTGGTGCTACTGGGTGTGATACTGAATGTTTTATATAAGCAGAAGAAGGAAAGAGAAAAAAAATTATTTTTGCGGGACAAAAAGGAATAAAAGAAATGGCAGGTCATAGTAAATGGGCAAATATCAAACATCGTAAAGGAGCCCAGGATGCAAAGAGAGGTAAAATATTTACAAAACTGATCAAGGAGATCACTATTGCAGCAAAGGAGGGTGGACCTGATCCTGATGGCAATCCAAGGTTGCGCCTTGCCGTAGCCAATGCCAAAGGTCAGAATATGCCTAAAGACAATATCGAACGGGCAATAAAGAAAGCAACAGGGGCAGATGCGGACAGTTATACTGAACTTACCTACGAAGGTTACGGTCCAAATGGTGTCGCAGTATTCGTTGAATGCACTACGGATAACCAAAACAGAACTGTGTCAAATGTGAGGGCACTATTCAGTAAACAGGGTGGCAGCCTGGGGGTAAATGGATCGGTTGAGTATATGTTCGAAACTAAGGGTGTGTTTAGCATCAACCTTGAAGAAGGTATGGACCAGGATGATTTGACACTGGAACTCATCGATGGAGGGGCAGAGGATGTGGAATTTGAGGGCGACCTGATGATCGTTACCTGTGCATTGGAAGATTTTGGGAATATGCAGAAGAAGGTTGAAGAGTTGGGACTCAATCCCGAAAATGCTGAGCTATCAAGGATTCCTACTACCATGGTAAGCCTGGATGATAGCGCATTTGCCCAGGCTATGAAGCTTATAGATGCCCTGGAGGATGACGATGATATACAGAAAGTGTATCACAACATCGATGCCACTGATGAGCAATTGGATAGCCTATAAAAAAAGGCCGGAAATTCCGGCCCTTTTGAAATCAATTCTTCAATCGCTAAACGCGAAAAAAATCTTACCTGTTCGTGACTAGCTGATCTTTTCCATAAGATCAGTAACCCTGGCAGCATATCCAGCTTCGTTATCGTACCAGCTCAGCACTTTGACAGTTTTCCCCATAACGGAAGTCATCTGTGCATCGAATACTGATGAGTAACGGTTTCCGATGATATCAACACTGACAATCGGATCTTCAGTGTACTGAAGAATCCCTTTCATAGGTCCGTCAGCCGCTGCTTTCATAGCTGCATTTACCTCTTCAACGGTAACCTCTTTTTTCAGAACGGCCACCAGGTCTGTTGCTGAACCTGATGGTGTTGGTACTCTCATGGCCATGCCATCGAGTTTACCCTTCAACTCAGGCAATACAAGGCCTACCGCCCTTGCCGCTCCGGTAGTAGTCGGAACAATTGACAAAGCCGCTGCGCGAGCCCTGCGTAAATCTTTATGGGGTGCATCCTGCAATCTCTGGTCAGCGGTATAAGCGTGAATGGTAGTGATGTAACCGTGGTCTATTCCGAATGAATCATTGAGTACTTTGGCCACAGGTGCAAGACAGTTGGTAGTACATGATGCATTGGAAAGGATAGTTTCATTTCCCGTCAATGTATTTTCGTTTACTCCAAGAACCACGGTGGGTATATCACCTTTGGCAGGTGCCGAAATCACGACTCTCTTGGCTCCGGCAGTTATGTGCTTACCGGCACCGGCTTGATCAACAAATCTACCGGTTGATTCCAATACAATATCGACACCGAGACTCGACCATGGAAGTTTTTCCGGGTCCGTTTCGGCAGTAACACTGATTGATTGGCCGTTTACGACGAGGCTGTCGTCAGTTGCTTCTACTGTGCCATTAAATAATCCATGAATAGAATCATATTTCAGCAAATGTGCGAGTGTCTTGGTATCAGTCAGGTCATTGATGGCCACTACCTCCATTCCGTTGGTATTAAGTAGGTTTTTGAATGCCAGTCTGCCTATCCGTCCAAAACCGTTAATTGCAACTTTGGTCATTGTTTATTCTTGTTTTAGTGAATGATTGCGCAAAATTAAACAGCAGGTGTTTAAAAGCTAAGCGATAGGGTAATTTATTGTTTCAGAAGTTCACGAGTTCACGCGACTCAGGTTCAAGAGTCAAAGGACTCTTTTCTAATCTCATATAAAGCTCTGACCGGTGCCAACTACTTTTCTTCAACTGATTTTCTCTTTTTCTCGCTTCAGATTTACTTGAAAAACTTTCAACAAAGAGAAGTTTCCAAGGGCGTTGAGATTTTGTGAATTTTGATTTTCCGCTATTATGATGTTTCAGGCGAGTTTGAACATTGGAAGAATACCCTATATACTTTACGCCGGTTAATTCACTTTCAATTACGTAGACAGAATACATCCATTAATATAGTGCTTATTAGGCATGATTATTCTGCATTATCAAAGTCAAAAAAAAAGGACAACCTGATTTCTCAAGTTGTCCCTCCGTAGCCCGTAGGGGAATCGCCAACCAAAGGTTGATCAGCCTTTGGCTGAAACCCCTGTTACCATGTTTTTAGTAGTTTTCATCTAATCTCATATAAAGCTCTGACCGGTGCCAACTACTTTTCTTCAACTGATTTTCTCTTTTTCTCGCTTCAGATTTACTTGAAAAACTTTCAACAAAGAGAAGTTTCCAAGGGCGTTGAGATTTTGTGAATTTTGATTTTCCGCTATTATGATGTTTCAGGCGAGTTTGAACATTGGAAGAATACCCTATATACTTTACGCCGGTTAATTCACTTTCAATTACGTAGACAGAATACATCCATTAATATAGTGCTTATTAGGCATGATTATTCTGCATTATCAAAGTCAAAAAAAAAGGACAACCTGATTTCTCAAGTTGTCCCTCCGTAGCCCGTAGGGGAATCGAACCCCTGTTACCAGGATGAAAACCTGGCGTCCTAACCCCTAGACGAACGGGCCAAAAACAACGGGCAAGTAACCTCGCCCGAAATTGTCCCGCAAATATATGTGCTTCCCTACAATTAGCAAAAAAGCAATTCAACTTTTTTCTCCTGAATCGAGTATAAAAATTGAATCTGGCAATAGGTCCTAAATCACGTAGATGGAATTCTTGCCGGTATGAGAAAAATGGGAAAATTGTACTATATTCAGAAAAACGAACTTATATATTGAATATGAAAAAATGTCTCATTTTACCATTAGTGCTGCTGCTTAGCACAGTGGCTTTCTCACAGGACAATGCAATCAAGGCAAACTTGTTAAGTCCTCTTTTTAACACCGGTAATTTTCAATATGAAAGGGTGGTTGGAGAGAAATCAACCGCGCAACTCGGCTTTTTCTTCAGCAGCGTTAATTTTGATGAAACAAAATTCAGGGGCTTTGGTATTACACCTGAATATCGTTTTTACCCCGGTGGTACCACAATTGATGGTTTCTTTGTTGCCCCGTATTTTCGGTACCAAAGTTTTAATCTGTCCGATGATGCTGATAATGAAGGTACTGCTACTTTTATAGGAGGAGGTCTTATAGTAGGAAGACAGTGGATCTTTGGAGATGTAGTTACATTCGAGGTTTTCATTGGACCCAACTACTCTTCAGGTGATGTTGAAGTTACTTCCGGGCAAGATTCCTTTGACGTCGGCTTTTTCGATGGCTTTGGAGCCCGATTCGGTCTGAGCCTGGGATTTGCCTTCTAATAGCAAAGAACAATAGACCGAAATATAAAAAAGCCGTTATTAACGGCTTTTTTATATGGTTAAACACATAAAATTAGGTCTTTCATTTTTTCGGGTAATCTGATTAAATGTGTTACTTTTCGGGATGTTTTGGAATCAAATTCCTCAAAAACAATAAAATCAAGCAAGTAAACTGAAGCCGTATTCGCTAAATGATCCTACTCGGATATATTATAGCCCTTATCGTATCCTTTTATTTGTTGGCTCAGGTGAGTGACAAATATTTCGTTGTTTCACTGGATCAAATTGCCGAGAAATTAAAAATGTCACACGATATGGCCGGAGCCACACTGATGGCCATTGGATCAAGTGCCCCGGAATTATTTGTCGCATTGATTGCCACACTGAAAAGTGGGGGGCACGCAGAGATAGGTGTTGGGACTATAGTTGGATCAGCACTATTCAATATACTTGTTATTATTGGCGCAAGTGCCCTGGTACGCAAAGCACATCTAACATGGCAACCGGTTCTCCGGGATATTCTATTCTACCTCATTGCCATTATTGCTCTGTACATAGTATTCAGAGATGGACATACTACCCTCATTGAAGCTGTTTCACTGATCGCTTTATATCTTATTTACATATATGCTGTGGCCAACTGGAGAAAGATATTTGTTTTTAAGTCGAAGGATTTCATTGAAGAGAAGGAAGAAAAAGATGAAGAGGATGATAAAAAAGCCGGTTGGCAGGTAGTTTTTGCTCCCTTTGATTTTCTCCTACACAACTTCTTTCCGGCATCGAGATTCTACGTACTAAATTTTATTATTTCCATTCTGATGATCGCTGTGTTGAGTTGGGTGTTGGTTGAATCAGCGATCAATGTGGCTAGAATCCTGGATATTCCTGAGGTAATTATTGCGCTTACAATCTTAGCCGTTGGTACCTCAATTCCGGACCTGATGTCATCAGTAATTGTAGCAAGGCAGGGAAGGGGTGGAATGGCAGTCTCCAACGCTATCGGATCCAATATTTTTGATATTCTGATTGGACTTGGACTGCCCTGGTCTATCGCCCTGATGCTAAAAGACGAAGCCATCATTACTAATACAGATGGACTTATAGAATCCATATTTCTTCTCTTCTTTTCTGTCATCCTGATTTTCGTAATCCTCATGGTAAAACGGTGGAGAATGGGAAGAATGATTGGAATTACCTTACTTATCTTATACGCGTTGTACCTTGTCTATTCAGCCATAGCTCACTTGTAATTTACTTATTAATTTATGCATCCTTTCACTTTTATAGATTCCAAATATTACTTCAGGATCGTATTCATCACACTTCTGTTTTGTTTCCTGGTGATGACCGGAATGCAATGGAGTGAGTATGGGTTACAGAATGAGACCGCCCCTAAGGGGATTATAACATTCGAACTTGCCGGGGATATGGATACTGCACAATCCATTATTGCCTCCTGGCGGCATGACCACGCTATGGGTTACGCAGGATTCAATATCGGATTGGATTTCTTATTCCTTTTGACCTATGCCACTTTAATAGGGGTGGTTATTGTACTGATTGCCACGGGATTTGAGGAAAAACATTTCTTCAGACGAACAGGCTACCTGTTTTCATGGATCATAATTGCTTCCGCACTATTTGACGCCATTGAAAATATTGCACTTATAAACCTGCTTACTGATTCAATGGAGACTTATTGGGTGACCCTGGCGTATTACTGTGCTATTATAAAATTTAGCGGTGTGGGCCTCGGTATTCTATACATTGTTGTCGGCGGGATAGCGCACGGAATCCAAAGGGCTCTAAAAGGAGCCTGAGGTTATGAAAGTAACCGTGGTTGGTGCAGGTAGCTGGGGCGTATGGTCTGCACTGGAATTACTGGCTAAAGGTGTAGATGTCCAATTAATAGATCTAAGGGGTGCTGGAAATGATTGGTCAGGGAGTGGGGGACTTTCAAGGATCATCAGGCGGGTTTACGGTGCTGACAAAATATACACGGAACTTACAGACTTCTCATTTGAAAAATGGGAATCACTATTTCACCAAACAGGAGATCAACTTTACCATCAGACAGGTGTATTGTGGATGCAGCCATCCGACGAATCGAAATATCTCAAAGACAGTTTAGAACTTCTCTCCAAAACCGAATATCCCCTGGAAGAAATTTCAGTTGATGAAGCTGCCGAAAAGTGGAATAAAATCAATTTTACTGGAATTCACAAAATATACCATGAGCCTCGCGCGGGTATATTGGAAGCCAATAAATCATGCCAGCATGCCCTGTATAAGTTTATAGAAGATGGTGGCTCTTACAAGCTTGGACAAGTGTCTGTAAAAAAGGGGCAAGTGTGGCTGGATGGTAAAGAACATTTGCAAAGTGAAGTAATAATTTTTGCCACGGGATCATGGACTCGATCACTTTTTCCCGACGTCCTTGATCATATCACCGCGGTGTCAAGGCAGGAAGTGTATTTCTACCAAAATACAGGAATTGATTATGCTGATATTCCTATATGGTCTGAGTTAGATGTAAACGGATTATCATTCTATGGATTCCCGCCATATGGTGAGATGGGACTTAAAATCGCCTATGATTCCCGGGACCTCGAAATGGATCCTGAAACTGACCCGAGGGAGTTAACCATTGAAATTGAGCATCGGAGCAGGGAATACCTCGAACATAGATTCAGAAGTGCTGATCATGCTATTCTCCAGGATTATCGGGTATGTCATTACGACAACTCAATGGATGGTCACTTTATCATGGATCATCACCCTGAATACCAAAATATGATTATACTTACCGGCAGCTCGGGCCATGGCTTTAAAATGGGCCCAGCGATCGGACATCTAGTAGCCGACCACGTTGTTGATGGCAAAGATATGCCCGGTGATTTCCGGTTAGCTAGGTTTGAACATGGAATTAAAAAGAAAACACAATTCACTGAGTAATGGAGAATATCAAGGGCCAATTCCCCTCTCTTAAAAGACAAATAAATGGTAATCCTGTAGTGTACCTGGACGGTCCGGGAGGCACACAAGTGCCCTCAAAAGTCATCAATGCTATTGGGAATTATTACCGACGTTCAAATTCAAATACACATGGTGCATTTGCTGCTTCTGTAGAAACTGATGGGGTGCTTCATAAAGTACGTCAGGCAATAGCTGATCTCCTCGGAGCAGAGGAACCGGGATGTATTTCCATTGGACAAAACATGACCAGTCTCGCATATAGTCTGTCACGAGGATTCTTCAGGTTATTCCAGCCTGGCGATGAAGTGGTCATAACTCAACTCGACCATGAAGCCAATCGTGGTCCCTGGCTTACTTTAAGGCAAAAAGGGGTAGTAGTTCGTGAAGTAAAACTCCTCGATGACGGGACACTCGATTACCGCGATATGGAAAATAAGATCAATGAGCGGACCAGGTTGGTAGCAGTGGGATGGGCCTCTAATGCCCTGGGAACCGTAAATGATATCGCCAGGGTACGCGAGCTGTCCTATAAAGCGAATGCATGGATGTTAGTTGATGCGGTCCACTATGCTCCTCACTTTTCAATAGATGTGAAGGAGCTGGGTTGTGATTTCCTTTTGTGTTCGTCTTACAAGTTTTATGGACCTCACATGGGATTTCTTTATTCACGGCCTGGAGCACTTGACCAGGTCCCAACGGATCGACTGGTTACCACTGATCAGCATGCTCCCTATAGTATTGAGACAGGAACACTCAATCATGCGGCCTTGGCGGGGTCACTGGCAGCAGTAGAGTTTATTGCAGCCTTAGGAGAAGGGCCAACAAGACGTGACCAGCTTGTTACTGCCTATGGTAAAATTGGCATTCATGAAAAACGGCTGGCTGAAAGGCTTTATAAAGGATTGCAGCAAATTGATGATGTGAAAATAATCGGACAAGCTTTCGGAGAACACGAAAGGGCGCCCACAATCTCCTTTACCCATAAAAGATTTAGCCCCTGGGATATTTGTGAGAAGCTGGGAGATTCAGGTATTTATGCATGGGATGGTCATTTTTACGCACTTAGGGCAATCCAGGTACTGGGGCTCCTGGAAAGGGGAGGAGTGACACGCTGCGGAATATCAATTTACAACACCACAGAAGATATAGACCGCACCCTGGAAATAATCTCAAGTATGTGAATTTATCGACACATTTATCCAGGAAATGACACTATTCAGGATAGTATGGAATATTTTCCTTCATTCCAGGCACCTGGATACCTCCTCGTTTAAAACCTCTTCTGATCTCACCGTATCTCTTATGAAATCCCGGAGGTAATTCGCGACCATCTTTTTGTGACAACCACAATCTCAGAAGGTGTCGCTTTCTATCTACTTCTTCACAATCCATATAGGATGTCCTGGAATGAAGGATTGTATGGTTATGACACAATTGGATATCCCCAGACTTCAATGTCATATCGAGTCTTAATTCGTGGGATTCGGCCAGTTTATCTATCATATCCAACGCTTCAATTTGTGAGGGTGTCAGTCGGGGGACTTCCGCATGTCTTTGAGCAGCATTAATAAAATCTCGTGCGTAGATTGTAGTTATATGATCTACTTCCGGATGAAATACTGGTAATTCATAATAGGGTAACATCCCCTCGGGTACCTCACCCTTTCTGTCGACATAAAAGGGCTCACAAAGGATCTTGAGAAGGTCAGGCCTTCTTTTATGCATCTCACAATAAATTGCGCTACTGCTCACAAGACTGCTCTCACCCCCTTTTTTAGCGGGCCTGAGGCAAAGTAATCCAACAACATCACAGCTGTCGGTATGGTAAGGTTGTTTGTGACTTGTTGTGTAAACCCGGGTTTCCGGATTCTTGGGATCATTTCCCAGGTCTGTGACATGTCCCAGCAAATGACCTTTATAATTCTGACTTACTGCCTCTCCAAAATAGAGTCCTAGTCCCCAGAAAACCTTAATAGATTGTTCCTTGGTGAAATTATCTAAATTCAGTCCCCTCACAAGAAAAAAGCCGTGACCACAAACAACCTCTTTCCTTATCTTTTCCAGTTTCTTCCCAAGTTGTGGCAATTCGAAGTCTTCAATATCAAATATTTCCCGATCCTGAACCATTTTTAACGCTTGAGATATCTCCCGCAAATCATTACCTGTAAAATGGTAGGTCCATATCTCAGGCTTTACAGACAGTTCATTACCGTACCAGACGGAAGGGTCATTTTTAGGAGGAGTAATTAATTCCATGTCCAAATTTATTCCTAATTTTCAATATGCTCTATGAAGCTCTCCTTGCATATAGTCACTATTTGTCCATTTTCCTTTTAGTGGCAACACTTATCGTTGAATGGATAACCTTTAAACCCACACTTAACAGAAGTGAGGCCCGCTTACTTCAAAAAACAGATTCCATTTACGGATTGGCCTCTATTCTGGTGTTGACAACTGGCCTAATTCGCTCGTTTTACTTTGGTAAGGGATCAGCGTACTATTGGAGCAACTATATTTTCCTGGGTAAAGTTGGTATTTTTATCATTGTTGGAATACTCTCAATTTGGCCTACGGTCCTCTTTATAAAGTGGCGTAAGGAGCTGGAAAAAGGTGCTTCTGAAATTATTCTAGAGAATAATAAAGCCCGCCAGATAAGGAGAATTATCGCTGCAGAACTGCTACTGGTCTTTTCTATTCCACTTCTTGCGGCACTGATGGCTCGGGGATTTGGATTTTCCTGACCCAGCAATAATCAATTAATCTTTGCCAGGCGCAACAATACAGTAAGTGTGTTGTTAAGATATTGTCCGAATCCGTAAACTATGGCACAGAAAAAGAAAACCGTCAACATCGAAGAAAAGATCATTTCTTCCTATATGGAATATCTACTGGAAAATGGTTCCAACCCACCCAGTGTATTCAAGTTCATGAAAGACTTAAAACTCAAGGAGTCCGATTTCTACGAGTACTTTAATTCTTTCATTGTATTGGAAAACAAGATTTGGGAAGGGTTCATTGTAAATACCCTTGAGATCCTGCACGGAGATGACAACTACGCAACGTTCAGCAGTCGTGAAAAAATGTTGGCTTTCTACTATACTTTCATTGAAATAATGAAGGATAACAGGAGTTATGTATTGATGAGATTAAGTGGTGATCAGAATCACGGTAAAACTCCGCTATTTCTGAAGTCATTTAAGAACTCATTCAAAACTTATGTGGAGGAGTTGATTATTGAAGGACAGGAAACCGGCGAAATTGCTACACGTAAATTTATTGATCGAACTTACAGCGAGGCCTTCTGGGTACAACTTCAGTTTGTGATGAAGTTTTGGGCAAACGATAACTCAAAAAAATTCGAAAAGACCGACGAAGCGATTGAAAAGGCCGTCAATCTTTCTTTCGAAATGATAGGAGAGGGGCCATTGGAGCAAATATTCGATTTCGCCAAGTTCTTATACCAGAACAGATAATATGAAAGAGCAAACGAAAATTCCCGTTTCAAAGGTTGCACGTGCAGCGAAGTTCGTTCGAACTGGAGCTAAAGTTGGTGGCAATTACCTGAAGCATTACACCAAAAAGGCATTGGACATTGAAACCAGCAAGGATGACCTGCACAATGCAAATGCCACCGACATTTATAACAGCCTCAGTAAGCTGAAGGGGAGCGCTCTTAAAGTGGCGCAAATGATGGCTATGGACAAAAACCTATTGCCAAACGCCTACCAAAAGCAGTTTACCATGGCGCAGTACAGTGCACCGCCCTTGTCTTATCCATTGGTAGTCAAAACTTTCCGGGATTACTTTGATAAGCACCCCAATGATATTTTCGACAGTTTCACAAGCTCGGCTGTTAACGCCGCTTCAATTGGACAGGTGCACCAGGCAACCATGGCGGGAAAAAAACTCGCTGTAAAAATTCAGTACCCCGGTGTTGGGGACTCAATCAACTCTGATTTGAAAATGGTAAAGCCATTTGCGGCTCGCCTATTCAATATTTCCCAAAAGGACCTTGATCATTACATGGGTGAAGTCAGTGGAAAACTGCTGGAGGAAACTGACTACAAATTGGAGGTTCGCAGGTCAATGGAGATAAGCAAAGCATGCAGTCATATCGATGGAATTGTTTTTCCCGAATATTATCCGAAGTTATCAGCAGAACGGGTAATTACAATGGACTGGCTGGAAGGTGCACATTTACCCGAATTCATAAAGACAAACCCCGACCAGGAAACGAGGAACGCACTTGGACAGAAACTTTGGGATTTTTACCAGTACCAGATGCATGAACTCAAAATGGTCCATGCAGATCCGCACCCAGGTAACTTCATCATTACTCACAAAAATGAACTGGGAATTATTGATTTTGGGTGTGTTAAGGAAGTTCCTGAAGAATTTTATGATGCATATTTCAGGCTTTTGTATTCAAAGACTTCATCAAAGGATGAGTTACTGGAATTATTCCACGAACTGGAATTCCTTTACGATGATGACAGCCCTGAAGAAATCGGTTTCTTCTTCAATACTTTCTCTAAAGTAATTGACCTCATCAGGCGGCCATTTACCGTTGATAAGTTTGATTTCTCTGACAATTCATACTTCAAGGAATTATTTGATTTTGGGCAGCAGCTCACCCAGGCCGAAGAAATAAGGAATTCAAGACATGGTAGGGGAAGCAAGCACACATTGTACCTGAACAGGACCTTCTTTGGTCTATACAACCTTCTCAATGAGTTACGGGCAGAAGTCGTAACAAAAAGTACCAAAGATCGGCATGTGAGCATAAAAGCTGCAATGGCCAGCTAATCAATAGAATCGACTTAAAGAAAAAAGCCAGCTTCATTTAGCTGGCTTTTTTCAATGTAGTGAAGTTTTATTTATTTAAAATCATCAAAAGCTTTAATTTCAACCGGTTTCAATTCATTCTTCTGGATGAATTGCTCCATCTTTTTGATCTGCTTTTTCTTAATGGCGTCAAATGATTCACGGGCATCAGCAAAAGTTTCTTCTATGAATTGCAGATTTTCCATTTCTGTAGCCGTTGGCATATTATAGGAAGAAGCTACTTTCGAATACAGGTTGAGAAGTTTCTCACGCAGTTGAGGTTCGGCAGATCCCACATAATTGTCACCTGTAGTAATTACCAGGGTCTCCTTTAACTTGGTGAGCTCATTGATTACCTCATCCATAACCTTCCTGGACTTGGAATTCTCTTCTTTAATCTGTTCTGCCCGTTCATTGATCGCATCGATCTGGTAGACTAGGTAAGCGAGGTCCTCAGACATCTTATAAAGCTTCATAGTGGTATTATGCTTGAATACCCTGTCTTCCTCTGTCAATGGGCTTCTTGGGTCATAGTTAAGTGCCAGGGGTGCTTCATAAGATTGTTTACCCTTGGTCATGATCACTTTATAATCACCTGCGGGTACCCTGGGTGAAGTCAAACCACCAAAAGCCAGGGTTTTACCCTTGGCAACCCGGGGTTGCTTTATCATAAAGTTCCAATCCACCACGTTGATTCCTTTGGATTTACCTGGTGAGATTTCGATTAGGGTATTCCCGTTAAGATCCTGAACTGCCATGTTCATTTTACCAAACACATGCCTCTTCTTCAAGTAGTATGTGATCTTGGCGTTCCTGTTTGGATTAGCCCCCACAAATTCAGTTTCAGATCCAAAATTTCCACCAAATCCACCTTCCTCATACATTACAAAGGGCTCACTGTCGAAGAAGTGTACATCCTTAGCCAGAACTTCCTGGTCAATCTTTCTCAAAGGACTGATGTCATCGATGATAATTATACCGCGTCCGTGGGTTCCAAGTACCAGGTCATGTGTTCTTGGATGGAGATCTACATAATGTACCGCAACCGGTGGCATATTGTTGTTAAACTGGTTCCAGTGTTTTCCCCCATCCACAGTTATGTAAAGTCCAAATTCTGTACCCAGGTAAAGCAAGTCTTTGTTCACGTAGTCTTCCTGAATATTCCTGGCAAAACCATAGATCTCGTCCGTGGCAATTGATTCCCATGACTGTCCAAAATCCGTAGTCCTGTAAACATATGGAGTCCAGTCATTACTCGTATGTCCATCGAAAACTACATAAGCAGTTCCGGCATCATGAGTACTTGCTTCAATATGATATGCCCATGTATTGGACGGCAAACCTTCAATACTAGCTACGGTATTAGTCCAGGTATTTCCGCCATCTTTAGTAACCTGCACATTTCCATCATCGGTACCAACCCAGATTATATTCTCATCGAGAGATGATTCCGCTATTGCGAAAATGGTACAATGATTCTCGGCACCCGAGTTATCCATGGAAAGACCTCCTGATTCTATCTGATTTTGTTTCGCGGGGTCATTGGTTGTAAGGTCAGGAGATATCTTCACCCATGTATTACCCATGTCATCAGACTTGTGAAGGAACTGGCTTCCCACATACACCCTGTCTGCCTTGTTGGGGCTCATGGCTAAAGCTGCATTCCAGTTGAAACGAAGCTTTGGATCACCTTTCACCGGTAAAGGTTGGATAGTTGTCACCTGGTTTTTTTCGATGTCAATCCTCCAGATATTATCAGCGCCCTGCATTTCAGAATAAACAATGGGTTTTTCAGCATGTCTGAAAACACGGAATCCGTCTCCCGCACCGACGCTGTTCCAATCCCTGGCTTCTATACCTCCTGGAGATGAGGAAGGACCATACCAAGATCCATTATCCTGGAGTCCCCCATAGATATTATACGGTTCCTCGTTATCAAGGCTTATATGATAGAATTGAGATAAGGGTAGGTTCTGGACAATCTCCATGGTCTCCCCACCATCCCAACTCCGATATACACCACCATCCGTACCCACATGCATCCTGTATGAATCGATATTATCGAATAGAATGTCATGGATATCAGAGTGCATATTTCCCAGGTTCTTAAAGGTCTTCCCGCCGTCCCGGCTTATCGAACCTGTCAATCCACCTTTAACCAGTACATTGGGGTCCTTGGGATCAACCACGATCCTTGAAAAGTAAAATGGTCGAACTACCAGTCCAAAATCTCCATTAGTCCGTTCCCATGATGCCCCACCGTCATCACTGCGGTACAAACCCTTGTCCTCGTCTTTTTCTGTTTCCAGAACCGCATAAACGCGTTGCGGATCAGAAGGGGCAATGGCTACTGCGAACCTACCCAGCCTGCCTTCGGGAAATCCATTATGGATCTTATTCCAGGTCTTTCCCCCATCAGTGGATTTCATCAGGGCACTATTATTTCCCCCTGACTCAAATGACCAGCCTGTTCTCCTGAACTCCCACATGGAGGCAATTAGCACTTCGGGATTTTCAGGATCCATAACCAGGTCTGAACATCCGGTTCTGGAGTTTACGTAAAGTATTTTTTCCCAGGTATTTCCTCCGTCAGTCGATTTATAAACGCCGCGTTCTTCATTATCTCCCCACAGTGCTCCCATGGCTGCGACATACATAATGTCCGTGTTTTCAGGATTGATTACCACATCACTAATCCGTTCGGTCTTCTCAAATCCTACCTTGGTCCAGTTAACACCACCGTCGACGGATTTATAAAGCCCGTCACCTACCGATACACTGTTCCTGGTCCATGTCTCTCCCGTTCCAACCCAAATTTTATTGTCGGGGTCTTTGGGATCAAGTGTTACCGTACCAATTGATTGCGTATGCTTGTCAAAAATGGGCTGAAAAGTTGCACCCCCATTGCTTGATTTCCATACACCACCGCCGGCAGTACCTGCGTAAATAACCCGATTATTTGTAGGGTGTCCTTCCAGGTCATTGATCCTGCCACTCATTAAGGCAGGCCCTATGTGTCTTGCTTTCAAGTCACCGAAGAGCTGGTCTCCACTTAATACGATAGGTTCCTGAGCCTGGGCATAATCTGCCCCTGCGACCAAGATACCGACCGCTAATATTTTATTTAAAAGATTCATTTCAGGGTTGAGTTAGTTTTCCTCAGGGAATTTAAACATGGTTTCTTCTACCTCAGGATTGAGGCTGATGCTTTCAATCATCAAAGGCTGTGAACCACCACCTTTAACGCCCTGCGAAAGGGAGAAAGGAAAGTATAAACCTTCTACTTCCTGATAGTCTGACATCCTTGAAACAGAAATATTACCTTTCATAGGTCCGGCCATCATTTCTTTCTCAACCATTATTGGGACAAAGTTTTCAGAGTCAAAATAATAGAACGTGATGTTTTCCATTTCTTCTCCGTCAACCAAAACAGGTTTTTGTGTAAGCTTCAATTTGAAGGTTTCGGTACCTTCTACTGTTTCTGTACCTAGTAATTCAACAGAATATCCCTTATCTGTATAGTTGAGGAATGGATCGGGGAAAGCTCCGATATTTCTCTTCATATTTTCAGTAGTTTCGGCATCGGCCTTTTCCGCTTTTTGTGTCTGGAAATTCGAGTTCCAGAGTGTTTCACCATCGAAAACCCCCTGGAAAAACTCTATACCCTGGAGTTGGAATTTGGTGTATTGTCGTCCATCCTTTAGTTGAACTATTTCAATGGGAATTTCCATTCCCCCCTGGCTTACTTTCGCCATCATTTTAATGCCTGAAAGGCCATCCATTGCATCCCTGCCACCAATATTTTCAAAATAGTTGTCAAGGATCTCATCCGCTGTCTGTGCATTGATTTGCGCTGCGAAGAACAGCGAGAACATTACCAAAAGTATCTTTTTCATTATTTACAGTTTTATATGATTTGCTTAATCTAATATCCGTAATTTCGATTAATATTTTTTCTTTTGATGATGATTGGTCAATGGAAAAGATAAACAGGAATGAAAGCGGATGACAATGGCTTTCACAACTGTTCCAGAGATTCACCGTTTAATTCCATTACATGCGAAGCATTCTATTGAGTTCCTTATTGATATCTGTATGTTCTGTTCAAGCTCAGAACAGCCTTGAAGATCTATTTGTCAACCAGGAATGGGTAATTGAGAACCTTAGCGATCCGCGGGTGATTCTTCTTCATGTCGGGACAGAAGAAGACTATAATACCGGTCATATTGAGGGTGCAAGGTTGATCACACCGGGTGAATTCAGTAGGACGGTCGACAACCTGAGGTGGGAATTGCCTGAAGAAGGGGCTTTTTCCAGGGCTCTTGCTGAAAGAGGAGTAACTGATTCTACAAGGAATATCATCTATTTTGGTAATCCGACTCTTGCCCAGGCATTTCGATTGTATTTTACCATGAAGTACTTTGGGTTAGGAACTCATACTTATATACTCGACGGCGGACTTCCGGGCTGGTACAGCCGAAAACAACCTGTTACATCCACAAGAGAAGGGTTAATCCCAAATCCACCACTGCTGACACTTCAGGCAAACCCCGATATGGTGGTAAACAAGGATCAAGTGATGCTGGTATCCAATGATTCACTTGTCGGCATAATCGATGCGCGAAGGCCCGATTTCTTTACGGGGAAAACCGATGGAGAGGGTTACTATATAAGGTCGGGACACATACCCGGTGCGGTAAATATTACATGGCTCGATTTATTCGACAAGAACAAATTTCTGAAGTCCCCTGACGAAATTAGAAGATTATTTGAACCGATAAATAATAAAGGGACCATCATAACCTATTGCCACGTTGGCCTTAGAGCAACGGTACTTTATTCAATTTCCTGTGCCCTTGGCTATGAAACCAGGCTATACGATGGTTCCTTTACTGAATGGGATAAACTAGGTGAACAATTTCCTGTTCAAAAAGGTAATTGATCAGAATAATTTTGCATTCGGGGGAGTAGCACCTGACAGTCTCAGATAGATCACGCATTGTCCACGGTGATGTGTCTGATGTTCGAAGCCTTTTCTGACCCAACCGATTCGTGAAACATTGAATGGTCCCCGGCTCACAATTTCAGAAGCCGTGGTCATGTCCATATTTCCTATTGATTCGATAGCAAAGTCATAAGCCTCAGCTGCGATCTTCATCAAACTTTCTTTGTTCTTAAAATCCTCTTGCTGCTCAAGGTTTACATCTGAGTAAATTGGCTCGGCTCCCGTGCCGTTTGCAGTTAGGCCGATTGTGCCCTGGCTCATGTGAAGGATTTGTTCGGCAAATGATCGTATTTCTTCCGTGGCCTTAAAATTTACCTTGTCGTCAGGCATGGCTTCGATGAATTCCAGAGTATAGGCTTTTGCCCTCTTCCAGTCGTCGACCATTTCATTTTTCATTTGCTCGGAGAGATCCTGGGCGAATAATGCCAGTGGAAGGAGTAATGCCAGCAGTGTTGTAAGTAGATGATTCTTCATAGTTCAGTATTTTTATTATTCTTAAACGGGTAAAATGCTTTAGTAGTTCAGCAGTCCTCCATTTCGCAATCCTGTCCTGCCGTTTCAAATTCAAGGGTCATATGTTGGATCCTGAGATCTTTAAGAGATTTCTTAATCTTTTCTTTTAATTCAACCTGTTTCTTAAGATCAAGGTTTTCTTTTACAACCACGTGGATTGTCAGAATATTAAACTCACCATCCAGTGACCACACATGACAATCATGCACACTGCAGACATCTTCTACGGCTAGGATCCGGCTATTGATCATCTCTTCGGAAATATCTTCAGGAGTAGCCTGGAGAAAGATATTAAGGCTTTTACGCAGGTTTCTGAATACATTGTAAATGATGAATACACTTATCAGGATTGAGAGCAATGGATCAATAAAGGGTAGATCATAGAAAATCATTACAATACTTCCGATCAAGACGGCGACCCATCCCAGGATGTCTTCAACCAAGTGCCAGAATACAACTCTTTCATTCAATCCACTTCCCCCGCGCAACTTCCAGGCTGCTATTCCATTAAACGCAATACCCAATATGGATAGCAATAGCATTCCTTTCGCATCGGCTTCGTGAGGATTCCACAGGGCGGGAATTGCCTGGGATAGGATAACTACTGAGCCTACAATTAAAACTATGGCATTGATTACCGCGCCCAGCACACTGAAACGACGATAGCCATAAGTAAAGTCTTTTGTACGGCCTTTTTTTGACAGCTTCTGGAAATACCAGGCCAGTCCCAGGCTGAACGAATCACCTAAATCATGAAGGGCATCGGAAAGGATGGCAAAGCTGTTGGTGTAAATTCCACCAATTATTTCTACAACTGTGAAAACGAAATTAAGATAGAAGGCTACCGATAGCCTTTTTTCAGATGTTATGTGATGAGTGTGGGAGTGGGACATCTAATTGATCAGCAATTGGAAACCCCGTGGCGCTGTTTGCGACATTTTTTTATGATAGGCAGAAAAATAAAGGACAGCAATCTCAATCCCATCCCGGGTATGAATTCTGTAGGCATCCACAGGATTGGCAATATTGTCCACTCTAAATGATCCAATCCGATGCCAGTTTACCGGTTCCCCTTTGGCGGTCACCAGCTGACTTAAGTATACCTTAATGGCAGGAATGCTATTTACCGGGATCGGGTTTCTCTTATCGTGTCCAAACTCACCCAAGCCTCCGGGAATGCGATTGGTATCAAGTCCACCTTTTGAGACAGATTTCTGCATATTTAGAATTCCCTCAAAAAAATCGTCATCATCTTCCGAATCAAGAAGGCGGTCCAATTCTGCATTGATTAGATCCTGCTCATTCACATCCTGTATTTTGATGTATTCGAGGATTGTAACAGCCTCTGAAAAGGTTAGTTTTTTATTGGACAGTAGTATGATCTCGCGAGTGATTTCGTCATCCGAAGCTGTATTGGTTTTGCCAAGCCACCTGTTGCAAATTGCAGCTGCCTCATCAAACAGCAGTTTATCAGAAGATTTTCTCATGACTTCAAATGTTATGGCCTCCAAACCCTTTGATACAGAAGTACTGCGTTCAATCACCACATTGTTTAAAAGACGTTCCGCCAATTTCTCAATAGCCTCGTCTTCCATCGGCATCCTACTGACAATTGTACTTACTATAGTAATATAAACCGCCTTTATCTTATCGTCAGTCATTGTGACATTCGATTCAACAATTGGTGGAATCAATACCGACTGATGATGGTTTTCGGAATCGTTGAGTAAGTGAGCTATTCGAACAAATAACCCTTCTGCTTCTAGGGGAGAAAGGTTAGAACCCGAAGCAAGTCTTATTTTGTTTATGACTGAATCCTTCCAGTTGGTATTGGTGGAAAATTGTACCAGGATCTTACTATTAAGCATTGATCAATAGGTTTGACGCAATTTAGTGTTCCCGTAACACAAGTTCAATTTGAATAGGAACTGTTTCACTGATATCTTGGACGAATGAGGGATCCCATCTTCGTCCTCGCTGTACTAAGTTTAACTGTCTGGATTTCAGAAAAATTCTCGCAAAGGGGGATAGGAAGAAGTCTTGGTACCGCTCTGATGGTGATCCTGTTTTGTGCCCTGTTTGCTAACATAGGCTTAATACCTTCTGCTTCTGATTCAATACCCTTGTATCAAGGTATCTTCAAATACCTTGCACCTATCAGTATTTTCTTTCTTCTCCTGGGAGTAAACCTAAAGGAAATAAAAAGGGCAGGAGCACCAATGCTGATATTGTTTGTGCTCGGTTCCTTGTCTACGGTTATTGGCATCCTGTTGAGTGGTTGGTTGCTTAACATTAAATCTGATTTTGGCGAATCCTATGATATCCTTGCGGGCATGTTCACAGGAACCTACACTGGCGGGAGTATTAATTTTAATGCCATCGCCATCCAATATAACTTCCAGGAAAATGGCCTGCTCTTCGCCGGGGCTGTGGCAATTGACAATGTTGTAACTACATTCTGGATGCTAGTAACTTTGCTGATCCCCAGGTGGGTAAAAAGGAAGAATAGCCAGTCAATAAAAGGAAAGAGCGGGAAAGGAGTAAAGTTGCCAATGAATTCCCTGTCTATGAAGAGTTTGATCGTTTTGCTTTCCCTCGGGTTTGTTTGTCTATGGGTATCCTGGCAAACTGAAAACCTGACAGCTGGATTGGGATTCAAGTTTCCCTCGATCCTTGTGTTGACCACTCTTGCACTGGTCCTGGCACAGTTCCCAATTATCAGGAAAATGAAGGGCGCCGAGATCCTTGGCCTTTATAGTGTTTACCTGTTTCTCGCGGTAATAGGAGCCTATTGTGATATTGCAGCAGTTACTGAGCTCGCTGGACTGGGAATTGCATTGGTGTTATTTACTTTCATCTCGGTTGTCATTCACGGTTTGATCATATATACGGTAGGCCATTGGTTGTTCAGGGATTGGGAAATGACCTCGATTGCCAGCCAGGCCAACGTAGGAGGGGGGACTACGGCACTTGCCCTTGCGGAAACCTTTGGCCGGCATGAATTATTGTTGCCCGCAATTCTTATTGGATCTCTCGGAAATGCCTTGGGTACTTACCTGGGCTTTTTAGTGATATCTATCCTTTAACGGCTCCTTTTGAGTAAAAGTGGAATAGTTCTGACAATAGTTTGGTATATTTACGTTTTTAAAACAGAGAAGCAAAATAGGTAATATGTCGTCAAGAGTAATTCATTTTAACAGGGAGGACTTATCATTTACCAAGGAGTTGAACAGAAGGGTAAATGACTACTTTAAATCCAAGGGAATATCGAGATACGCAAATACCACTATGAAGGTGAAAACCGCGGTAATGCTCGGTCTTTATCTCGTCCCGTATTTCCTTATCATCTCCAACATACTCCCCACCATATATCTCTATCCCTTATTCTTTGTAATGGGGTTTGGAATTGCTGGAATCGGTTTTTCCATCATGCACGATGCTTGTCATGGTGCATATTCCAGGAATAAGCTGGTAAATAAAATACTTGGATACTCGCTGAACCTGGTAGGAGGGAATGCCACTAACTGGAAGATTCAGCACAACGTTCTCCATCATACCTATACAAATGTAATCGATCATGATGATGACATTTCGCCACGAGGGCTATTCAGGTTTACTCCACATACAGAACTGAAAAAGGTTCATCGTTATCAGCGCTACTATGCCTGGTTCTTTTATAGTCTCATGTCTCTGTTATGGGTCGTATTTAAGGACTTCAGGCAATTGAGAGGATATGGAAAGGAAGGCCTGCTTAAGAAGGTTGGAGTTTCTCCTTTAAGGGCATGGACGTGGTTAATATTTACCAAACTTTTTTATATCGGCTACTTCGTTGTACTTCCGGTAATGATTACTGATTATTCGGCAGGTACTATGATTAGTGGAATCCTGATTAGTCATTTAATAGCAGGTTTTTTACTGGCGATAGTATTTCAACCGGCCCACGTGGTGGAAGGCGTCGATTTTCCATTACAGGATGACTCAGGAAAAATCGAAGAAGAATGGACAGTTCACCAAATGAAAACTACCGCTGACTTTTCAAGAAAGAATAACCTTTTCAGTTATTACGTGGGTGGATTAAATTACCAGGTAGAACATCACCTGTTTCCCACCATCTGTCATGTGCATTATTACGATATCTCCAGTATTGTCAAGGAAACAGCGGAAGAATTCGGTGTTCCTTATTACTACCATGGCAATTTTGCCAATGCGCTGAAAAGCCATTATAAACTTCTAAAAACCCTGGGGCAGGCGGCATAATCTAGCGTGCATTGTTATGGATGCATTTCTCCATTTTTTCGAGACAATGCCAACCTGGCAAAAAGCCTCATGGGTCTTGGTTTGTATATCATTAAATGTAGTATTTGAAGGGGTCATACCCTTTCGCGGAGTAAAATTCTCAAGGTTGAAGCACGATCTTTTCAACCTTTTTTTCTTGATTCCAATATTTATCATCAACGCTCTTTTTGGTATCATTACCGCAATAATTTATAGCTATTTCGGAGGTGGTGAGTTCGGCCTATTGAGTTTTGTGGAGTTGCCGGTTGTCGTGGAAATAATTCTGGTCCTTCTCATATTTGACCTTATTGGTCAGTACACAATCCATTTGCTGTTGCATAAATACAAGTGGATGTGGAAAATGCACATGACGCATCATAGTGATACTCACGTTGATGCAACCAGCGCAACAAGACTACACCCAGGGGATTACCTCATGAGGGAGATAGGAGCTCTTCTCGTCATACTATTCACCGGGGCACCATTTGCCTACTACATGATCTACAGGATACTCACGGTATTTTTTACCTATTTCACACATGCCAATATTAGTTTGCCACTTAAAATCGATAAGGCATTGAGCCTGTTATTTGTCACTCCTAACCTACACAAGTTTCACCATCATTTTGAGAGGCCGTGGACAGATTCTAACTATGGAAATATGTTTAGTATATGGGATCGGATATTTGGCACCTTCGTCTATGAAGATCCAAATGATATAAAATACGGTCTGGACGTTCTGGATGACGCTACCGACCAGGACCTAAAATTTCAATTAGGACTGCCCTTCAATAAAGGAATAAAGACAGATTACTAGAAATTGTCGATCAGCATTTTTACCACCTGCTCAAGCTTATAAATAGAAGATATGTTCGAACCATGATGAGGTTCAATATGTACATCACCCATATAAGGCATCTTCTCCTCCAATGACTGGTTAAGAGCAGACAATTTACCAAACATCGTGTATAGCGCTGACTGAGCCGTTGAACAGCTGACAGCGGGGTTGTTATCTCCATGGAAGAAGAGTCCGGCAGGAACCTGGTCAGGGGAGGGGTATCCATGCCAGTGAAACAGGGAAAGTCCCTTATATTCAAGGCTGTCACTGAATTCATTGTCACCTTGAATTGACTTGAGAATGCTGGCATTGAAATAATTACCCAATGCATTGGAAAGAATTGTCAGGGTATCGTACGAAGGCTTACAATCGACTTTCTCAGACATTCCAAAAGGTGTGTCCACCCAAATCTTTCCGTTACTTAATGTCATCCTCACGATATCCCGTGAAATATTGATATCGGTCTTATCACACCCTGAACGGGTTGAAACGACAGAGACCTCTGGAATGTTTACTATGAAGTCTCCAGCTACAGTGCTGATTATCGTCTCGTCATTTTTTACCACTGAATTAGCTTTGACTTTTCGAGCCCGTTTTACCGGAAGGGGTTTCTGCCATACGAGGAAGCCATAACTCATACCCGAACGTTCGTCCAGGTAGGAGCGCGCAATTCGCTCGTGAAATCTCGATCGGAATTTGATATCTTTTAGCTTTAAGTGCGACATCAGGAGTCCACTGTCCCTCAATGCCCTGGCGGCATGCTGAAGGTCTTTCGCTATTTCTTCAAATGGATGAGACCGGGTGTCAAAACTGCTGAAGTTGTACTTAATATTACTCAGGATTTCAGGTGGGATCACCTGGGCTGTCAATTTTGAAATGAGGGTCTCGCTTAAAGCCCTGTCCAGTGGAACATCGTAAGAATAATTTATTACTCCACCATTCATGGTGTATATAGTCCACTTTTCTTCCCCAAGAAAGATGGCGAGGTGTATAATCTCTTCAGTGAGGTGCTTAATAATGGTGTTAAGCTTCGCCTGGTTGGTGGCACTCTCATCGATGGGGGGTTCCATGTCGAAGATTCCGATGACAGGATTCTGGTAAAGGCTTGAAACCTTATCTATGGCAATATCCTTGGATCCCTTAACAATTGGATATAAGATGGTAATACCCTCACGAATCCGTCCCTTCTCGTTGAGAGTATCCTGGTAATCCAAAATATTGATGCCCTTTACTGATGTAGCTTGAAGTAATTGTTTAACGAATTTGATTGCCCTGGAAGAGATTCCTGGATTTTCAAAGACAGTAAATACGAGATTACCAGTCATATCCTCCACGGTGAGGGGTGTTTCAGCTGATACCCCTAATGCTTCAGAAATTCGTTCTAATGATATCGGTCTATCTAAATGTTCCAGCTTTTCCATTTACTCAATCTTTAAAAGGTCACTTTAAACTTTGAGCCAACCCCTGGAATTGATTCCAGTTTTATATCCCCCCCCAGTTTGTCAACAGTCTCTTTAACAATATAAAGTCCCAATCCCGAGCCCTTCGAGCTTTCAGACGCCCGGTAAAACATATCAAATACCCTTGTCTGATATTCACTTTCAATCCCCATTCCATTGTCTATGACTTCAATAGCCCTTCTTGGGCCTTCAATAGAGGCTTGAACTTTGACAAATGGATGCTCAATGGAATTGTTGTGATATTTAACAGCGTTTGAAATGAGGTTATTTAAAATCAATTTGACACGTGTGGAATCACTCACAAAAGGTTTTTCCAGGTTCACATTCACCTGGAAATCAATGTTCTTATAACCATTGTATTGATACTTATCTATGATTTCAGATATGGTCTTTTCGAGATCCATCTCCTCCCTGACCACTTCGGATTTGGCATTCCTGGAATGATCACCAATATCATGGATGAACGCATCCAGTTTTTTCAACATCTCCTTCATCTTCTCCAGGTGCAGTTTATGACTCTTTGGGCTTGGATCCAGCATTGAGAGATTGATCAGGCCCATGACGGAAACCAGCGGAGCTCTTAACTCGTGTGATACACAATATGCAAAACGGTCCAACTCCTTGTTTACCTTTTCCAGGTTTACATTTTTCTCACTTACTTCATTGAGGAGTTTTTTGATCTCATGCTGGTAATTCAAGAGGTTCGTTTCGGTAACCTTATTCAATTGAACAAGGAACCTGATCGTTAAAACCATCAGTACCAGGGACGAAAATAAATTGGTTTGGAAATCATGCTCTACGTCCATGTTTACACGCACCCCCAGGATATTATAATTAAAAAGCGTCAAAACGATAAAAATGGTACTTGTAAGAGCGAGGTAGAAGTACCTCATATTGGTCTCGGAGTAACCGTAAAAGATAAAAGTACCAGCGAGCAGAGGGAAGAAAAAGAAGTAAGTCCCCGACTCAATAGGGGTCAGACTATTCAGGAAAAACAGCAGGATGTTTATTGATAGCAGAAAGGTGTGTTTTGCCGCTCCATGATATCGGAATTCATTGATTATATAGGTGATCAAACTTGAGCAAATAATAAGCGATTCAACCAGAATGAGGTATTTATAGTTTGGATCGGTGCTTTGCGGGGAGAATGCCTCATCGATGAGGTGGATTGATGTTACGGCAACAGTGAGCAGGGCCAGCTTCGACAAAACGATGTTCTGTTTCTGTGAACCATCGAAATCAAGCCCATCAGGTCGTGGCAGACTGCTCAATCTGATATGGGGGAAAAATGCCATGTTAGAATTTCGATCTTTGTGAAAAAAGAAAAAATATTAAATAATCTGTTCTCTATTCGATGTAAGGAAATATCGAGAAATCAATCACTCAACCAAAAAATAGGTTAGAAGTCCTTACGCTTAATAACCTGCCTTGAAAAAGTCATATTCTGACCTTTAACGAGTACAATATACACACCAATTGGTAATGTGGAAGTATTCCACTCGATCATTTTTTTCCCAGAGACAGGAGTTCCTTGATACAATTGCTGGATTTTTCGTCCCTGACGGTCAAAAATTGAAACTTCAACAGGCTCCCCATCGGATATGAATACTATGTTTGCCTGGTTCTTCAGCGGGTTCGGGAAAACACTCATTTCCACGACATCACTATTAATCCCTATGAATGCAGGATCTTCAACGATAGGCAGGCTTGGGAAATCTCCCAGCAAAATCGAATTGACATCCGACTTGCCCATGGCAAACCACTGTTCTAAAACACTGCCATATACACTCCTGAAGTCATATTGAGCCGGAAGATTATTCTGACTTGACCGGTTGGACGGAAGGACCGGATCCTCGCCATACACCCCTCCATTTACCTTATTTCCGAAAACAAACATGGGAGCAGCAGAACCGTGATCCGTACCAAAGCTTGCATTGGCTATGATCCTTCTGCCAAACTCCGAAAAGGTCATCCCCAATACCTTGTCGTCTATGCCGAGATACTCCAAATCAGACATAAATGCATTTATCGAACTATCAAGGTCGTTCAAGAGATTCGCATGCCAACCGCGTGTTGGATCACTTCTGTCCACCTGGTCGGCATGTGTATCAAAACCACCAATCCTTACAAGGTAAACGGGAGTTCTGAGACCCCCTGCAATTAACCTTGATACAATTTTCAATTGATTTGCCAGGTAAGATTGGGGATACTCTACTTGCTGGCCAACGCGCTCTGAGGCTTTTTTAACTACCTCACCGTACTGTTGGGATTGCTGCGCAATCAATCGAATATGCTTCAGTTTGTCTCCGGCAAGGGTATCCGGCACCTCGCCTGTATTGTTAGAGATCAACCGATAGAAATCATTGGGATTACTGATGGTCATACTCATAGCAGCAGTAGGCCCCTGGAACAGGAGGGAACCACCATTTCCTATTTCAATGGCCAGGGGATCCTCAAAATCATCATTGGGATAGCCCTCCGGATAATCCGGGAACTCATGATTAAGCAAGCGCCCTGTCCAGCCCGATGTCAGAAATTCATTGGAATCAGAAGCACTCATCCATATATCAGTTGAACGGAAGTGTGAGAAATTCTGATTGGGATAACCCACCGACTGAACTATTGCCAGCCGTTTCTCATCATACAGACTCCTTAAGAAACTCAGACTTGGATGAAATGCCAGGCTCCTGTTAGGAAGATTTAGCAGGCTGCTTTCCGGCAAAGCTACATTGGGCCGGTGTAAATCATATCTGGAGTATTCATCTAGCGGGACAATAGTATTCAAACCATCATTACCCCCTGAAAGGAAAATCATAACGAGAACACGGTTGGTTTCCCTGGCAGACTCAATCATCCGCGCAACTGAAAGGGGAGAAGTGAATCCAAAGGAACCCACGACGCCTGGAACGGCTACGGCATGACCAAGGTGCTTTATGAATGATCTCCTCTTCATTACATCAGGTTAAATTCGGAGTATTGAAATAAAACGCGGAAAAAAGGCCTTAACCTATTTTCAACGGTCGTGCGGTACATCTCGTTTTCCGGAAAGTTCTTATAGGAATTCCAGGCGTCCCACCAGTAATATTCGTCTGACTGGCCGGAAAGGAGTACTGATTTCAGGTCTTCTTTTTGCTCATCTGAGAGCTCTAAACCAAGGAAAAGCAAAGTGGATTCACGGATCAGGGAGTCAATATTATCAGGCTCATCAAAAGATTCCAGGAGTTTGACAAAGTCGGTTATCAGCCAAAGGACATCACCATTATTGTTAATGTAGATTCCATTGCTTGAAATCATATCAGATACCTGAGCCCTGAAAGTTACTGTATCTGTGGTAATCCATGCCTTGTCACGGAGGGGTTCCTGGTAATAAGGCGCCCATCCGGCAACACTGGGAGGACTTCCCAACTCCATTCCCATCCGATCCAGATAATAGTTCAGGGTAAGGCGGGTATAAAATTTCTGGGTAAGGTCATTGGGATCATCATAGTTCAGTTCGAGAGTTTTCCAGGTTCCAATAAGGAATTCAGCAGGACTCTTTACCAGAGCTCCCCTGAAACTTTGATCAAAAAATGCTTCGGAACTGAGCAGGGTTCTTAAGACAGGTTCCACTTCAAAATTTTCCTGGATGAGTAATTCAGCAAGGGGCTCTATCACATTCAATTCAACATCGGCTGTAATTTCAGTATGGACAAAATATTGCCATAGCTTCCTGCAAAGGTGCTTTGCGGTGACCGGGTTCTCAAAGATCATGTCGATCAGCTCCATGATCTCAGTGTACCCACCATTCTGGCCAACCCGACCCTGGATCACCCGGTTCCCATAAAACGACGAGAACTGTTTATTGCCAGTGTCATGATTTCCTTCCCAATATTTGGGTTCCGGAACATTGCCCTGGTAAATTTCTTCAAAATCATTGTACCAACCGGTAAGCACCCTCGCCGCTTCCCTGACATCGTTCTCCGTGTATTGGGAATCTTGCCATTTTCCAATGCAGAAAAGCTCTTGTAGCTCCCTGGCATAATTTTCATCCGGCTGCTGAGCAACATTTCGCGAACCATTCAGGTAGTTGAGCATGCGGGGATTAAGCGTCAGGTTAATAATTATGTCCTTATAATTCCCAAGCGCATGGCTTCGCAACATATCCATATACTGGTAGTTGAGGATACTTAAATCTTCGGAATCGGTAACGAGCAGATTATGCCAGAAAAGGACCATCTTTTCATGTACCGACAATTCATGGTTCATCATGTTGTCATATAACCAACCGATGTAGGAAAGACGCCGGGCAAAATCTATGTCCCCATCGGAAATTTGCGTGAAAACCCATGGATTGCCTGCTGCACAGCCGGGATCAGCCCTTCTCAAGTAAGCTTCGTAGTCATTTACGGGTGGTGTAACAGGGCCCGGTACTGTGAGCATAGTATCAATCGAAGTAGCCAAAGTCATTGAAGAAACCTGTCGTAGCTCTTCTCTTGTATAACCCACCATTGTACGCCTTAGCAAATGTGCTGCTGGTTCATCCCCCCAGCTTCCGGAATATGCAGATATGCTGATCACTTCAGATTGGACCCGATTATTGAAATATGGTTTAATATAATAACTATGGGTCGAAGAACTTGACTTATATTGGATAAATGGAGGAGATCAATGGTTGACCGTACATGAAAAATCCTGAATTACTGGGAAAGGCATTGCTGGATTATCACCTGGGCAAATTTTCATCCCCGTTCCTGATCCATTACCAGGACCTGGAACCAGATGAGATGCCATTGGAAGTCTTTTTCAGGGAAGAAAGTGAAATGCCTGAGATTGAGAAGTACGCCCTTTCCCTGGTAAAAGGCAGCATATTGGATGTAGGCGCTGGGGCTGGCACTCACTGCTTATTTCTTCAGGAAGCGGGATTTGATGTTAGCGGACTGGATATTTCCGAGGAAGCATGCGAGGTGATGAGAGATCGGGGTGTCAAAAAAGTATTGCATCAGGATATTTTTCTTTTTTCAGAATCAACCTATGATACAGTTTTGCTGCTTATGAATGGAATAGGGATCGCGGAATCCCTGGAAAATCTACCGACGACACTTAACCATCTGAAGACCTTACTAAATCCGGGAGGTCAAATACTTTTCGATTCAAGTGATCTAACCTATCTCGAGAATAGATCGAATGCTTATTTTGGTGAGATCTCTACATGGTATGAATATCGAAAGTGGATAAGTGAACCGGGCAGATGGCTCTATGTAGATCCTTATAAATTGATTGAAATCTGTGAAAAAAACTCCATTAAGGTTGAAGTAATAATTGAAGATGAAACGGGGCTATATCTTGCCAGGGTGACCAGATAAAAAATATATGTGACGGATATTCTTTTTGTCGTCTAATAGAAGGGTATTTTAGTGTAATTTGGAAAGTATGAAGGTCATTGGTCGAAGGGAACATATGGATTTCCCGGAATGGGGCTTGAAAGATATTGAAGTGAAGATCGATACAGGGGCATATAGCTCTGCCATACATTGCCATCATATGGAGGTAGTTAAGAAAGATGGAGTCGATCATTTAAGGTTTCAATTACTGGATCCTGATCACCCCGAGTACGAGGACAGATACTATTACTCGCGTGAATTCTCTGATAAAAAAGTCAAGAGCAGTTCTGGTGATCAGGAACATCGATATGCATTGAAGACATCTGTTGTGATCGGTAAGAAACGCTACCGCGTTCAATTCACGCTTACCAACCGAAGTGAAATGAGGTATCCCGTTCTAATAGGCAGGAAGTTTCTCAGGAAGAAGTTCCTGGTGGACGTTTCACAGAAAGACATTCTAAAAAATCAAAAACAAAAAAAATGAACATTGCCGTACTATCAAGAAATGAAAAGCTTTACTCAACCAAGAGATTGGTGGAGGCGATTACAGAACGGGGACATAATGCCCGGGTCATTGACCATTTGAAATGCGACATATTGATGGACCACGAAGGACCTTCAATCTTGTACGATGGAGAAAGTGTTAAGAATGTTGACGCCATTATTCCCAGAATTGGAGCATCCGTTACCTATTACGGTACCGCCGTAGTACGTCATTTCGAGATGATGAAAGTGTTCAGTGCGGTGAGTTCACTCGCAATTACCCGTTCCCGCGATAAACTCAGAAGCCTTCAGTTATTGTCCCGTTCGGGAGTTGGAATGCCCGATACGGCATTTACCAACTATGGGAGAAATGAAAAAATTGTGCACAGTCATATAGGAAACCCGACGGTAATCAAACTTTTGGAAGGAACACAAGGCCTGGGGGTAGTACTTGCTGAAACCCGAAAGGCAGCTACTTCCGTAATACAAGCATTTGAAAGCCTGAAAACCAGGGTAATTATCCAGGAATTTATAGAGGAAGCCGGGGGAGCTGACATCCGTGCATTTATTGTGGATGGCCAGGTGATTGGTGCGATGAAAAGACAAGGTGGAGGTGATGATTTCAGGTCTAATCTCCATAGGGGTGGTACGGCTTCGATGATTAAGCTCAAAAGGAGCGAGAAATCTACTGCTCTGAAAGCCGCCAAAGCCATGGGACTTGCCATTGCCGGTGTAGATATGCTGCAATCCAAGAGGGGTCCGCTCGTACTTGAAGTGAATTCCTCACCAGGATTGGAGGGTATCGAAAAAGCCACGAAAGAAGATATCGCAGGGTCAATCGTGGAATATATTGAACGTAATGCCAAAAAACGGAGAACAAAATCAGCCGGTTAAATAATGTCCTCATCAATGATTATTGCAGGTGAACTCGTCGCCCCGGGAGAAACGCGTCAAATAAATGCCCGTATTGCCAAATTACCTACACGTACCTCCATCGATATTCCCATCATTGTAAGTAGAAGTAAAAAAGATGGTCCAATACTCTTACTTACGGGAGGATTGCACGGTGATGAGATCAATGGAGTGGAAATAGTGAGAAGATTCATTTCAAGGGGATATAACAAGCCCGAAAAGGGCACGGTGATCTGTATTCCCATCATCAATATCTTTGGTTTTCTGAATTTCTCAAGAGAAGTGCCTGATGGAAAGGATGTAAACCGATCATTCCCGGGAAGCTCCCAGGGATCTCTGGCAAGCCGTGTGGCCTATCACCTGATGCAGGATGTGGTTAAGCACATTGATTTTGGTATAGATTTCCACACCGGTGGGGCACGTATCAATAATGTTCCCCAGATCCGCGCCAATCTTGAGGTTGATGAGCAAAGTAAAAACCTCGCCTATGCGTTTGCTCCTCCGCTTATTTTGAATGCCCCATACAGGGATCGTTCATTTAGAAAAGAAGCTCACAAATTGGGTAAGAGTATACTAATTTATGAGGCGGGGGAATCCATGCGGCTTAGGAAAAATGCCATTGAAACCGGAATTGATGGTGCGCTCAGGGTGATGGAATACACGGGAATGATCAGCAGTTCCCCAGATCCTCAGTGGGACACGGTATTGATTGACAAGTCAAGCTGGCTCAGGGCCCGTTATGCCGGCATTCATCATGCCTTCGTGCGCAATGGGGCTTTCGTTACAAAGGGGGAAGTCCTGGGACTGATCACCGATCCTTTTGGTGACTTTGAAAGAAAGGTTAAAAGCCCTTCATCTGGTTATGTAATTGCGATAAATAATAATCCTGTAGTTAACAGAGGTGATGCTTTACTCCATATCGGAAACACCCACCAGGATAAATTGAAGTGAATAGGGTAAAATTCAGACAGTTGATGACTGCTTCCTGTGTGGGTATGACCATTGTCGGGATAACGTTCATTACCATAGGGGCCATTCTCCCTTTGCTGAGAACAAGATTCTTCCTTTCCGAACTGGAAGCAGGTTATCTGGCATCATCCCTACCTTTCGGTATCCTGATTGGCTCTATGACATTTGGTCCTATCTCCGACCGCTACTCCTATAAATACCCGATGTCAGGTAGCCTCCTGTTGTCCATTCTCGGATTGGTGGGCTTGGCCTTTTTTACCAGCATATCAATGTTGATGTTTTGTTTTATCCTGGTAGGGATAGGCTCCGGTGCACTGAATGGTAGTACCAATTCATTGGTATCTATCATCAGCTCTGAAACGCCGGAGAAAAGGGCAGCTAACCTGAGCTTTTTGAGCATATTTTTCGGCGTTGGAGCCTTACTGATGCCCTTAATTATGGGCTACTTCACGGAATTCTACTCGTACAACAGCATATTGTTGCTTTTGTCGGTAATTCTTCTGGTTCCTTTCCTCGCCTTTCTTTTTCTTAAATACCCGGAACCGGTTGTCAGTGGTAAATTGGAAAAAAGCGAGATTACCTCCTTGCTTCGTGATCCCAGGCTAATGATCCTTGGATTATTTCTATTCAGCCAAAGCGGAATTGAAGGGATTGTAAACAACTGGACGCCCTTATTTATGGAAAGTGTGCACAAGATGGGAAGCTCAGCCGCTATCTATTCCCTGACGATATTTTTACTAAGTCTCACCATAACCCGTGTGGCATTGTCCACGATCCTCAAAGATGTTGCTGTCAGGACCTTGTTGTTTAGCTCCGTCATAGTGGTTTCAATTGGCCTGTCAATTCTAAGCTCGGGATATCTCACTATGGGTTTGATTATTATGGGAGTAGGATCGGCGTCAGCATTTCCTCTGGCTTTTTCTTATGTCGGTGAGTTTTTCAACAGGATGTCAGGTATGGCCTTCAGTATTGTTCTTATTTATGGCCTGCTGGGGAACATGCTGCTCAATTACCTTATGGGTTTTCTTTCAGAAAAATTCGGGTTGGAGATTTATTCCTGGTTTATAGGCTTGAGTATCCTGGCAACTGCTGTTTTACTGGTTATTTTTTACCGGATTATCTACAGACTCCGTGATCATAAGTCCTGAAGTAACGGGTACCTTCAAGATAAGTCCTGTCCTCCTTGGAAGTGATTTCAAATCGTTCAACTCTACCATCAAAATAATCAAATACTAATATCGCTTCGCCAACTGCTCCGGTCTCAACCTTCCATCGACCCTGACCGTTATCTCCACTGTCAGAAAATGCACCACCTCCCTCACTTGACATTGAAAAATTACTGTTGTAGTAAAAACTGAATGTTCGGTCCGAACAAAGTGTGTATTCCCGGGTCGTACTCCCCCCTGAATAGCCCCCGCTGTAATCAGAATCCCCAAATGAGCTCATGTAAGTCAATTTCGCGCCTTTAAGTGCTTCGTCCCATTCCTTCTTCAACGGTGATTCTTTTGGTTTGGAGAACCTGATACTTTTTGCCACCCTCAAAGTAATATCGCGATAGTAGGAATCATATACCCGGGGGGTAGTTATTGAGAGAATTGTGACCCCTTTCCCTAAAGGATTGATAAGACCTATTACGTAAGCCCTGGCCGGTTGCCATTCCATAAAACCTTCAAATTCAGCCCCAATACCTACTTTTCCCAGGTTTTCAAACTCACCCGACAATTGAAGCATGGTTCCTTCACCGAGCTCCAGGCCTGCCATGGCTTCCTGTTTTAATTCGTCAATAGACCTGGCTTCTTGGGTAGACATAAGAATGAATCCCGCATGCGAATCGGAACCCATCAAGTAACCCTCCTCAAGCTCCTGACCCTTCCATTCATCTGGAATCGTAAACTTTATACCCAGGTAGGGGTATTCTACCTCTCCGGTTTGCTGAGCATTACCTAAAAGAGGACATAAAACGATCAATGTCACTAAGACTTTCGACATTGTGCTAACATTATACGTGGTCATTTGTTATATTCTAAAACTCCGTAATTATGAATTTAAGCATTATACTTCTAATCATCAGCAGCATGAGTACCTCAATACACGACTATTCTATAGAGGCATTGAACAGCAGTGATGAAATTCAACTTTCGACATTCAAGGGAAAAAAGGTGTTAATAGTAAATGTCGCATCAAAGTGTGGGTTCACCCCACAATATGCCGACTTACAGGAATTGTATGAGACTTACCAGGACAATTTGGTAGTAATTGGATTTCCCTGCAACCAGTTCCTTGGACAGGAACCCGGAAGTGAAGCACTGATCCAGGAGTTCTGCAGTTCTAATTACGGTGTGACTTTCCCAATGACTTCCAAGGTCAATGTAAAGGGTAAAAATCAACACCCTATTTACCAATGGCTTACCAAGAAAGAGATGAACGGGAAGGACAACTACAAAGTCTCCTGGAATTTTAACAAATTTCTCATTGACGAAAATGGACAACTCATTGCTCATTTTGGAAGTAGTGTGAAACCAATGAGCCGGGAGATTACCCAACACCTCGATTAAAGAAATAATTACATAATTATCTCATGGATAATCAGGTAATTAATTATGTAATTAATTACCTGATTATTTACCACAAGCCACATTTGCCGTTGTTAAAAAACACTGGCTGATTAGTTATAATTTTTCTATACTTTTGGGCCTATGAAAAATTATTTTGCCCTAGCAACTCTTGTCCTCGTCATCCTCGTATCAGCTTGTGGAGGATCGGGACAAACAGAAAAAGATAAAGAACCCGCTGAACTTACAGAAGAGGAACTGATCCAAAAAGCACAAGAAATCCATGACAGGGTAATCACCCTTGATACACATTGTGATATCAATACTGATAACTTCACGGAGGATACGAACTATACTCAAAACCTGGAGACCCAGGTTAATCTGCCAAAGATGGAAGAAGGAGGTCTTGATGTCGCCTGGTTTATTGTGTATACGGGGCAGGGTGAAAACAACGAGGAAGGATTCGCCGCGGCCTATGAAAACGCAATGGATAAATTTGACGCTATTCACAGACTTTGTGAGGAGATAGCCCCGGATCGTATAGGACTTGCCACGTCCTCCAAAGAAGTGAAAGAAATTATTGAATCCGGTAGAAAGGTGGCCATGATCGGAATAGAGAATGGATATCCCATAGGAATAGATATCGCCAACGTAAAAAAATTCTTTGATCTGGGGGGAAGATATATTTCCCTGTCCCACAACAGGCACAGCCAACTTTCCGATTCCCATACAGGGGAGAGTGATTCAGTTTGGTTACACAATGGAGTAAGCGATCTCGGTAAAGAGGTAATCAGGGAAAGCAATAAATGGGGTATAATGCTGGATATTTCTCATCCATCAAAAGAGTCCATGAGACAGACTATTGAACTAACGGAAGCACCTATTATTGCTTCCCATTCATCGGCTCGTGCCCTGAGCGATCATAGCAGAAACCTCGATGACGAGCAACTGGGTTGGATAAAGGAAAACGGGGGAGTGGTTCAAACCGTTGCTCTTGGAACCTATGTCCATCGTGAAAAGCAATCTGCTCACCAGGAAAGAAGGCAAAAGCTCTATGAGGAGATTGCAAAGGAAATGGGATTCGAGTTACTGAGCAGGAGGGAAGCCTGGCAATTGGAAGATGAGGCCAGGGAAAGTTATATCACACAATACCGTGAACTGCAGGAAAAAGCTGAACCCAGGATGGAAGAGGTAAATGCTGAAGCTCCCCCGGTAAACGTTTCAGATTTCGTCGACCACATCGATTATATGGTAAACCTGATAGGGATCGACCATGTTGGAATAAGTTCAGATTTTGACGGAGGAGGAGGAATTGAGGGTTGGAGTGATGCATCAGAAACCTTTAATGTGACTCTCGAACTCGTCCGGCGGGGATATACCGAAGAAGAAATCAGTAAAATCTGGAGTGGTAACCTGTTGAGAGTACTTGATGAAGTTCAGGGCAAAGCAACAGAAATCCAATCAAGGGATACCACAGGCGAAACGGACTAAATCATTGGCATTTTCAGACTTTAAATTTCACGAATCCCTTAATGAGGGGCTCTCAGCCATGGGATTCAATGAGCCGACACCTATCCAGGAAAAGGCAATACCTATCATCCAGGATGGAGAAGACCTCATTGCTTGCGCTCAAACCGGTACCGGGAAAACAGCCGCCTATGTACTCCCTGTTCTGGATAATATAGCAAAGCGTAACACGACCCCGGAGGTAAAAGTTTTAATCATTGCGCCCACCAGGGAACTTGCAATTCAAATCGATCAACAAATCGAGGGCTTTTCTTATTTCACTCATGCCAGTTCAATTGCCATCTACGGGGGTACAGATGGCCAGACCTGGGATACCCAGAAAAAAGCCATAATGGAGGGTGTAGATATCCTTGTGGCTACCCCGGGCAGACTCATTGCCCTGCTCAATTCCCATAAAGTCAATCTTGCCAAGCTGGAATGCCTGATTCTCGATGAAGCTGACAGGATGCTGGATATGGGATTCTCTGAAGACATAGACCGGATCATAAGTCATGTCCCAAAAGAGCGACAAACCCTGTTGTTCTCGGCTACAATGCCCCCAAAAATCCGTCAGCTCGCGTCGAAACGCATGAAAGATCCAAAAGAAGTGGCGATTGCCATTTCAAAGCCTGCCGAGGGAATCTTTCAAAAAGCATTTCTCACCCATGACAACCAGAAAACGCCCTTGTTGCGGTATATACTTGGATCAGGGGTATACGACAAGGTTATTGTCTTTGCCTCTACCAGGCAAAAGGTTAAGGACCTTGAAAAAGAAATCAGGAAACTCGACCTGGTGATAGAAGCCTTTCACAGTGACCTCACCCAGGACGAGAGAAAGGCCTTGATGAATAAATTCAAAGCAGAAAGGGTCAATGTACTGGTCGGTACGGATATCCTCAGCAGGGGAATTGATGTGGAGAACATCGAACTCATCATTAACTATGACGTGCCACCCGATCCGGAGGATTATGTTCACAGGATAGGCCGTACTGCAAGGGCCAAATCAACCGGTGAAGCAGTCACTTTTATCAATTCCAAAGACTTCAGAAGGTTTGCTGATATTGAAAGACTCATAGATCGGGAAATACTTAAGACCAACAAATTACCCTCGGACATTGGCACCGGTCCTGAGTGGAGGACCGGCCAGAAGTCCTCCGGAAAGCGGTTCAATCCCAAGCGCAGAAGGTAGGAAATCCGCGACAATATTGGGTTTAAACACTCTATTGCGGTCTTTCAAGTTGGGATTCTTCTGAAAAATCCCCTACCTTATTAATTAAACTTATGTTTCATTAAAAACCAGAGGTTATGAAGAAAACCTTACTCTATCTAGTAGCGCTCTTGTTTATGGCGGGTTCCGCCTTCGGACAAGAGCGTAGTGTTTCTGGTAAAATCACATCAGATGATGCTCCTGAGGGACTTCCCGGAGTGAACATCCTGCTGAAAGGCACGCAAATCGGTGTGATTTCTGATGCCAATGGTGAGTACAAGATCAATGTACCCTCAGATGGTGGTACGCTGGTATTCACATTCATTGGTTACGAAACCCAGGAAGTTAATATCGGAACCCGTTCCGTTATTAGCATTTCAATGGTTTCGGATGTCACGCAACTTTCCGAAGTTGTAGTTGTAGGATATGGTACTCAAAATATGGAAGCCCTGACAGGTTCCATTGGAGTTATGGATGCCGCTGATTTGGAACAGGTACCCATGCCGAGCTTTGAACAAATGCTACAAGGTAATGTGGCGGGTTTACAGTCTGTTTCACCTTCAGGTCAGCCAGGTGCCAACATACAAATCAGGATTCGTGGTATTGGATCGATGAGTGCTTCTTCGGAACCGCTCTACGTAATTGATGGAATCCCTGTAGTGGCAGGTGATATTACGGGACTTAATGTAACGGCTAATACACTGGCGGGACTCAATCCCAATGATATCGAACAAATTGTCGTATTGAAGGATGCTTCCTCGACAGCCATTTATGGTTCAAGGGGTGCCAATGGTGTAATCCTCATTACAACTAAAAGTGGAAAATCAGGAAAACCCAGGATTGAAGCCAAGTCTCAATTTGGATTTAATAACTATGCCACTGAGCCACTTCGTGCTTTGAACTCCAAGGAATATATGGACCTCTATATAGAGGGTTATGTCAACAGGGGTGATACCCAACAGGAGGCTTTTGACCGGTTCATTGCCAATTTCCCTGACATGGAATTTGACTTTACGAACAATGTTCCGATAACCGACACCAACTGGATGGAAGAGATTACCCGTACCGGGCAAAATCAGTCTCATGACATCAGTGTGAGTGGAGGCACGGATAACCTGAACTACTTTACTTCTGGTTCCTACTTTCTGCAGGAATCACCTGTAATAGGTTCTTACCTGGAGCGATATTCTTCCAGGTTGAAAATTGGTGCTACGGTAAGTGACCGGGTGAAGATCGAAAACAATCTTTATGTTTCAGGTCTTGAGCAAGCTGGAATGAGTAATGCTTCTTTCTGGGCCAATCCGATTTATAACGCTATACTCCTTGCACCCACCATCCCCGTAAAGGATGCACAGGGTCGATTCTACGGTGACCACAAGAATTACTTCCCGATGGGAGGAAACAATCCTGTAGGATCACTTTCAGGAGATGATGATCGAAGCCTTAAGCAATATAAGCTTACTGATAACTTCAGCATTGGCGTTGAAATCATGCCAGGTCTTACCGCAAGAACCCAATGGAATATTGATGTCGTAAACATCAATGAGATCTACTTCCGAAATGCCAGGTATGGTGACGGACGGAATGTTGGAGGTATTGGTAGGGATATGAGAACTACCAATATCAACTGGAATGGTGCTAACACGCTAACCTATGATAAAAGCTTTAATAATGACCACAGTATTACTGCATTGATAGGATACGAGGCACAAAAGGTTACCCAGAGCAGGGTATACGCACAAGCCAGGGAATATGGAAACCCTGAATTGACCAGGCTGGATAACGCTGCATTGCCCTATACATCTTCTAGTAACGGAACGGGTTATACATTTGTATCCACACTGAGCAGGGTGACCTATGACTATAAGGGCCGTTATTTCGGTAAGGTTTCCTTCCGGCGTGATGGTAGTTCAAGGTTTGGTGCCGATGTTAAGTACGGTAATTTCTGGGCAGTTGGTGCCGGATGGAGAGTAGGAGACGAGAACTTCCTTTCAGGCGTCAGCTTCCTCGATGAGTTGAAACTTACCGCCAGTTACGGTGTTACCGGTAATGCCCAGGGAATTGGTAACTTTGCCGCCAAAGGACTTACCAGTTATGGTTTCGACTATGACGGTCAACCCGGAGCGCTTGGTACTCAGATTGCCAATCCCAATCTTACCTGGGAACAGCAAACAGCATATGATATCGGACTTGAGTTCGGATTGTTCAACAGGGTTTCAGGAAATATTGATTATTTCCAGCGAGGCGCTTCCGAACAGATTCTCGATGTTCCTATTTCCAGAACAACAGGATATACCGAATTGACCCAGAACTTTGGTTCTATGGTGAATAAGGGACTTGAGTTGACGATGAATTTCGACGTTTATAATGCCAATGATTTCTCTGCAGCGATTGGATTTAATGCCACATTCCTGCAGAATGAAATCACCAAACTTCCCGAAGAATTCATAGATGGAACCAAGATCAGGAAAGAAGGAAATGATTTCCAAACTTATTTCATGTATGATTATGTGGGGATTGATCCAACTACGGGGCTTCCTTTATGGTACAAAGATGATACCAGGGCGGAAACCACCAGTGATATAAATGAGGCCACACAATTTGATGTGGGTAAAACCGCCACACCAAATACTTTTGGAGGTATTAATGCCAACCTGAATTACAAGGGAATCTCACTTTCTGCGAACTTCACGTACAGCTTCGGCAATTACGTGTATTATACAGAAGGTTGGGTAACCATGGGTGATGGTAGATTTACCCCCCGGAACCAGCTCGCTACAGCACTTGATCGCTGGCAACAGCCCGGTGACGTAGCATCTTTCCCGCTGTTTACATGGGGAGCACCTGCCGGAGCCAATGCAAGGCCATCCACCAAGTACCTGTATGATGGATCCTTTATGAGGTTGAGAAATCTCAGGCTGTCTTATAATTTGCCCACTTCCATTACTCAAAAAGTTGGATTCAGTAATGTGATGGTGTACGCAATGATCATTAATCCATGGACCTGGACCAAGGACGAGGATCTATTCCTCGATCCGGAAGCGGGTGTAAACGGATTAATTAACAGCCCGGTTCCTGCACTCAGGACTACTTCATTTGGTATTAACATTGGACTATAATCGAAATAATTATGAAACGAATAACATATAAAATAGCGATTGTATTCCTGGCGTTTACCGCTTTTTCCTGTGGAGATGACTTCCTGGATGTTAAGCCAGAGCAATCTGTCTTGACAACGGATTTTCCCTCCTCACTTCAGGATTACAACGCTGCATTGATCGGACTTTACGATCAGCTCACTGACTCTGACCATTATGGCAGATATTTTCTTCTTGTCCCTGATATCATGGGCAATGATGTAAAGCAGAATTCACAGGCCAACAGGGGGCTGGAATTTGCAGAATACAGGGGACCATCTACCCACTTTATACCTACCAATATGTGGACAGAGATCTACAGGACCGTAGGGGGTGCGAATACGGTGATTAACGGAAGCGATGCCAACATTCCTGCAACGGTTCAAACTGAATACGAGCAATTGCTGGGTGAAGCATACCTGATTAGGGCCATGTGTTACTTTGATCTTGTCAGGGCTTTTGCACAACCTTACACTTTTACTGTCGATGGTTCTCATGCGGGTGTTCCGATTATCACCACATTTGACCCTGCAGTTGAACCTTCCAGGGAATCTGTGGCCAATGTCTATGCACAGGTAATCAGCGATGCTAATGAATCGTTGAATTATATGACTGAAAATAGTGAGACTACACGTTTGACTATTGATGCCGCGCATGCATTATTGGCAAAGGTTTACATGTTTATGGAAGATTGGGATAACGCCGAATCACATGCGACATCTGCCATCAATGGCGGTCACAGTATGACTGACCAGGCATCCTATGTATCCTCATGGCAATCCGGCGAGGTCGCTGATGCGATTTTCGAGTTGCGCCAACGTGATGATGATAATAACGGATCAGATGCGCTGGGTCGGATGTATATCGTTGAAGGATACGGTGATTACCTTCCTTCCAAAGACTGGGTTGACTTACTTCCCGCAGATGACCTGAGGAGAACCTGGCTCAAGGACGATCTGAACCTTGCCGGGGACTGGGCACCTTACCGAATGGTGAAGTATCCAAGCCAGGCAGGAGCGGACAACATCCCTGTTTTCAGGTTAGCAGAAATGTACCTGATCAGGGCTGAAGCCAGGGCTAAAAAAGCTGCTCCAGATGAGGCTGGTGCTCAGGCAGATGTTGACGTTACAAGACTCCGTGCTTCTGCATCAGCTACTGCAACCACCGCCACAGGACAGGCACTCATCGATGAGATCATCCTTGAGAGAAGGAGGGAGCTCGCCTTTGAAGGACATGGTATATTTGATATCAACAGGCTGAAGCAAGATATGGTACGTACAGAATGCACTTCTATTACCTGTACCGAAACTTATCCAAACAGCTATTTCATTTTACCGATTCCACAGGCTGAGATTAACGCCAATCCGAATATCGTTCAGAATCCGGATTACGGAACCTGATTAGAATAAGCCAACCTTAAAAAAAAGAGCTAGCCGAGTGGTTTAGCTCTTTTTTTTAAGTCAAAAGTCAAAAGTCAAAAGTCAAAAGTCAAAAGTTAAAAGTTAAGGAAGTTAATGAAGTAAAAGTGCAGAGTGCAGAGTGAAAAGTGTAAAAGTGGTAGGGCGAAGCGGGATGGACTG
>JAHEKQ010000022.1 GCA_024638265.1 Flammeovirgaceae bacterium
TCCTCAAAACCCTCTCCCCCGAAGCTTCCGAAGGAAGCGACATACCGATCAAGCTTCCGAAGGAAGCCCCTCCCCAACTCGACTTATCATCGGCAGCTTATCCATATAAGAGACTTCGATAATCGGCACCCCGAAATCTTCGACTACCTTACCGTGAATGCGGTAAAAGCCGCGACCGCGGAAAGGATACTTCCGGGACGGCTCGGGGAAATGCACCGTGTCAAATACAATGCCCTTATGGTCGTAGAACGTACCGAAGTGCATGGGTTTCCCGTCCTTCGTACCCGTAGGTTTGATCGTTACGAGGTACCCTATAATCTCTACTTGCTGCTTGAGACGGCCCATCAATTGCTCGGAAGTACAGTTCCCGGGATCGTCAGTGGCCAGAAGCTTGAATGGATCGCAAAGCGGGAACCCGATCAGTTCCAGTTCATCAAATGCATCCTCGAATTCCTCCCTCTCCAGTTCGGGTAAAGGATAGAAATCCGGCTCCTCATTGAAGAGGTCCGAAGTGTAGGTATTGCTCTTCTTCTCCCCGAAATAGAGCATTGCCTCCCAGAGAAGACGGGGTTTCGACTTTTTGGTGAAACGGAATGCACCGGCCCGGATGAGTATCCTTAACTGTTCCAGAGAGATATTATGCCGCCTGATAAAATCATCCAGGTTGCGGTAAGTGCCATGCAAATCCCGCTCTTCCGGTATATTCTGGCCGATCTTAGTCTCCAGGCTCTTGAGATGGATAAACCCGATATAGATATCCTTCTCCCTGATGTTTGTGAGATAATCACTCGCATTTACACAGGGAGCATTGACGTTGGCTCCACTCATACGGGCCTCGTGAAAATAGAACTCCGTCCGGTAAAAACCCCCGAAATTATTGATCACCCCGACCATGAATTCAAGTGGATAATGGGCCTTGAGGAAAAGACTTTCATAACTCTCAACGGCATAACTCGCAGAATGCCCCTTGGAGAAGGAGTACCCCGAAAAACTCTCAATCTCGTACCAGACACGGTCAATCACATGCTTTGGGTATCCCTTCTTCTCACAGTTTTTCAAAAACTGGTCTTCCACCCGCTGAAATTCCTTTCTCGAGCGGAACTTCCCGGACATCCCCCGGCGAAGGATATCCGCCTCCGACAAAGTGAGTCCAGCAAAATGGTGGGCTACCTTGATTACATCTTCCTGGTAGACCATCACTCCATAGGTCTCTTTCATCAGCTCGTCCATTTTCGGATGGATCGCCTCATACCCCTTGCCATTCTTTACAGCATGATGTCTCTCGATATAGGCCCGCATCATCCCCGACCGGGCCACTCCCGGACGGATAATTGAGCTGGCAGCCACCAGGGTGATATAATCATTGCATTCCAGTTTTCCCAGCAGTGCACGCATAGCGGGTGACTCCACATAGAAGCATCCCATTGTCCGTCCCTTTTCCAACAGTTTCTTTATTCCGGGGTCTTTTTTGAAGTCCTTGAACCGATGGGGATCCTCTTCGATACCCCGGTTCTTTTTGACAATCTGGATAGTATCCTTGATGTGACCAAGCCCGCGCTGGCTGAGCACATCGAATTTGAAAATGCCGATATCTTCCGCATTGTGCATTTCAAAATGAGCCACGGGGAATCCCTTGGGGGGAAGGTCGGTGGAAGTATAGGCATAGACAGGCTTCTCAGTGATCAGCACACCACCGGCATGGATAGAGAGGTTGGCCGGCATGTTATACATCTTCTCGGCAAACCGGAAGATGAGCCGTGTAATGTGATCCCTGTCCCTGACCTTCGAGGGGTAGTCCACGAGTTCATCGATCTCCCCCTTGGGCAGACCGAAAACTTTTCCCAGTTCCCTGATGATGGAACGCCCTTTATAGGTGGTGTGGGTCCCCAGCAGGGACACATGCTGGTGGCCAAAGCGGTCGAATATGAATTTGGTGATATCATCGCGGTCCTTCCAGGAGAAATCCATATCAAAATCGGGAGGGGAGGTGCGCTCCGGGTTCAGGAACCGCTCAAAATAAAGGTCAAGTTCAATGGGATCCACATTGGTAATCCCCAGGCAATAGGCCACCATACTATTAGCTCCACTTCCCCGGCCGACGTAGGCATAACCCTTACTAACCGCGTATTGGATAATCTCGTTGGCAATGAGATAATAGGAGACGAATTTTCGTGAGAAAATGATGTTCAATTCCCGTTCAAACCGCTCCAGGAGCATGTCATTATCGGGATCATAGCGGTTACAAAACCCCTCCCAGGCCTTGGTCCTGAGCAGGGCGAGGTCTGCCCCGAGACTTCCGGTGACCGTGCGTTTGTTCTTATCTGTTCCCAGCTCAAAGTGTATCTCACAGTCCTCCACGAGCTTCCGGGCGTTCCTGACCAGTTTGGGATACATATTAAAACGCTTCTCCGCTTCCCCTTCAGGCAGCATGATCTCATCGGGGGCTGCCTGCTCATGGACGGGCAGCTTGCTCAACAGGGTATTGTTGTCAATAGCCCGCAGCAGGCGATGTACATTGAAACTTCCATTGTCAGCAAAAGTGACCGGTTGCCAGGCCACCAGCTTGTCCATGTTATCGAGATATAGGGTGCCCCTAAGTTCATGGAGCTGAAGGTGACGGATTGCCACCCATTCATTTTCACGGAGTTCCCGTGGATCGCGCTCCTTCCACGAAGGCCAGGGATAAACTACATGTACATGGGAGAATTCAGGTGCACGCGGTTTCAGCGGGATATCCTGGTTGTTATGATGAGACAAAAAGCGGTTGAGTTCCTCAAAACCATCATTGTTCCTCGCCAGCCCGATATAAAGCAGTTGGTTATCCCTCCGGAATTCAATGCCCAGGGCCACCTCAAGTGGATACAATTCATTGTTCTCCCGGATGATCCGGAGCAACTCAATATAGCCTGAAGTATTATTGATATCCGTGAGGATGAGCTTCCTCACCCGGCATTTCATCGCGGTCTCATAAAGGTCTTTTACGGAAAGTGTACCGTACTTAAAACTAAAATGTGTGTGACAATTAAAATACATCCCTACCCTGTAAAAACATTCATATCCATCCTCACCCTTCGGTTTACCCCGAGTGTGACCGCCCGTACCAGTTTATCCGTTCCGTGCCTGAACTTTATCCTGTCCATAGCCTGGTACAACCGGATACTCTCTTCAGTGTCTTCAAAAAGACTGATTTGGTAATTGCCATGGACGAGCCCGCTGAAACGCACTCCCACGAGCCGCAGCAGCATTCTGCGGGAATAAAGCTTATCAAAGAGGTCGAGGGCCGCCTTGATCAAAAGTCCATCCGAAGCGGTGTATGCCAGGTGTACCTGTTTTGTCTCCGTGTCGAAGTTGGTGTAGCGGATCTTGACCGTGACACAGGAGGTCAGCTTCTTTTCCTCCCTCAGTTTATAGGTAAGCTTCTCCACCATAGCTATGATCACCGACTTGAGTTTCCTGACATCAATCGTGTCGGTGCTGAAGGTACTTTCCGTGGAAATTGATTTTCTCTCGCTATATGCCACTACCGGGCTTTCATCAATCCCGTTGGCCCGACGCCAGAGTTCAAGCCCGTTTTTCCCAAAAGCACTCTGCAGGTATTTCACCGGCATTTCCCGTAAGGCTTCGACCTTTCTCACCCCCATGTCGTACAGGAAACGCGCGGTCTTCTTCCCGATCATCGGGATCTTGTCGATGGTGAGAGGCCCCAGGAAGTCGCGCTCCTCCCCTTTTAATATGTGCTTCTCCGCATTGGGCTTAAACTCGTTGGTGGCCACCTTTGAAACGAGCTTATTTACGGAAAGGCCCATGGAGATCGGGAGGCCACTCTCATGGATGATCTTTCCGCGCAGCTCGCGGGCCCAATCAAACGTATTGAAAAACCGATCCATACCGCTTACATCCATGTAGAACTCGTCGATCGACGATTTTTCAAAAACCGGGGCTGATTCAGCAATGATCTCCGTGATCATCCTGGAATGCTGGCTGTAAGATTCCATATCTCCCGAGATCACAGTCATCTCAGGGCAAAGCTGGCGGGCGAGATACATGGGCATGGCAGAATGGACCCCGAACCTGCGAGCCTCATAGCTGCAGGCCGCCACAACCCCGCGGTTATTCTTCCCCCCTATTGCCAGCGGAAGCCCCTCCAACTTTGAGTTGAGCTTCCTCTCCACCGATACGAAAAACGTATCGAGATCCATATGAATCACCGCACGATCTGTCATTGATTATAATTACTAATTTTATTAGTAAATATAAGTATAGATAAAGGAATAATTGCTATTATTTTTAGTAATGTTTTCCGTGTAGCCTCCCTCATCACCTCATCCCTCGCTCCTCCTCATTCCTCGCCCCCCCATATACGTTCCTGTATCCGACCTCTTGGGGGAGGAATAGGGATGAGGGATGAGTCTCTCCCAAGGTGAGATTAATTCCCAAAATGGGAAACAATCGAACCGCTCAAACGTTAAATACAGACCGGAAACGCACTTTTCGCTGGTTGGTACACATTTGGCATATAACTATGTAAACAATGCAGCTATGAAAACGATAAAAAAACTTTTGAGCAACGATGCAATTTTCGCAGTGCTCGTGATAATACTGGGAATCGCACTCATCATGACAGCCCTGATCTTAGGATGATGAAACGGAAAGTCAAACCGGAAAAAATTCCACCACTCGCTCCAGACTCTTTATAAAAAGTAGTAGTTCGGCAGCGAGTTTTTTTATGCTTAAATCATAGCTGGTAAATACCAAAGCATATCGGAAAAAGGCGCTGAAAGTAAGACAGATAATTGATTTTTAAGGGAACAAATTGGCTAATTGGAGGTTATGTAAATAATAAATTACCAGTTTTTGGTAGCTTAAGGTTTGAGGTTTAAATTTGGAAGGGTTTGATTAAAAATATACCGTATGAGCTGGTTTACTAAAGCGTTCTCAACAACAATAGGAAGAAAGCTTGTTATGTCTCTAACCGGGATCTTTCTGATCCTGTTTCTAATAGAACATTTGATAGGTAACTTATTGCTCCTCAATGGAGATGGAGGTCTTGCCTTCAACGAGTTTGCCCATTTTATGAAATACAACAGGTTGATCCAGATTGGAGAGGTAGTCCTTTTCGGAGGTTTTCTGTTCCATATAATTGATGGTATTATCCTGATAAGGAAAAACAGGAAATCACGTCCTGTTCAATATGCAGTATCCAATAAGTCTGAAGTAACATCCTGGGCTTCTAAACTGATGGGGCCTTTCGGGATTATCATTTTAGTGTTTCTCATCGTCCACATGTATGACTTCTTCCGTTTCAAGTATTTCAGCCCTGTAGCTGATATGCCCGGAACAGATATTTCTGATTTAGCCAGCCTGGTTTATATCAAGTTTCAAAGTGTGGGATACGTAGCCTTCTATGTAATTGCCATGGCGGTGGTTGGGTTTCACCTTTACCACGGATTTCAAAGTGCTTTTCAGACGCTTGGTGTTAACCATGTAAAGTATTCTCCTATTATTAAAGGGCTGGGAGTTTTATACTCAATCGTTGTGCCTCTCGGTATGGCCCTCATACCGATTATTATTTATATAAATCACATTACCCAACAGATATGAGCAGTGTTTTGAATTCGAAAGTCCCCGAGGGACCTTTAGCTGAGAAGTGGGAAAAGCATAAATTCTCAGTAAAGCTGGTAAACCCGGCCAATAAGAGGAAGTATGACATTATAGTAGTAGGTACGGGACTGGCCGGCGCATCAGCTGCCGCATCATTTGGTGAACTGGGTTACAATGTTAAAGCTTTCGCATACCAGGACAGTCCAAGGCGAGCACACAGTATAGCAGCTCAGGGTGGTATCAATGCTTCTAAAAATTACCAGAACGACGGGGATAGCACCTTCCGCTTATTTTATGACACGATTAAAGGGGGTGACTACCGCTCAAGAGAAGCCAATGTATACAGGCTTGCCGAAGTAAGTACCAATATTATTGACCAGTGTGTCGCTCAGGGTGTTCCCTTTGCCCGTGATTATGGTGGATTATTGGACAACAGGTCATTCGGTGGTGCTCAGGTATCCCGAACATTTTATGCTAGGGGCCAAACAGGCCAGCAACTCCTATTGGGTGCTTATGGTGCTTTGAATCGTCAGATCAGCAATGGTAAGGTAAAGATGTATAACCGAACCGAAATGCTGGATGTGGTCATGGTAAATGGTGAAGCCAAAGGAATTATTACGAGAAACCTGATCACCGGTGAGATTGAAAGACACAGTGCTCATGCCGTTGTACTCGCAACGGGGGGATATGGTAATGTATTCTTCCTTTCAACCAATGCAATGGGTTGTAATGCCACTGCAGCATGGAGAGCCCACAGAAGGGGAGCTTTTTTTGCCAACCCCTGCTTTACCCAAATCCATCCAACCTGTATTCCTGTTTCAGGTGAACATCAATCCAAACTTACCCTGATGTCGGAATCACTCAGGAATGACGGACGTGTTTGGGTCCCAAAAGAAGCAAGAAAAGGCCTTACCGCGAAAGAGGCGTTGAATATTCCCGAAGAAGAGCGGGATTATTACCTGGAAAGAAAATATCCTTCATTTGGCAACCTTGTGCCACGTGATGTTGCCTCAAGGAATGCAAAAGATGTTTGCGATGAAGGTAGAGGAGTTGGTCCATCAGGACTTGCCGTGTTCCTTGATTTTGCTGATGCTATTAACCGTGACGGGGAGGATTTGATCAGGAGTAAATACGGAAACCTGTTTGATATGTATATGCAGATTACAGGGGACAATCCCTATGAAGTACCCATGATGATTTATCCCGCTGTGCATTACACCATGGGTGGTCTTTGGGTTGATTACAATCTTCAAACTACTATTCCCGGTCTCTATGCAATCGGCGAATGTAATTTCTCAGACCATGGGGCAAACCGCCTTGGAGCCAGTGCTTTAATGCAAGGATTGGCTGATGGTTATTTTGTCATCCCCTACACTATAGGGGATTACCTCGCGTCTCAACCTTATGAAAAAGTAGGTACTGATCACGAGGCATTTGATGAAGCTGAAAAGACTGTTAACGATCACCTTGATAAGCTCCTCAACATTAATGGAAACAAGACAGTAGATGAATTCCACAAAGAACTCGGGAAGATCATGTGGGATTATTGTGGAATGTCAAGAACCGGTGAAGGTTTGAAAAAGGCTTCCGGCATGGTCAAGGAATTAAAAGAAGAATTCTGGAAAAATGTCAAAGTCGTTGGTACTGCGGACGAACTGAACCAGTCACTTGAGAAGGCCAACCGGGTAAGTGACTTTATCGAACTCGCAGAAGTAATGATTCAGGATGCTCTTGACAGGGCCGAATCCTGTGGTGGACATTTCAGGGAGGAATCACAGACTCCTGAAGGAGAAGCTCTTAGGATCGACGATGAGTACTCCTATGTTTCCGCATGGGAATTTACGGGAAATGGAGCTGCTAAGCTGAACAAAGAAGACCTGGTCTTTGAGAATGTTAAACTTACTCAACGAAGCTATAAATAGAACCGGGATCAAAGCTGATAAAACAATAAAGAATTTAAATATGAATTTGACTTTGAAAATATGGAGGCAAAAAAATCAGAACGATAAAGGGGGATTTGAGTCCTACCAGGTTTCTGATGTTTCTCCTGATATGTCTTTTCTTGAAATGATCGACGTTTTAAACGAAGATCTGGTGAAAGAGGATAAAGATCCGGTTCACTTCGACCACGATTGTCGCGAAGGTATTTGCGGTACTTGTTCGATGGTGATCAATGGTCGTCCTCATGGCCCCAAAGAGGGAATCACCACTTGTCAGCTTCACATGAGATCATTTTCAGATGGGGATCACATCACTATTGAACCATGGCGGGCAAAGGCTTTTCCCGTGATCAAAGACCTGGTGGTAGACCGGACTTCATTCGACAGGATCCAACAGGCGGGTGGTTACGTATCGGTAAATACCGGGGGAGCACCTGACGCGAACGAAATTCCGATACCCAAGCGTATTGCAGATGAAGCCTTTGATGCCGCTACCTGTATAGGGTGCGGAGCTTGTGTAGCAGCTTGCAAAAATGCGTCGGCTATGTTGTTTGTTTCCGCTAAGGTCTCACAACTGGCCATGCTTCCTCAAGGGCAGGTTGAGCGAAAAACAAGGGTTGAGAAGATGGTAGCCCAGATGGACGAAGAAGGCTTTGGAGCTTGTACTAATACAGGAGCTTGCGCTGCAGAATGTCCCAAAGGAATCGACCTCAGCAATATTGCCAGGTTAAACCGGGAATATATCGGGGCGAAACTGAAGTCAGAGAACGTATCCTGAGTTTTTAAAAAGAATAACTTGAACGGCAATCTCCACTGGGGTTGTCGTTTTTTTATCTCCTGAATATCATACCTGAACCAAGGATATTGGAATTTGAGTTCCATGCAGGATACCAGTACAGATCATTGCGCTCCTCCCCTTTCTTATCGAAGTCCATATATCCCAGCCCTAACCTGAAAGTCTTCCAATTTCCATCCTGTGCTGAATCAAAATAGGATCGGGGAATCGCAAACTCTACAGCGGTGCCCTTGTCAGTTTTATTGAATGCCGAAACCATATTTTGCGGAACATTGGCTGATTTTGAAACATTATCCTTTTTCCCAAAAGCGTGTATGATTCGTATCCAATCTGTCCCCCTGTTCTGTCCTTTGCTGTATTGTGACTTTGTCATATTCCTCGGATCGATTGCCAGCGCAATTGCATCCTGTCGGTAGGGTGATTCCCCCTCTCTTATCACTAAATCGTCATCAAAGACTTCTGCTGCGATATATACAAATTCATCATCATATTGCATTTGGAATCTCATAGATAGGTCCTCATCTCCATTATAATGAAATCTGTTGCCTGCAATATTTGCGGGCCCAGCTATCTCGATCCATTCCTCATTCCATTCCTTTAACTTCCCATCAACTTTTATTTTCTGATTAGTTTTCTCTGCATAATTCTTTGACAATAATGAGAAATTTATTTGCTCTCGAATCGCCAGCTCCGGACGGTTGGGATAATCATAAACCACCTGGCTGTTGATTGATAGAGGTTTTATGCTCTCCGAACTTTTGCCGGAGATATTTTTCACCACCAAATCAATGATCTCAACTGAATTGGGTTCCATTGTCTTTTCGCTTAGTGACAGTTCATAAAACAAATCATGGTGTATTTGTCCCTCGAGCGAAGCGGTCATTCTGAAATCGCTGTCATTGGTAATCCGAATTTTCGTACTTACTACTTCCTGGCTGGTTTTTTCGAGATATACCGGTTCTATCCGAATCGGAAATGGCCTGTTGCGCACAAAATCCACCAATTCATCGGTTACTACATTTTCATCCCAAATTCCTTCCAGCAAAAGGTTTGCGAGTATGGGGCCTTCATCAGTCATGGTTACCCAAACCACATGGTCAAACTCTCCGAAGGATGGTCCTCTGAGGGGGCTTGAACCCCCTGTAGTGGCGAGGGCAATATAGTTTCCGTTATTTCGGAGAGATTTCCAATACCGGTGATAGTGACCCGCAAATACATTATGTGGACGTGATGACAATAATTCCTCTACGTCTTTCCATCGCTTGGTATCTTTTTGTACCCAAAGGGGTTGATGTATAAAAACCAGGGTCCATCGGACATCCAGGTTTTCTTCCAATGCTTTTTTTACATACTCATACTGCTCAGTATCTAAAGTACCTCTCCCGGAACCCCGACGATTGTCCTCCGAGTTGAGGCAGAGAAAGAGAACATCCTGGTAGACAAAATGATAATAGGTTACACCAAATAATTCCTTCCACTTATCCTCCATGACTTGATTGGTGATATCGTGGTTTCCGGGTACATAGAAAAAGGGAACTTGAAGGCTGTCGATGAACCCGTTAAACTCCTTCCACTCGGTGTTCAGAACAGTGGTATCCTCCGTGTATCCCTCAATAAGGTCACCAACACTCATTACGAATTCAGGTTGCAGGAGATTGAGTTTCTGGATTCCCTTCAGGAAAACGCCGGGTCGGACACCACCCGTACGGTCCGTTACTATGGCGAACTGGAAATTACCCGGATCATTATTTAAATCAATATTGTTCCAGGGTTTCTGGTCAGTGGGTATATCGATCGTAATACGGCCCCGCTCTTGAGCCAAAGAAACGATGCTGATTAAGAAGAGTATAAGCAATATTCCTGCTCTCATAGTGATTAAGTTTTCTTAGAAGACCATTAATTCCCCTTGAAGTCCATTTTGATGGCCGGGAGTGCCAGTGATCGGTACAATTCATTGTAGTCATTGAGACGTTCAACTATGGTATCCATTTTATCACTTAATCCAGACCATTCCTTTTGAAGGTCTGCGAGCCTTTCACGTGCCCCCGAAGTAATCACCGGATAATCGGTATCCACCCTGTCTTTCAGGTTCAAAAGTTCTGAATTGAGCTGATTGGGAAAGTTTATCACATCCTGGAAAGTCTTCTGTTTTGGTTGAACCAATTCATTCTCCCAGTCACTGATATCAGACAATATCTCCTCACCCAGGCTGATGAGAGTATCGGCCTTTTCCACATCTCCATAAAGACCGGCATACTTGTTTACCTGGTCCCTTACCTCCCGCATCTGGTGTACCGATGAGTGAATATCCGCAACTGTTGAGACTATTTCTTTCAACATGGCTTCTTGTTCATTGTAATCATTATCGGAAAAATCCTCCCTGGGATCCTTTAATACTTTGAATTCAGTAGAAAATGATTCTCCATCCACGGTAAGTTTCGCAGTATAGTTCCCAGGTGCTACCCTGTAACCCCTGTAATCACCCAGTACAAACACCTGGGGTACATTAGGAATATAGTCCCTTCTGAAATCCCATGCGAACCGGTTGACCCCCTTATTGGAAGTAAGGACGGCCGGTGGTGGTGGACCTCCCGGATATGGTTTATACGATTTATCCTTCTGGTTGCTGACCTTCCTGATAAGTTCATCTCCTCGAATAATTTCCAGGGTGATCTCACTGCTGTCCATTTTCTCCGGCAAATAATAGGTAATAATACTACCCCCGAGCGGGCTTTGACCGGCACCTCTCGGGGCACTATTCGATGAATAGCCATTGACCCTTACTACGGGCTCAGGATTGAAGAGCGAAAGCGATTCAAGCTTACCTTTACCTTCCTGAACAGGAGAAAGGTCATCGAGTATCCAGAAAGAACGACCGGCTGTGGCGGCAACAAGATCATTCTCCCTTATAATAAGGTCATTGACAGGAACAACGGGAAGATTGAGTTGCCACTTGGTCCAGTTAGAACCGTCATCGGTTGATAAGTAAATTCCTGTCTCAGTTCCAGCATACAATATGCCCTGGACTCTCGGGTCCTCCCTTACAACTCGTGCGAAATCATATTTTCCTATACCATTATTTATTCTTTTCCATGATGAGCCCATATCATCAGACTTGAATATCATAGGGCTGAAATCATTGAACTTATACCTTGTCGCAACAACAAATACTGTATTTGGACGATGAGGTGATACTTCTATGGCATTGATCATCGCATTGTTCAGACCGGGAGGTGTAACATTCTGCCAGTTCTTGCCTTCATCTGTAGTAACATGGAGAAGACCATCATCAGACCCTACCCATAATGTGCCTTGAGCATGGGGAGATTCTGCCACGTACATTATCGTATTATAGTTTTCACCTCCGGCCCCTTCATTGGTAATGGGCCCACCACCCTGAATTTGCTGCTTCTTATCGTTCTGTGTAAGATCACCGCTTATGGCCTCCCAATTCGTACCCATATCCGTAGTTTTAAATAGGACATTTCCGGCGTGGTAGATCGTCTTCGAATCATGAATGGAGGCTATGATAGGAGCATTCCAATTGAACCGGTACTTAAGATCTACGGGTGTACTGCCTAACCCCAGGTAGGGGTATTGCATAATATCACGACTTACATTGGTTTTCGTATCAAGAAGAGAAATATTTCCTTGGTAGCAACCTCCGTATACATAACGGGGGTTCTCGGGATCAAAAGCCAGGTAAGCACTTTCACAACCCGGTCCCGGCCTCCAGTTCTTCCAACCAATGGATCCCCGGATGGCCGCACTGCTTATAATTACAGAACTATTGTCCTGCTGACCCCCATATACATTATATGGGAACAATTTATCCGCGTTCACGCGGTAAAACTGTGCTGTGGGTTGATTTTCGAGGCTCGACCAGGTCTTTCCTGAATTGAAGGTAATTTCAGCTCCCCCGTCATCACCCAGGATGAAATTTGAGTTATTGTCCGGGTTAATCCAGAGGTCATGGGTATCACCATGACCGACTGGCATTGGTCTGAAACTTGCCCCCCCATCGATAGACCTCAATGCCTGAGCGTTCAGGACATAGACAATCTCTTCATTTACCGGATCGGCAAACACTTCGGTATAGTACCAGGCACGTGTAATAGTAGCCCGATCACCTGAGGTTCTCCTCCATGATTTTCCGGCATTGTCCGAGCGGAAAACCCCACCCTCTTTCGCTTCTATTACAGCAAATACACGCTCAGGGTCAACCGGTGAAACAGAAATTGCTGTCTTTCCCATTTCCTTGGGAAGTCCGTCTTCCAGCTTCTCCCAGGTTTCCCCGGCATCTACCGACTTGTATAGTCCTGAACCGGGGCCTCCACTACGCACGTACCATGGTAGTCGCTGGTGGTCCCACATGGCCGCATATAATATTCGCGGGTTCGTTTTATCCATACTGAGACCTGAGGCCCCGGTATTCTGGTTGACAAACAATGTCTTGCGCCAGGTTTTACCACCATCCGTGCTCTTATAAATCCCCCTTTCATTGGTAGGCCCATGAACAGCCCCCTGGGCTGCAACGTATACGATCTCGGGATTGTCCGGATGGATAATGATATCCGAAATGTGTCGGGTGAGTTCAAGCCCGAGGTGCTCCCAGGTCTTGCCGGAATCATTAGAGCGATATACGCCATCCCCATAGCTTGTCATGACACCCCTGACGGCATGTTCTCCCATACCCACATAGATCACATTAGGATCTGAGGTACTCACTGCAATTTCTCCTACTGAACCGGTTTTGAGATAACCATCTGAAATATTCTGCCAATTGAGCCCGGCATCAGTGGTTTTCCATATTCCTCCACCAGTGCCACCCATGAGATAGGTCATTGGATCACCCGGAATTCCCGAAACCGCAACACTCCTTCCGCCCCGGAAAGGACCAATATTGCGCCATTTCATCCCGGTGAACTGGGTGGTATCTAATTTTTGTACCTGAGGAGTGTTTGTGCCCGATGATCTTCTCCTTCGCTGGGCTTCAATTTCAGTGACAGCCGTTGTGCAGATCAACAGCATCAATAGGTAGGTTACTCTTCGCATTACGTTAAGATTTTTACCAATTTGGGTAAAAGGCTGTGTTATTGCAAGAGCACAGGTATGCTATGTTATGAACGGAAAATCAGCGTGATTTTTTACTGTTAAGATCAGCCTCTACTACGGCCTTATACGCATTGACGATACCCCCAGTAATACTGAGTTCACTGAAATTCTTCTTAACCCCTTCTTTCCCCGGGACATTTACACTAACATCTACCGGTACCACTGACGATCTGAGGATGTCCCGCACCTGTTTGTAATTGAGTTCGGGGAAGTAGCCCATTAATATCGCTGCTACAGCGGATACTGCAGGCGCTGCCATGCTGGTTCCCTGGGCTTCATCATACTTGTCTTCGGGTTTCGTACTTTGAATATCAACTCCCGGTGCAAAAAAGTCTACATAGTTTTTTCCGTAGTTGCTGAAACTGCCGACAAAATACTCATCCACTCTGGCTGCATTCGCCCCTACTTCTATCCAGTTATCTGCGACAATTCCATTGTTGAGCTCTTTTACGGGGTAACGTTTATAGACATCCCGGTCTTTGCTTTCATTGCCCGAAGCATGCACCAATAGTACACCATTTTCCATTGCATACATGATGGCACTATCCACCGCCAACTTCCCGTAAGTAAAGCTTTTTCCAAAACTCATATTAATAATGTGAGCCCCGTTGTCTACCGCATATCGAATCGCATTGGCAACATCCTTGTCCCGTTCATCTCCGTGTGGCACAGCCCGTACCGACATGAGTCTCACATTTTTAGCAATTCCCCGAATTCCCAGCTCATTATCCCTGTCGGCAGCTACTATGCCCGCTACATGAGTCCCATGGGACGCATCGGGACCCTCAACATTATTATTTCCGTAGTATCGTTGAAAAATGTCTGAATAATCATCTCCCACAACATCTCGTGGATCAAAATTGACATTATAAGTAAATTCCAACTGATCACGATAATGCTTTTCCGTTTGCTCAAGATCTCTTTGTATTTCTTCAAGTGTGAGTTCACCTCCTGTGGCCGTAAATACAAAATTCAGGATGCCCTTCCCTATCGCCGTAACTGAGTCATCTTCGTCCTTGTCCATGAGGTCGTCAGGTGTGATCATCTCAATATCCATCTCTGCTCTCAGCAGGCTATCGAAATAATCGACAGTCAGCATGAGATTGGCATAGAAATTATATTCCTCTACGGTTTTATTATAAATGCTTTCAAAGTCGCTCTTGAGTTTTTTCCAGTATTTGTACTCGACGGAGTCGGTGGGATCAACCGAATCTGTAGTTGTCTCGTAATACTTTGAAAACAACCTTACGTATTCACGTGTCATTTCATGCGTATCCTCTAAAACATCTCCATTTTCTCCTCCAATGAAATTCCAGCCATGAACATCATCGATATAACCATTGGAATCATCGTCAATCCCATTCCCGACTATCTCATCTTCATTAACCCAGATATGATCTTTGAGATCTTCATGTTCAACGTCAATACCCGAGTCGATGATCGCCACAATGATTGTCCTCGGTGTACGACCTTTCAGGTAATCATAAGCACGATCTGATCCAACCCCCATAACCCCATCGAGTTCCGGATCGAGGTTAATCCAATCCTTGGGTACGGAAACTGAGTCAGCCTGGCCGACGGCCTGAGTGGCCTGGGTGGCCATGAAGAGAATGAGTGTAAGTTTAATCAGATTTGGCATCGTGCAAAAATAAGTAAAAGGGAGGGAACCGGATAGCGGATAGCGGATACCGGATACCGGATGCTGGGAGAAAGATACATGAATGGATGAAGAAAACGAGGAGATAAATGCATTATGAAATAGTTAAATTGTACTAATTTCTAATCTGAATTCATCGTTCAGGAGCTTTTGAAAGCATTTTAACAATATTCACATAATCAGAAATTTTTTCATTACTAAGTTTAAGCATGTTTAGTTTTCAAAACCTGGATGTGTATGTGAGATCAAAAGCCGTAAATCATCTGGTCCATAAATTGTGCCAAGGTATACCAGATATATATATGACTTCACAACTTCGAAGAGCGACATTAAGTATTACATTAAATATTGCTGAAGGTGCAGGAAGATTAACTTCGAGAGATAAGAGGCATTACTATGTGATCAGTCGTGGATCCGCTTTTGAGAGTGTCTCGATTATTGAACTTCTGTTCGAGCAAAATCAAATTGAAGAACAGGATTTTTTAGAGCTGTATGAGGAATACGAAGATATTTCAAAGATGTTATATAGGTTGATCGAGTCTTATTCATTTTCAAAAAAGAAGTATTGAAACTATCCTTTGTATCAACCCCGTAAACGGTCAGAATAAATGTGCGCAAGAAGGGACTCGAACCCCCACGCCCGAAGGCACAGCCGCCTGAAGACTGCGTGTCTACCAATTTCACCACTTGCGCAAAGGCCGTAAAATTAAACCAAGTATTTAGCATTTCAAAAAAATCCCGTACCTCTATACTTACCACCTCCGCTATCCGGTATCCTGTATCCGCTATCCTGTATCCGCTATCCGCTATCCGCTATCCTGTATCCGGTATCCGCTATCCGCTATCCGGTATCCTGTATCCCCTTCCCGTATCCGCTATCCGCTATCCGGTATCCTGTATCCTGTATCCCCTTCCCGTATCCCCTTCCCGTATCCGACACCCACTTCCCCCATACCTCATCCCCCGTCACCACTCCAAGTGAACGTGGGCCACCCTACACGACCGGTTGAACTGCTGCCGGGCTTTTTTGGAATTGTTGATGATCTTGTAAAAGCCATCGAAGTATTTGATAGCCGCCTTTCTTTCCTTTTCGGAAAGTGGTTCAAAATTATTATAGAGATCGTATATGTCCTCCTTCTTGTCATTGAAGAGGTCAAATATCGGCTCATAAGTATCTTTAGACCGGCAGAAACCACGGAATACCCGGGTCCGAACCGTTGAGATGTTGAGACTGGCATCAGGTTGAGCATATGTTGTGGCTATAGCCCCTGAATAGTCAAAGTCATAAGGTATCGGAAAGGGAAGTCTACCTTCCGGTTCTTCGGCTATAAGTTTAATATTATGCAATGCGGGTACGGACCAGTCCGTATTGCCGATCATATACTGAAACACGGTCATGATATTAAGAACCTCTCGGTTACAGTAATCCTGGTGGGGAATTGTACCTTCCCTGGGTACCAGCCCATTCCTGTGGGCCATCGCTTCCTCGTCCTCAATAAGAAATCCATAGCGGGTAACAGGGCTTTCCATACCGGCAGAATCCTCATAGGTCACTTTTAGTAGCCGAACTTTAAAGCTATAATCAGTTAAGAGGTTGTAGTGTTTATATGTGAGGTATTCCTGGAGGACATATTCATCGTAAAACGTCCTTCCCTGGCAATGTGTAACTAGTTTGAGCTTGTCCTGGCCGGAAAAGAGGTTATCGTAATTGCCCTTTTTCTTAAAGTTCAGCCGTAGGGGTGGAAAGCTGCAAACTTTGGGGTTGGCCCGGGTCTTACCCCGCGTTTTAATCTCAAGGGGAATCACTTCACTATCATCCCCGTCTATATTATAGGTTAATTCCGCCCAATGAGAATATCGGTCCTCGAGGTCAGAAGTAACACTGCCAATATTCATTTTAAGTTTCACTTCGATGATCTCCTCCGAATCGAACAGATCTGACTCCACCGCCCGGTCGAGGCGGGATTGTGAGCCGGCTGAATAAACAACTGCTGCTTGCAGGAAAATGGTAAGTATGATTATGTTTTGCCTCATTCCTGTAGCATATCATCTATTTCCTGGATATCGAGAATAATATCATCCTCACCGATCTGGTCATAGGGTTGTTCAAGATGATCCTGGATGTTGGCCAAGCTGACGAGAATAAAGCTGTACAGGATGGGCATTACATAATAGAATACCAATGGTAATTCTTCAGCATACTTCTGACTTAGGAAGGCAAAGTATGGGGCGTAAAGGATTGGGAAGGCATAGATAAATATTTTACTGTATGCCCTAATCCCTTTTGGGGTCCGGTAATAGAAGATAGTCTTCATATCCTCAAAGGCGGCTACAGACCGTGTTAGATACTGACTCAATCTGGAGGCGAATCTCCCGGCAAGTCCGTTATTGCGTAGCTGCTGTACTTCTTTACTCAGTCCCTTAATGTCTTTATAAATTTTGATCTCGCGTTCCCTTGCCTCCGAGACTTCACTTTCAAAGAAGCTTTTCATATCAGAAAATAAGTCAATGATCTTTTGCCTGTATCTCGATTTAACCTCATTAACCTCCTCAGTTCCTTCGTCCATATTGTCCATCGCTGTCCGGTAGAATCCCAGTATGAAACCCTTACATTCCGCGTAGCTCCTAAGTCCTCGTTCGCGACGAGTATATGCGCTATTTATTGAAAATACTACCGGGAATACCACGGCAATACCCACCAATGTGAGGGGGAAGTCTGCGAAATAATGATACTCAAGACAGAACCACGTCGCCAGGATCGCAATTATAGTCACAATCAGCGTCTTAGCATTAATGATCAGGCTTGCACTCTTCAGAAATTCCATTCGGTTTGGTTTAGGTACTTCTAAAAATCGGGGTTTGATGGGAGATTTACAAGTCGATGGGTTGATGGGGTGATGAGTAGAAGGGTTGATGGGGAGATGGGGGATGGGGGGATATTGGAAAGTAAAAGGGGTATGAGAATTAATATTTTAATTTTTTCCGTTTTGTAAACTTTAAACAGAGTACAACAGCGATGTTTTTATGACATACACCTAAGTTCCAATAATAATTTACTAGGTGAATTTCCCAATTGCTAAAGGATACAATTGAAATTGAAGAAACAATAATCAGACTAAGGAAGAGAATACTGGCTTTTTTAAAATATTTAAAAAAATAAACCCTTCTACCCTTTTACTCTTCTACCCTTTAACCAATTTACCTTCAACCTAAAATAGAAACGGGAACCCCCCATTTAAGAAAAGCTCCCGTTTCCGCGTTGATCATTCCGTAGAATTCACACCGCGACCAAGACTTGTTAATCCGCTTCATTCCGCCATACCAAGGCATAGGACGAAAATCTGGCGCTCTGCTAGCTCCGGTCTCTCATACCTCTGGCCTTTCACCCGGAGGAATCTGACGCACGTGTCTGTAACTTCGTTATTTCAGATCAACACCCGAGGGCGCTGTTCCATTTACCTTTGTCGCGAGACTTCTTACTGTCAAAGAACTAGGCATTGCTGCCTGCGATTTAATAGTCGCTTGATGAATCTAATGTCGATAGATTAACACTATCTGCAAATTTTTTTACCCCTTTTTTATCCACAACTTTCCCACAGTCATATTTTCTAAAATCACATTTTTTTGTGGATAACTGGTTGTGTGGAATAGAACCTTGGCTTGCGATGGAGTTTCAGTGTGAGTATTGTATGGACGGATCAGTTTATCTCGCCCTTAAGGTGGAACTCTCTATTTGTGGTTTTGTCAGCCTCGGTGATCACACTCCACTCTCACACTCAAACTGCTCCGTGCTCAGAGCGGGAGTCGAACCCGCACGTCCTAACGGACACATGGCCCTCAACCATGCTTGTCTACCAATTCCAACACCTGAGCGGTGAATTGGGTGGCAAAAATAAGTTAGAAGTTGATAAGTTCAAAAGGTTAGGAGGTTTTAGGTTGGAGGTTTTGGGTTGATGGGTGAATGGGTTGGTGGGTTGGTGGGTTGGTGGGTTGGTGGGTTGGTGGGTAGATGCGTAGATGGGTTGGTGGGTGGAAAGAGAATAGATGATAATAGCTAACGTGTAACTACAAAGCAATATTCAACTTACCCAGTGGACCGCAGGTCCAATCCCCGTGAACAGGTGAACAGGTGAACAGGTGATCGAATAAAGATTATTATCTATTATCATACTCTCTAATCTACCTTACGCTTGCCATGGAATCATACCTTCAGAGTACTAAACCCACTGTTAGTTGTTAGTGTTAGTGTTAGTTACCTAATTGCCCTTCCTGCATCCTGCATCCTGCATCCTGCATCCGGTATCCGGTATCCGGTATCCTGTATCTGGTATCCGGTATCCGGTATCCGGTATCCGCTTTTTCCCCTAAGGAGTAATCATCGTATCACCCTCATAAACAAGCGCTACGATAAGCCACATGACGAAGACCATGGGTAAAACGATTGCCCAAATGAGGGATTTGACCTCGTATTTCAGGTGCATGAACTCTCCGACGATATAGGCCGCCTTAATAATGGTCATACCAACGAATATGGCCACTTTGAGCGTCTGCATCGTATAGGGAAGCGTGAATGCTACCCCGAATTCCAATACGGTAACTATAAAAAGTATAACAGCTACCCGGATAAGCTGACGTATTTTCTTCTTATCAGCGGGTTTGACTTCTACGGTAGTTGATGATTGATGAGATTCCATGTTGCTATTTTAAACCAGATAGAAGAATGTGAAAACAAAGACCCAGACCAGGTCGACAAAGTGCCAATAAAGACCTACTTTCTCCACCATTTCATAGTGACCCCTTCGTTGATACACCCCCGTAACGGTATTGTAGTATATCAGGAAATTCAGGGCTACCCCACTGAATACGTGGAAACCATGAAAACCCGTTATAAAGAAGAAGAAGTCGGCAAAGGCTGGTGGACCGTATTGATTTTCTGTTAGATTAGCTCCCAGGATCCCATTGACAGCAGCACCATCACCGACGATAAAGTGACCCCATTCCCAAGCCTGGCAGCCGAGGAAGGTGATTCCACCTACTATGGTCCACAGCATCCATTTTTCAACCGCAGCCCTGTCATTACGATGTCCTGCTTCTACGGCCAGTACCATGGTTACAGAACTTAAAATGAGTATGAAGGTCATCAGACCAACAAATACCAGCGGAGCATGTAATCCGTGGAAAAATGGTATCGCTTCGAATACCTGTTCAGGGATCGGCCAGTATTCCTGGGAAAAGACAAAATCAGCCGGGTCACCGGAATATGCAGGGTGTGAGACTCGTACCAACCCGTAAGAAACAAGTAATGCTGAAAAAGTGAAAGCATCCGAAACCAGGAAAAACCACATCATGAGTTTTCCATAGCTGGCCTTCATAGGTTCAACTCCCCCGCTCCAGAGGTTTTTGATTGTTTGTGCAGCTGAATTTGCCATTAATTCTTGCTATTGATGGTTGAATATTAAGAATACGAATAAATAAATCCAAAGCGCTCCAAGAAAATGCCAGTAAGTATTGGCCATTTCCAGTCTCACCATGGCTTTAGAATGAATTCTGAACTTATGTGTATTATAAAGTATTATCCCAATAAAGATTATTCCACTGATCAAGTGCACCCAGTGTAATCCACTTAAAACATAAATAAATGATTCAGAAGGGTTTCCACCTGTGAAATAGACATTATTACTGATCATATCACCCCAAGCCATAAACTGGCCTCCAAGGAACAATAGCCCCATAATAAGTGTAAACCAGAGCAATGAGATAACAGTCTTCAACTGGTCTCTCCTTGCCGCTCTAACCGCCATCTGCATCGTAATACTGCTGACCAGAATCACTGCCGAAGTGTAGTAGAACATCTGAGGGAGATCAAATACCCTCCAGTTTCCGTCCCCTCTTTTCACGAGATATGCACTCGTCAGGGAAGCGAATATCATCACGATACTGATCATGAATAACCAGAGCGCGAATTTCTTGGGATGCATGGCCAAAGGCCTGTCTGGACTCTCTACTAATTTCATATCAACTCTCATACCTTATCCATTAAATATGCAATCTGGACTACTGGTAAATACAGGAAAGATCCGAACATGATTCTTTTAGCAGCCGAAGCTTTTCCAGTTGCCATCAAAATAAATGTCTGACTCAGGAATAATACTCCACAAATCGTTGCGATTATTGCTGAATCGAGTCCGGTGAGTCCGATCTTCGCCGGCAGCATACCTAAGGGCAGCAGAAACAGGGTGTAGATCATGATTTGTGTGGCAGATTTAATATTTCTTTCACCACCCACCGGTAATAACTTAATTCCGGCCTTCTTATAATCCTCAAAGGCTAACCAGGCAATGGCCCAGAAGTGCGGAAATTGCCAGATAAACTGTATTCCGAAAATAATCCATGCCTCCGTCGTAATTGTTCCCGTAGCGGCCACCCATCCAAGAAGAGGAGGCAAAGCTCCCGGAATAGCTCCGACAAATACCGCAATTGGACCCACCTTTTTTAAAGGAGTATATACAAACGCGTAAAGCACCAGGGAAATGGCAGAAAGCAATACCGTCAGTGGATTACTTACAATGTACAATATAGTTAACCCGCCTAATGCTAATACACTAGCGAGAACAATTGTTTCCTTTACGGATACCCGGTCTGTTGGCAACGGTCTTCCTTTGGTCCGCTTCATCAATTTATCAGAATCCCTTTCCAGGATCTGGTTGATAATTATCGAACCACCTGATACCAAGAACCCTGCAAATGATATGGTAAGCAGAAGTGGCCAGTTAATTGCAGCCGGAGAAGCCAATGCAAATCCAAAAGCACAGGAGAATGCCACCAGGAGACTTAGCCTGAACTTAACAAGCTCAAAATATGCCTTTAGTTTACCTGTAAAGGTGACTTGTTCAATATGTGGACTGGCGGTGATCAATGGCTGTCGCCGTTTTGTTTAACAACAATTTCATCACCATTGGTTTCCAACTTGATCTTCTCGTTTTCAGCCGGTGTGTTTGATTCGGGTGTTTCCGAATAGGGAACAGTCTGAGGAATAAAATCCTCATCCGCACCAGGCTTACTGTAGTCGTAAGGCCACCTGTATACTGCGGGAATCTCACCTGGCCAGTTTCCATGTTTGGGGAAGCGTGGAGTCGTCCATTCCAATGTAGTACTTCCCCAGGGATTGGCAGGTGCCAATTTCCCTCTGAAAATACTGTAGAAGAAGTTAAACAGGAAGATGAACTGCGCTGCCAATGTCACAATGGCTGCAATACTGACCAGTACGTTAAGGTCTGTAAAGTCATTGAACGTATCGAAATTCGTGAATGAATAATACCTCCTGGGGAATCCTGCCACACCGATATAGTGCATAGGGAAGAAAACGAGGTAAACTCCGGCAAACGTCAGCCAGAAGTGGATACTGCCCAGCTTGTTGCTCATCATCCTTCCAAACATTTTCGGGAACCAGTGATAAACTCCGGCCATCAGTCCGAAGAAAGAGGCGCTACCCATTACCAGGTGGAAGTGAGCTACCACAAAATAAGTATCGTGAAGTTGAATGTCCACCGCGGAATTTCCCAATGCAATCCCGGTCAGTCCACCCGAAATAAAGAAGGACACAAGTCCAATACTAAACATCATACCAGGTGTAAACCGGATATTACCTCCCCACAAGGTGGTTATGTAATTAAATACCTTAATGGCTGAGGGAACTGCAATGATCAATGTCAAAATCGTAAATACTGATCCGAGGAAAGGATTCATTCCGGTAACAAACATATGATGTGCCCATACGATAAAGGAAAGGAATCCAATAGCCAGCATAGACCCAATCATGGCATAGTATCCAAATATGGGTTTTCGTGCATTGGTACTGATCACCTCTGAGGTAATCCCCAAAGCAGGTAACAGTACTATATAAACTTCTGGGTGTCCCAGGAACCAGAAAAGATGCTGGAATAAGATGGGGCTACCACCCTGGTTAGGTAAAGCCTCCCCATTGATATAGATATCCGATAGGAAAAAGCTTGTACCGAAGTGACGGTCGAAAATCAAAAGAAGTGCGGCCGAGAATAATACAGGGAATGAGAGCAATCCGATAACTGCAGTGAGGAAGAATGCCCAAATGGTCAGGGGCAATTTCGAGAAAGACATTCCCTTAGTCCTCATATTTATCACCGTGGTGATATAATTAATTCCACCCAGCAATGTTGACACAATAAATAAGGCCATAGATACCAGCCAGAGCGTCATTCCTAATCCTGAACCATTTACAGCCTGGGGAAGTGCACTGAGAGGCGGATAAATCACCCATCCTCCGGAAGCCGGGCCTGTTTCAATAAACAGGGACGTGAACATTACAACACTGGATGCAAAGAAGAACCAGTAACTGAGCATGTTCATGAATCCACTGGCCATGTCCCTGGCACCGATTTGTAGGGGAATCAGGAAATTGGAGAATGTTCCCGATAATCCTGCTGTCAGTACAAAGAATACCATGATGGTACCATGCATCGTAACTAATGCCAGGTAGAATTCGGGATCCAACTTTCCATCGCCTGTAATCCAATCACCTAGAAAAGGCCTTAGCCATTCTATACTTGATTCGGGGAATCCGAGCTGTAACCTGAAGATCACTGAGAGTATTCCCCCCAACAAAGCCCAGAAAATTCCTGTGATCAGGAATTGTTTTGCAATAGTTTTATGATCTGTTGAAAACACATAGGTGGTCCAGAAATTCCCGTGGTGATCGTGATCGTGCTCCTCGTGACCAACCTCTTCAACAACATTTATCTCTTCCGTCGCCATATTAGTAAAGTGAAGCTTCTAGTGAATTAATATCTTCTTTTGTCAGACCAGCTTTTACAATCGCCGTTTCCCTGAGGTTCTCGGGAACCTTTGACAGGTAGTCAGGATTGAGTTTCAACCAGGCCTTTTGTTGTTCTTTCCATTTGGCATAATCCTCCGGCTCGTCAACGACAAGGATCTTTCTCATGGAGAAGTGGCCCCTTCCGCAAACCTCGGTACATGCTAGTTCATAATTGAACTCTGGATCATTGAGTTCATCCCTCATTTCTTGTGTAGACTTATTGGCCACAAACTTAAATTGAGTAATCATTCCGGGAACTGCATCCATCTTCACCCTGAAATGGGGAAGAAAAACACTATGAAGGACATCCCTTGCCCTGATTTTCAGTAGAACTGTTTGACCCTTCGGAATATGGATCTCCAGTGCTGAAAAATCATCGTAAGATCCTTCGTCCTCCAGGTCAAGGCCAAAGAGATTGGCTCCGTCAATATTCCTGTAGTCATATTCTCCAAATTCATTATCCTTACCGGAATAACGGACGTCCCATGCAAACTGGTAACCCATAATTTCTATGACTTCAGAATTATCAGGTGCATCTTCCATAATATCGCCCCAAACTATGAGACCTTTTCCAATCAGTACCGCCATCACGATTGCAGGAACCACTGTCCAGATAACCTCGAGTTTGTTATTGTGGGGATAATACACAGCCTTCTGACCTTTGCGATACCTGTACCTGTAACTGAAATAGAATAATACAATGTTTGTAATCACGAACACTACCCCCGTAATCCACATGGTAATATTAAACAGTTGATCTGTTTCGAATCCATGGTCTGATGCCAGTGGAAGAGTATACCTGTCGGCCTCTCCAAATGAATACCACAGGAATAAAGCTGTTCCAACCAGCGCGAATAGGATAAATAACCAGGCGTTCACATTATTACTGGAACCTGACCCGGGATCTGTATCATCTTTCTTGCGCGCAACCCCTACTAAAATTTCAACCCGGAACATCAAGATGAGAATCCCGATGATCAAGAGTACCCCTAAAGCAATTAAAAATTCAAACATCTCTTCAAATATTCAGTTTCAATTAAATATGATGGTGGAGGCTTTCCTGAAGCATCGGGTGGTTTTTGGCCACCAGGGGCATTTTAGAAAGACTGTTCAACATGATATAAACAAAGGCGGAACCATAAACCAGGGTCATACCTATTTCCATGAATCCTATTCCACCGTTCTCCTGCATTATACCGGGATTCACCATCATGTAAAAATCAAACCAGTGTCCTATTAATACCAGGGGACAAACCAGCTTGAGCATAGATATATGTCTCTTCGAATCCCTTGTCATAAAGAGCAGGAATGGAAGGGCAAAATTCATGAGAAGATTTACGTAGAACACCCAACTATAAGGTGCCGTTGTCATTCTCTCAACAAAATATACCGTTTCTTCCGGTATGTTGGCGTAATAAATCAACAGGAACTGACTGAACCATATATAGGTCCAGAAAATTGAGAAGGCAAAAACGAACTTGCCCAAATCGTGTAGGTGGTTCGCGTTAATAACTGATAAATATCCTCTCTCCTTCAATCTTGCAACACTATATGTAATCAATGCCAACCCTGAAACCCACCAGCTGGCGAATACATACCAACCGAACATGGTACTAAACCAGTGTGGGTCTATGGACATCACCCAGTCCCACGCGGAGACAGATGATGATACTGCAAAAATAACAAGGAAGATGGCAGAAAGTTTCCGCAATTTGAACCAATGTGAAGTTTTTCCATCAAGGTCCTCAGCAAGCATCTCTCGCTTAATCCAGGTAAAGAATAAGTACCACAGTCCAAAGAATACCACCATTCTGATTACAAAGAATACAGGCATTCCACTAGTACCTTCCAATGGCCAGTAAAAAAATGCCTGTTTCCCCTTTAATATCTCATCACCACCTTCTGCGGCATAAAGGTCTGTATGTGTCCAATGAAAAATGTCGTGATTTCCAACTAGCCAGACAACAATCATCAGTACGAATGCTATAGGCAACCAACTTGCCATCGATAATGGTATTCTCTTGAGTCCCGCTGACCATCCGGCTGAGGCTGCGTATTGGATAGCTACAAAGCATAATCCGATAATTGCCAAACCGGTAAAATAAACATTGTTCATCCAAAGGTTGGCAAAAAGCCTTTTTAGCCAGGTTTCCGAACCGTGACCCTCGCCTTCGGTAGATTCTGCAACAAGTGCAACATCCTTCTCCACACTGGCGAGAAGGCTCTCTGACATTGCGTTGACAAGTGAGTGCTCTTCTTCAGCATGACCGCCTCCTGAGCTGGTAGTAAGAATGCCAATGACCACCAAAACCACTCCTATGATAGCGGTGATTGCAAGGAATCTCTTTCTTTCGGGTCGAAATACGTATTTTTCGTCACTCATATTCTTACTGTTCTACTGTTTTTGTAATACTTGAACATACCGGACTATTTTCCATCGCTCTTCAGGGCTTAGCTGGGAGGCATGTGGCCACATTCTTCCCTTACCGTGGGTAATTACGTGGAAAATATGACCTCCGGGCTTGTCAACTACAGCCGCTGATTTATAGGAGGTAACTCCTCCATATACCTCTCCTACCTTTCCTGGTTCTACACCCTGGTCACCATGACAATGAGAGCAAAATCTTGTATAGAGTACTTTTCCCTCGGCCACTACCTCAGCCGTAGAGTCAAGCGGGTTTACCAGAAGCCTGGCTGCCATTTCAAGGCTGTCCTTTGGAATACGGTAGGGAAGATAACCGCCACGTGACCTCGGAACTGAATTTTCCGGGGGAACACGCATCGTCATCCCATTGGGATTGTTCGGGTTGGAATTATAGTATTCACCAACACCATTTTCCAGGGAACTTACCCAGGCACCTGAGCTCTCATCTGTTATTTGTGTAAGTGGCTCGTAGGGTACCGAGTGGTACATGTTGGGTGCGTACTCTCTTCCTGGATCATCCTTACCGGCTCCGCAGGAAGCTAAAATAAGTCCACCGGCTAGAAAAAGGGTTATATGTGATAATTTCATATACTTCATCAGAAGATTAGTCAAAATTTTTGTCATTAACTTCAGAGGCACCGGTCTCTTCCAACACTTTTGCGATCTCTTCCCGGCTCATTTTATTTTTGGCGAGGTCAACAGCCATCACCAACTTATCATCTGTGATCCTGATGTCAAAAATCCTGGGTTTCTTATAGGGTTTAAGATCACTGACGATCATAAAGGTCCCCACCATGCCCAATGCTGCCAGCAAAACAGTCAATTCAAATGTCACAGGAATAAATGGGGGAATTGAAAAGAAGTCCTTTCCGCCGATAATCATAGGCCAGTCAAGTCCCATCATACCAATCTGCATGGTGAGAGCAAGGAGTGTTCCCGTCATACCAAAAAAGAAAGCGGCAATGGGAAGGCGTGTTCGCCGGTACCCTAGCACTTCCTCCAGTGTATGAACCGGGTAGGGGGTGAATACTTCATAAATTTTGACCCCGGAATCCCTTACGGTCTTCACCGCCTTAAGAAGAACATCCTCCTCTTCGTAAACTCCCAGTATAAAATTCTTATCTGCTTCCATATTCTTGCGGATTACAGTTTTTCTGAATCGGTTTTAATAATACTCTTTACTTCAGCAATGTTGATCACCGGGAAAAATTTGGAGAACAACAGGAATGCAGTGAAGAAAAAGCCAAATGAGAACAGGTAAACTCCCACATCATACTTAGTGGGGAAGAACATCGCCCAACTCGAAGGAAGGTAATCCCTGTGCAGGGAAGTTACGATGATCACAAATCTTTCAAACCACATTCCAATGTTCACGATTATCGAAAGGATAAAAGTGGCAACAATGCTGGTTCTTATTTTCTTGACCCAGAACAGCTGAGGTGAGATCACATTACAGGTCATCATCGTCCAGTATGCCCACCAGTAAGGACCACTCACTCGATTCAGGAAGGCATATTGTTCTGCCTGCACGCCTGAATACCAAGCGATGAATAATTCAGTGATGTAAGCAATACCCACAATTGATCCGGTAATGATGATGACAATATTCATCAGTTCGATGTGGCCAATCGTTATGTAGTCTTCAAGTTTGAACATGGCCCTGGTAACGATCATCAATGTCAATACCATGGCAAATCCGGAGAAAATCGCTCCTGCCACAAAGTAAGGAGGGAAGATAGTCGTGTGCCATCCCGGAATAACCGATGTTGCAAAGTCAAAGGATACAATAGTATGCACTGAAAGTACAAGGGGTGTTGCGAGACCCGCAAGGATGAGTGCTACTGACTCATATCGCATCCATGCTTTGGCACCTCCCGTCCAGCCAAAGCTTAAAGCTCCGTAAACGGCTTGTGAAATCTTATTTTTTGCCCGGTCACGGATGGTAGCAAAATCGGGGATCAGTCCGATATACCAGAAGACCAGTGAAACCGTGAAATAGGTTGATATCGCAAATACGTCCCATAGAAGTGGTGAATTAAAATTCACCCACAGCGATCCAAATGTGTTGGGGAGTGGTAAAGCCCAATAAAATCCCAACCAAAGCCTTCCCATATGGAAGAGCGGGAACATCGCAGCACAGATAACGGCGAAAATTGTCATCGCTTCAGCGGCGCGGTTAATGGACATACGCCATTTCTGACGGAACAGCAGGAGAATCGCTGAGATTAGCGTTCCAGCGTGTCCGATACCGACCCACCACACGAAATTGGTGATATCCCAGGCCCATCCAACGGTTTTGTTAAGACCCCAGACACCGATTCCCTCCCACAGAAGGACGAAAGTGGCATAAGCACCCAATGCAAGAGCTGTAAGGCTGATGGCCATTCCCATCATCCAACTCCTGGTTGGTTTCCCTTCGACTTGTCTGCAGATATCCTCGGTTACATCGTGAATAGACTTCCCGCTGGTGACTAGAGGTGTTCTTACTGGTGAAGTGACTGATGACATACTATCTTATATTAAGCTTTATCTTTATTTCTGATCTTAGTGAGGTAAAGTACGTTGGGTTTCACACCAATTTCCTCGAGAACCGCATAAGCCCTCTCCTCACCTACTTCTTTATCTATCTTGTCTGTCGATGTCTGAATCTTCAGCATCTTACTAATCTTACTTTCAGGATTGGCAATATCCCCGAAAACAATCGCGTCAGCGGGACAAGCACTGGCACATGCCGTGTTGATGTCTGAATCATTAAGTTTCCTTCTCTCCTTCTTCGCCTCGAGTTTACCATACTGAATCCTCTGAACACAGAGAGAACATTTTTCCATCACTCCCCTGGATCGTACGGTTACATCAGGATTGAGGACCATCTTACCAAGATCGGAGTTCATAGATGTATTGGCATCTGAGAATTGCTTGTTGTCGTGATACTTGAACCAGTTGAACCTGCGCACTTTATAGGGACAGTTATTAGCACAATACCTTGTACCAATACACCTGTTGTAAGCCATCATATTAAGACCTTCTGTACTGTGCGTTGTGGCCGCAACCGGGCAAACCGTTTCGCAAGGCGCATTATTGCAATGCTGACACATCATGGGCTGGAAGGTAACTTCGGGGTTGGCCGCCGCCTTTTCAAGTCCGTTGAGATCTTCGGCATCAGCATCAGAGCTGTAGTACCTGTCGATCCTTATCCAGTGCATCTCCCGCCTGTTTATAACCTCTTCCCTTCCAACTACGGGAATATTGTTCTCTACCTGGCATGCAATTGTACATGCCCCACAACCGGTACAGGAATTAAGATCAATAGCGAGGCCCCAATGATGATCAGGATATTCATGACCTTTCCAGAGTGAAATTTTTCCGGGTTCAGATTCTCCCGATTCCTCCTGCCAGGTGGCAATATGGGGTCGGTGCCTTCCGGCAAAAGCATCGGTCTTGTAGTCTTCGAGGGTGGCTTCCTGAATCACAGTATCACGACCCATATAGGTTTCATGAGTCTGTGTCCTGGCCACCTGGTATTTGTTCTCCGAGGCTGTGAGAGTTACCCCACTTAATACATAATAAGAACGGTGTCCGTTGATTACCGAAGTTAGCGGGTAGGCATTCTTACCTATGTTATCCGCCACCTTACCGGCTTGTGTCCTTCCATAGCCCAGGGCAAGACCAATCGTACCGGGCGCCTGGCCGGGTTGGATGATCACCGGCAGCTCCATAGTGGTATTTCCTACGGTGAGATTAACCATGTTCCAGGGAATACCTTCCTGCTGAACAATTCCATTGGCGCTGGCAAATGATTGTGACACCGTTACGTAGTTATCCCAGGTAGCCTTGGTGATTGGGTCAGGCATTTCTTGCAACCAGGGATTATTCGCCTGGGTACCGTCACCTACACCCGCTTTAAAATATAAAGCAAGTTCCAGCTCAGATCCTTTGTAATTGGAAGCGATACTGGACGCTGCTGCCACAATATCCCCTGCAAAGGCACCGGTCTCCGTGGTTTCCTCTTCCATTTTAGAGGAGTCTGTATAAACCCCGTCGTGAAGACAGCTATCCCAGAACATCTGGAAGTCCATAAACTTATCCTGGTTGGGATAATATGCTTCTTTCCAGCGCGCCTTTACAAATTCAAAGTAGTTGCTATCCTGACCGGCCCATGACAACAAACTCGATTCGCTCTGACGAGTATCGAATAATCTCGTGATGGTGGGTTGAACCAAATTGAGAACACCCGGACGCGGTTCAACGTCGCCCCATGACTCCAGAAAATGGTCGGTGGGTGCAACATGTGAACAAGCCTCGGCCGTTTCATCCTTTAAACCTGCGGTAGATAATGTAAGTGCTGACTTTGATAATGCTTCGGCAATTTCTGCTCCCCTTGGATGATTGAATATGGGGTTACAGTCCATAAAAATGACTGATGCAACAGAGCCAGATTTAAGGTCAGCGACAAATTTAGTCATCGAAGCATCATCTCCCTTCCTGTAATTGGAATGATTCCTTAAATCAATAGTGCTTCCGTAATTGTTGAGCAGGTCGTTGATTGCATTCACAAGTACCTGAACGGCTGGATCGTTTGAGCCGGATACTACAAGGGATTTACCCCTGTTTGCCCAGAGCTCGTCGGCGGCTTTCTTGATATGATCAGCATCCTTCGCTCCACCTGCACTGGCAGCACCGGCTTTTGAGGCAATTGCATTATAAAGAGCTGCTACAACAGGTCCCTGCCTAGAAGGCTTAATGGGCACCCTGAAATCTGCATTGGCACCTGTCACCGAGAGATTACTCTCATAGTGGTAATGCCTTGACATGCTCCTGTTGTTGGAGTTGATTTTCCTGGTTTGGCTATACTGCTTTGCGTATTCTATGGGGGAAAGCCAGGTAGCGAGGAAATCAGCATCAAAACTGACGATCACATTCGCCTTGCTGAAATCGTAAGAAGGCAAAGCTGCTTTTCCAAACGATTCTTCATTGGCTTTCAATATTCCCGCTGCTGACTGCGTGTCATAAGTAACAACTTCAGTGGACGGGTATTTTTGGACAAAGGCGTCGATTGCTGCCCTGGTTGAAGGACTCATCACCGTATTTGTCACAACCCTAACAGGACCTGCGGCAAGTTTGGCCTTCACGTCTGCATCAAAACTATCCCAATCAGTGGACTCACCATTAATCGTTGGATTCTTGTACCTGGCATCGTCATAAAGTGAGAGGACACTGGCCTCTACCTGGGCACTGGTACCGCCACGTGTGATATCCGAAAGAGTATTTCCCTCGATCTTTATGGGTCGCCCTTCCCTGGTTTTAACCAGGATACTGCAATAGTTACCACCACTAGCGTAAGTGGAGGCATAATAATTAGGAATACCCGGATCAACATCTACGGGTTTATTTAGGTAGGGGATGGCTTTCCTTACGGGAGCCTCACAGGCAGCAACTGAGGCAGCTGCAATACTGAACCCCATCATCTTGAGAAAATCTCTCCTGCTGCTTCCATTAGTCTCCTCACCCGGTAGTGGCAATTTTTCTGCAAACTCCCTGTCGGCATATTTCACGTAGCCCGGGTCGTTTGTGAGTTGCTCTAATCCTTTCCAGTATTTCTTTTTGGTTTCTTTCATCTTAAAAGATCGTCGAATAAAACTTATGCTGATCTACTTCTGATTAATAATGACACTTGGCACATTCAAGTCCACCAATGTCTTCCACTGTCATTTTTTCTCCCTTGTGATATTCAAGCAGCTTTTCGTAGTAAGCATTATCCTTGGTATTCACTTCCGTAGTTCTATGACATTCAATACACCATCCCATGGTGAGGAGGCTGTGCTGCTCAACCACTTCCATTTCTTCGATGGCACCGTGGCACGTCTGGCATTCAAGGTCAGCAACCTGGACATGTTGAGCATGGTTGAAGTATGCCAGATCAGGCAGGTTGTGTATTCTCACCCATTCGATGGGTTGTTCGTTTTCGAGTGCAGCGTATATCTTCTGAATTTCAGGACTTTCCGGCTTGATAGCAGAGTGGCAATTCATACAAATATTGGCAGATGGGATATTGGCACTCTTTGATTTCCTTACCCCGGTATGACAATAATTACAGTCAATTTCATATTGACCTGCGTGTAATTCGTGTGAGTAAGCTATGGGTTGTGTTGGAGCGTAACCCCTTTGGATACCAACATTGTAAAGACCATTAATAACACCTTTTGCTACAAGTGCAGTCAAAATAAAGGTGGCAAGGAAGATGAATGCCTTGCTTCGCATCATCGAACCAAGTGAGAATCTTTGATCGACCAGTTCCCGATCCTCCTCATCCATCTCTCCCTGCTGGTTAAGGTACCTCTTCATGATATTCAGAATGAGTACCAGTACTCCCAGTATCAAGAGGAGAACTACAATCAGTCCAATAACAATTACGTTAAGGTACTCTGTAGGCACTGTACCGCCGGCAGCAGCTGCGCCCCCTCCTTCTGCTGTGGGATCCGCTGCAACTACTTCAGGCCCCTTGATCGTTTCATCCTGTACATAAGCAAGGATATCCATGATCTGTTCATCCTCCAGAGCAAAGGCGGTCATGTATACACCATATTCCTCGAACAGGTCTACGGCATATTGATCACCACTCTGGATGACTCGGGTAGGATTTTTAATAAATGCTTTTATCCAATCAATCGACGGCGCCCTGTCGTACACATTGGCAAGCGCAGGACCAACCATTTTCTCATGAATGTTATGACATGATTTACAGTTAGCGCTGAATAGTGACTTACCTGCTGCGATTGCAGCCGGGTCCGTGCTGATACTATCCTCCTGTGCGAAGGCCTGATTGGAAAAAGAGAAGAAGAGCACTCCGAACATAATGGTAAGGAGTGAATTGTTAAGAATTCTTTTTCGCATTCTTCGTTTTGTTAGGTAATGGTCTTTTCCGAGGCAAATCTAACTCCCGGACAAATATTTACCAACCCTCCATGTGTCTTTTTGGAAGGGGGGTAATATATCATGCAATTTTAACAGAAAAGTAAAAGTAAAATTAGAATCGGAACAAAAATACATCAAGGGTTAGTCTATTTAGAACCATTATAAACAGTGAATAGGGGCATGTTTCACGATCTGAACTTCAAACCCTATATTTGCTGCATCGGAAAACTAATGGGTGGTGGTTACCTCCATTTTAAATCAAGTATAAACGAACGACCGAGATGAGTGAAAAGGAGATATTCGAAAGAGTATGCCAGGGAGATGAGAAGGCACTGGAATATCTCTATACAAAGTACTACAGGATGATGACCAAGATGGTAATCACCAATAGTGGTACCGAGCAGGAGGCCAAGGATATCTATCAGGAAGCTCTGTTGGTATTCTGGCAGAAGGCTACGAGTAAGAAACTTGTTCTTACTTCCAAGATCAGTACCTATGTGTACAGCATTTGTCAGAATCTTTGGAGAAAAGAACTGGAGAGGAAGAAAAGGTTGAGCAGTGAGTCGAAAGATGGCTCCGAGTTCCAGGATCACGATAAGCAGGAAAAAGCTAGGATCATGCTGGAATGCATTAACCAACTCGGTGAAACCTGCAAGAAGGTTTTGATGTATTATTATTATGAAGGTATGTCGATGCAGGACATTGCGGATAAATTAGGTTTTGCCAATACAAATACTGCAAAGACAAAAAAATACAAGTGTAAGAAAAAACTTGACGGTCTGGTGAAGTCACAGTATACAGAACATGACTTCCTCGATTAATTGATTTGAAATGAGTATAGAAGACAGAATAGCGGCATATTTTGACGGAGAACTGACTCCCGATCAAAGGACAGCTCTGGAAACAGAACTCTCCTCGAATCCTGAATTGAAAAAGGAGTTCGATTTCCAGTCAGATATAATAGACGGTATTCGCGAAGCGAGGAAAGTTGAGCTGAAAACCATGCTTAACAATGTGCCTGTAGGTGCTGCAGGCACAGGGGGATCAGATAAACTTATCCAGTACGGATCGATCGTTGCCATTTCTGTTATTATCGGATTTGGCATTTATTTCTTCTGGCCCAAGGATCAGATTGAATCAATGAAAGACGAAACCCCAATGACTGAGGAGTTGGTTGAGGAGGCTATAGCAGAAGATAAAGGTACAGCGATAAGAGAAGATCTAACAGAAGAAAGTCCAACTGAAGAATCCACTGATGTTGAACCTGTTGAAATTGAATCAGCCGAACAGTCTCCTGTTATGGAAGAATCCACGGAAGAACCTGGTTCAGAGGATACCAAAGATATTAATACCGAGAGTGCCAGGCCTACTATTCCTGAAAACCTCAATGTGGAAGATACCTCGGATCCCGATGCCCCTGAAAATAACCTGACGGGGAAAACAGATTACGGAGCAGAACCTATTATCGCAGAAATCAATGCGGATTCCAGGAAATACAATTTCCACTATAAATTTGCCTCAGGTAAACTCGTACTCTACGGTGAATTCAACGAGACCTATGAAATACTTGATTTCATGCAAAACGACGAAAGGGAGGTATACCTCTATTATTCAGGCGAATTTTATCCCTTGAATCTCAATCAGGTGGAGATTGCACCTCTAAAAAATATTACGGATCAGTCGGTTGTTACCGATTTGGAAACCAGACGAAAATCAGGTCAGTAAATGATCTTAAAGCCCGGCCTAAACCGGGCTTTTGTTTTGAATATCGGCGATATTTTTGGATATTTTGTCCGAGATCATAGCACATGAAATACTCCAGAATTTCAGGTATGGGCCATCACCTCCCCGAGCAGGTGGTCACAAACAAAGACCTGGAAAAAATTATTGACACCAATGATGAATGGATCGTGGAACGTACGGGCATCCATACCCGGAGATTCATAGACCCCGAGAAAGATACTCTTGCTAACATGGCCGCCAAAGCCAGCCGTAAGGCCTTAGATCGAGCTGGGCTCAAAACTCAGGATATCGATTTTATCGTTTTTGCCACTATTACCCCTGACTACTTCTTTCCCGGATCCGGCGTATTGCTGCAGCGGGAACTGGGACTGGAAAGTATTGGCGCCCTGGATATCAGGAATGCATGCTCTGGATTTATCTACGCGCTTTCAGTTGCTGATCAGTATATAAAATCCGGTATGTACAATAACATCCTGGTGATTGGAGGGGAAATTCAAAGTACGGCACTCGACCTGTCCACCCGTGGACGAAATACTGCAGTCATTTTCGGAGATGGAGTCGGGGCAGCAGTCCTGACTTCCTCTGATAGTGCGGGTATTCACAGCACACATCTTCATTCTGATGGTAACTATGCTGAGGAACTATATGTCCGCGATCCCGGTAGCAGCCGGCCGCGAGAAGAGCGACAACCTGAGCAAATACTGGACACATCCGGTTATAAGGTATATATGAACGGAAATATGGTATTCAAACATGCCGTGGTGCGATTTACCGAGGTGATCGGTGAAGCATTGGAGACGAATGGGAAGGCAGCAGACGACATTGATCTGCTGATTCCACACCAGGCAAACTTGAGGATCAGCCAGTTTATTCAGAAAAGGATGAAGCTCAGCGACGATCAAGTGTTTAATAATATACAGAGAGTAGGAAATACAACTGCTGCCTCCATACCCATTGCCATGAGCGAAGCCCTCGAAGAGGGTAGAATCTCTGAAGGTGATTTAATTTGCCTCGCGGCATTTGGCAGTGGTTTCACTTGGGCATCCGCCCTTATAACGTGGTAATAATGAAAACGATAAACTACAATCCAAGTCCCCTTGAAGTAAATATTGCAGAAGCATTAAAAGGACTGGAAAAAACCATTGACAAAGAACTCAGTGGCTTTGAGATCATTAAGGTGGAGAATAAAATCAATGAAGATAATCCCATGGTCAAGTTCTACTTCCTCGACAACGACGGAGATCCCCACGAGGTGGTATTGAAGATCATACAATTGCCTGACAAATTCTGATCGAACATATTTGTCTTTCCTTTCGTTGAGAATAAAGACGATGAAATCCGGACTTAAAATATTAAGGACCCTTTTGTTACCGGTGGCAATTCTGCTGATCCTCTGGGCTTTCAGCTATACTTCTAATAACCGGTATTTCGAGATTGCTAAAAGTCTTGAGTTGTATAGCGATGTCTACAAACAAGTGAATGACTTCTATGTAGATGAGCCCAATCCGGATATTCTGATGGAAACGGGATTGAAGGGTATGTTAAATTCACTGGATCCCTACACTACCTATATTCCTATTGAAAGAGTGGTGGAGGCTTCACAGGCTCAGGGAGAACAATATGCGGGTATCGGCGCAACGGTTATCTATAAAGGGGGCAAGACCATCGTGGACATGATACCCAAAGACTCCCCTGCTGCCCGAAGAGGCCTTCAAACGGGGGACATTATCGAAGAGGTTGAATCAATAAATATTTCTGGTATGGATCCGGAGGATATTGAGCGGATTCTCAAAGGCCAGGCAAATACTAATGTAACCCTCACTCTAAGAAAGTATGGAGGGGAAGAACCCATTAAAATCACAGTCCCAAGGACCAGATTAGAAAGGAAAAATGTATCTACATTCCTCATGCTCCCCGGTGATATCGGCTATATCAAATTATCCATATTCAGTTTTAAGGCAGCGCGTGAAGTCCGTAATGCGGTGATCGATTTAAAGGAAAAAGGCGCAAAGGGTATTATCCTCGACCTTAGGGGAAATGGTGGTGGACTACTCAATGAAGCGATCAGCATAGTCAACATTTTTGTTCCAAGGGGAAATGAGGTAGTTACGACACGGGGAAAGATTGTGGAAAATAACCGGACTTATTCCACACTCCAGTCTGCTACTGATACAGAAATCCCCCTGGTAGTCTTGGTGAATTCAAGAAGTGCCTCAGCCTCTGAAATTGTAGCGGGTACCTTGCAGGACTATGACCGTGCGGTGATCCTTGGAACAAAATCCTTCGGTAAAGGACTGGTTCAAGGTTTTTTTCCTCTATCCTACAATGCACAATTGAAAGTAACTACCGCCAAATACTATACACCCAGCGGGCGGTGCATCCAGGCACTTGACTATTCCAATCGGCAGGCAGATGGCAGCGTGGGAAAAGTGCCCGATAGCCTGAAACAGAAATTTTATACAAGGAACAGCCGGGTGGTATTTGATGGCGGGGGTGTTGACCCGGATGTACTCAAACGGGGAGAGATTATGCCTCCATTGCTCAAGTCACTTACCAGCGACCTCGTTATTTTTGATTTTGCCACCAGGTTCCGAAATGAAAACGATTCAATCCCCGGGCCCAGGGAATTTGAAGTGGACGATCGATTGCTTTCTGAGTTCAGGAATTACATGGACCGACGTGAGTTCAAATATTCCACACAACTTGAAAGTGAAATTGAGTCACTTAAGGAAACAGCTGCCCAAGAGAAATACCTTGACTATGTTAACCAAAGCATGACCTCGCTTGGCGATCAATTGCTTGAACTCAAGGGAAAGGATTATGAACGGCACCGAGAGCTCATTCGAAAAGAACTTCAGAAAGAGATTATTCAGAGGTATTACTTCGAGACCGGCGTGGTAGAATCAACGCTGGATAACGATGAGTGGATCGACGAATCGATCGGGATTCTGAATAATGCAGAGAAGTACAAAAGCATCCTGGGTTTCTAGCGCTGGTTATTATCTTCCCAATCAAAAAATTCATCCTCATCCAATACCAGCTTCTTCTTCTTGTCCTGACTTTTTTTCTTAAATGCCTCCTTCAATTCCTTCACCTCGTTTTTCAGGCTTGTGACCATCTGGTTTTTCATTCCCTGCTTATCAAGGGCGACGATATAATCATCTGCCGTTCCTGTCAATAACAAGTGAATTTTCGGCACGCCTGTGCCATCATCCTCAATTGCCCCAAATACCTCATCCTTGTCAATCTTACGTGTATGCACTAAAGGGGCGACAATCTTAAAATTTATCCGGTGATCAAACGTATAAGTACCACCGATTGTAATACTGGTGACATTTGATTTTACTTCCATTCTCGGAAGGTAAATCACCTGGTTTTCAACATGTATTTCATTTTCGAGGTTGCTGAATCTCAGATACTGAAGGCTGTCATCAGGGATGAACCGCGACAATTCCTGGATGGGCTCAAAGCGGTTGAGTTCTCCCCCTTCAATGCTCACATTCATATCCGCCACGAGGCTTTGGGGTATAAACAGGAGGTCCCTGGTAAAACGCATATCTGCTCTCACATTACTGGTGACGCGACCTCTCAAATTACTGCTTAACAGGAAGTCCTGCCCGAAATCATCGAACACATAGAAAAGGCTGTCGACATGAATGCCCGAGGTATTGAATTTTGTCAACACATCTACTGTCTCCCCTTTTGTGTCTACAAGACCTTCCAGGAAAACGTCTCCGCCGATCTCGTTGAACTTTATTTTCTGCAGCATGGCGAGTTGATCTTTTATTTTCAGAACCCCTGAGAGGTTAGTACCGCTGAATCTCCTGAATTTTACAGATCCCACCTGGCAGTCGAATTCCAGGTTCAGGTAAGGTGAGAAGTAGAGTGAGTAGCTTCCCTCCTGCTTTCCAGTACGTGCCGCCAGTAGTTGATCCATATCCACTTGTGTGGATTTCAATGAAGCTTTAAGTCTCAATGGCTGGTTGTCCATCAACAGGTAGGAAAGCATATTACTGATCTCACCATCCAGCCGAAAATCACTATCACCAAATCTGCCTGACAGGCCTTGCATGGCAATGGTATTCTTGTTGAAAAGAAGTATGCCATTCAATTCATTGAATGACTGATTAATATTTTCAATAGTAAAGCCCACATCCCTGAGTGTGATCTGGCCATCAGAACTCACCCGATTGATGGTCGCTAATTTTTCCAGGTCTTTCAACCTGCCACTGAAATTGATATCAAGCTGTACCTCCCCTTCAGAGCCTGTGATTATCTTCTGCGGGATAAACTCCATCAGGGAAGGCACCATAAATTCCCCTGCAAGTGTTAGATCCACTTTTCGGTCCGTAAAATCCCTAACCCTCAAATTGCCCTTCAAAGGCCGATCGTCAAGGGTACCCGTAAAATTACTGATCGACACCTCTGCCGTTTTAAGATCATTGATAGACTTACTTTTATACACCCCATCGAAGCTCGCGTTCGTGATACTCTTTCCGGTAGGCGGGTAGGTAATCCGGGCACCTGATACCCCAAAAGTGCTATTTAAAGAAGGGTACTCATCGGAATTCAGGTTTCCTTCAAGTTTCAGATCAAAATAAACCTCCCCATCGCTTTTATAATCGGAAAGTGTCTTTGCTACCCCCTCCGGCAAGAGTGAAACAAGGTTTTGAATCGTCGTATTTTTTCCTGAGAGATTAAAATCGACCCTGCCATTTTTAGAGGGATCATAAGTGCCCGATCCCTCAAAGTCTGCCTCATTCAGCGAAAGGGTGGAATTGTTCACCCGGATACGACCCGTGTCGTTGAAATAGTCCAGTGCCGCACTGGTCCTGAACTTCCTACCCTCAATAAATCCATTCTTATTGAATCGAAACTTGTTGATCTCCACAATACCTTCAAGTGCTATGACCAGGCTTGAATCCCCCTGCTCAATAGTTGCCTCCAGGTCTTCGCTGAAAAACCCGAAATCCTGCGCCTTTGGTTGGTGATTCCAATTAACCTTCATGTTTTTAAGTATAAACCGGTTTATTTCAAAGGCCGTTCTCTCACCCCTTTCCCCTGAGGATTTGGTAATCTGGTAATTGATTTCTCCGCTGCGGTTTACCCTGAAATCAACCATTCCATCATTGATGATCAGGCTGTGAATGGTGTAGTCGCCACGTATCAGGTTCAACGGGTTCAATCGGCATTCTATTGATTCTGCCGTCAACAGCGAATTCTCGCTGAACTTGTAGCTTTCCTTGATATCCACATCGGCAAACAGGATCGTGACAAATGGGAAATTGCTGGTGGCATCAATATCCACTGACGATACCCCGATAGGCGTGTTGATGTTCTCATTGAAATTCCTGACTATGTGAGACTTTATCTTATCGCCGTAAAAATAGAGAGAGAGCATCCCCGCTGAAACGAGAACGATCAGTATGAAGAGTACGTAAAAAAATACCCTTCGCAGAATCTTGTATAGTTTTTTCAACACAGGGTTACGTCGATGTAAAGTTAAAAAAATAGATCGAACCTAAGGGATATAACGTAAATGCCTTGTAGTTTGATATAGTTCTTGTATTATATATTTGCAGCCCGGTAAACATATAAAACACATTTATGGATAAGTATTTAACGGAAGAATTCTGGAAAGACACCCTTAACAGGGGTATCGAATGGTTTATCAATACCCTTCCTTCTGCCCTGCTGATCATCGTCCTGATGTTCATTTCCATCTGGCTTTTCAATAAGCTGATGCGGAGAATACAGAAGGGAATGATCAAGGCAACCCAGAAGTTGAATGAGGAAGAGGACGCCCTTGAGAAAGAAAAGCGTATCACTACCCTGTCGAATATCATCAGGCAGGTGGGAAAAATTATCATCTATTCCGTATTTATACTGATTTTCCTGACCAAGTTGGGCTTGAACATTGGCCCGCTCCTTGCAAGTGCCGGTATTGCCGGTCTGGCCGTTGGTTTCGGTGCCCAGGAACTGGTGCGTGACTTTATATCAGGGTTTTTCATGTTGTTTGAAAACCAGGTTAGGGAAGGTGACGTAGCTGTTATCAACGGAACCGGCGGTCTTGTCGAAGAAATTACCTTGAGGACCATAACACTCCGCGATTTCTCGGGGGTAGTTCATATTTTCCAGAACGGAAAGGTCAATACGCTGGCCAATATGACCAAGGAGTGGTCCGCCATGGTTTTTGATATAGGGGTGGCGTATAAGGAAGACCTCGATAGGGTGAAAAAAGTAATCGCTCAAGTGGGAGAAGACCTTCAAAAGGACGAAATTTTTGAAGAAAAGATCCTGGAACCCCTCGAAATATTCGGATTAGACAAGTTTGGCGACAGTGCCCTGGTGATACGTGCCCGTATTAAGACCAAACCAATCGAGCAATGGAATGTCGGCCGTGAATTTAATGGCCGATTGAAAAAAGCCTTCGACAAGGAGAACATTGAGATCCCATTCCCTCACAGAACCATTTACTGGGGTGATGCGATCAGTCCGTTGAAGTTGAGCAAAGATGAGTAGGTGGATGAGTGAATGGGTGGATGAGTGAATGGGTGGATGAGTGAATGGGTGGATGAGTAGATGGGTAAATGGGTGGATGAGTGAATGGGTGGATGAGTAGATGGGTAAATGGGTGGATGGTGGATGAAGAATGGTGGAAGATGGAGGGAAGATGGTAAGGAGATTTGTTCACATAGTACAATCAAAAAGTCTTCAAGTTAAGTGTTTGCAGAAATTGAATTCTATACTACATTTGCACTCCCAAACGGGCTCTTAGCTCAGCTGGTTCAGAGCACCTGCCTTACAAGCAGGGGGTCACTGGTTCGAATCCAGTAGGGCCCACTAGAAAATGAAAGCTCAACACATAGTGTTGGGCTTTTTTATTGGCATGAATCGAGCTTGCTCAGATGAGTGACAAGAAAAGCCCATAATTCTCGTAAGAGAATGAGCTTTCATTCTGACCTCGGTGCACAATAGATCAATGAAATTAATCCAGTAGGGCCCACAGTAGATAACTCCATATCTACATGGAGTTTTTCTATTATAAATAAAAAAATCCCGGGCTTTCACCCGGGATTATTATTGACAAATTGTTCAGGTACCTTCTAGAATCCAAGTACGGCTTCGAGGACAAATCCGTTGAATTTTCCATCCTCAAACCGGCCACCGATCCAAGCATCACCGCTGTAAGTATTATTTACTACATCGAGTTTGAGAAGCATGTTTTCTGTGATGTACCAGCCACCACCGAAATTAGTTCTGGTGATTTGTCTTTCGGGGTCACCATCATTGAGTTCCCCTTTGACATCATTGTAGCGGAATCCAAGGTAATACTGTTCATTTCCACCCAATCTGTAGAGTAATTCCGCACCAAGTTGAGTGAATCCACCACCATCGGTATCGTCACCATTGGCAACAGTTTCAAAAATTCCGAAGAACTCAAGTCCGCCTGCTTTTACGAACGGGTTGATCTGGAATGCAGTCTGGTAGTCATAACGTGGATTGTATCGGGGATCAAAGTCTCCACCGCTGGCATCGGTCTGCATGACCCTGTAATAACGTGCACCTGCACGGTCACCACCATAGAGGTAATCACGTGTACCTTTGTCTGAACTGGTATAATAGGAGGCTGTCAATCTTGTCCTT